>NZ_CP046919.1:326748-653497 GCF_011387195.1 Streptococcus ruminicola
TAACTCCTGATAAGCGTCTAGAAGCTCTTTAACTTGTTTGCGTGCGGCTTCAAAGCTTTCAAGAGCATCTTTAGCATCCGTTTTTAACGCTTCCAAGTTAGCCTGTGTCTGTGCTAATTCTTCAGATTTTGATTCTGATAATTGTTTTTGATTATCAATATCAGCTTGTGTCATGGTTAACTTGTTAGACAAATCAGCTTCTTCTTGCATCAAGCTAACAAATTCTTCACGTAATTTTTCAATGACTTGATCTGGGTCAGTTGAAAAGCGATCCAATTCAGCTTGTAATTTTTGAATTCTTGCTGTAGTTTCGGTCAATTCGTCATCTAATTTTGCGAGCTGATTTTTTTTTTGTGCTAATTCTTCTCGCAAGCTCTCCTGACTAGCCTTAAGCTCAGCCAATTGGCTAGTAGCCGCTTGTTTTTTCTCTTCTTTTTGGCTTGATTCTAAGGCAATCAAATCCATTTGGCGTTCAAGGTCAGAAATAGCTTTTGTAATATCCACCAAGCCAGCTTGTTTTGTCGCCATTTCTTCAGACAATTGGTGACGTTTAGCTTTTAAGGCTTGATTTTGTTTTTCAAATTGCTGGCGCTGTTCATAATAAGCTGACAAGTCTGACTTGATGCTAGCCAAATCTTCTTTTAAGCTATCCAAACGCGCTTTGTCAGTTTGAATATCTTCTACCAAGACATTCAAGTGAAGTTGCTTGCGCTCATCTTCCAAACCAATAAACTCCTTAGCAACTTGTGCTTGGCGCTCCAAAGGTTTCACTTGAGCTTCCAGTTCGTAGATAATGTCATCAAGGCGGTCCAAGTTATCTTGGGTTTGATTGAGCTTAGTTTGTGTTTCTTTTTTACGTGTCTTGTATTTTAAAACACCTGCAGCTTCTTCAAAAATCGCACGACGTTCTTCTGGTTTACTGTTGAAAATCTCTTCAACGCGACCTTGCGAAATGACTGAGAAAGAATCACGACCAAGACCTGTATCCATAAATAAATCATGAATATCACGCAAACGCACCTTGCGACCATCAATCAAGTACTCGCTATCGCCATTTCGGTAAATATGGCGTTCTACACGAATTGTCTCTTTAGCATCTTTGATAAAGCCATCTGAATTATCTAAGCTAACAACAACTTGAGCATAGTTCAATGGTTTGCGGTTTTCAGCTCCAGCAAAAATCACATCTGGCATCTTACCACCACGTAAATTTTTAGCAGAAGATTCCCCAAGTGCCCAACGTAAACTTTCGGTAATGTTAGATTTACCAGAACCATTTGGACCTACAACGGCTGTAACTCCCTTATCAAATTCAATTGTCGTCTTGTCTGCAAAGGACTTAAAGCCCTGCATTTCAATTTCTTTTAAATACATAAAATGAGAGATGAAAAGGCAAAGACCTTCCCGAGCTAACAACTAAGAAGAGCTTAACAGACCTTCTTATCGTCTTCTAGGCTACGTCAAACACGTATCATATGACCTAGGCAGGTTGGACATTTGCCTTTACGAATTCCTTTCAAACGTCTTATTGAAGAGTGGCAAGCGCATTTTTAGCAGCATCTTGCTCAGCTAATTTCTTAGATTTTCCGATTCCTTTACTTTTAGCTTCGTCATTGACATACACAGTCACTTCAAAGACTTTGGCATGTGCAGGACCAGATTCATTTGACACACGATAGTCAATAGTGACATCACCGTGGCCTTGCAATAATTCTTGCAATGTTGTTTTGTAATCTTTGACACGTTCAAAGTTACCTTTTTCAACTTGCGGAATCATGACTTGATTCAAAAATTTATTAACCGCTTCAACCCCTTGGTCCATCAAAAGGGCACCAAGAAAAGCTTCAAATAAGTCACCTAAGATAGTGTCGCGGTTTCGTCCACCAGATTTTTCTTCACCATTACCAAGTTTGATGAATTCATCAAAACCACAGTAGCGTGAAAAACCTGCTAATGATTCTTCACGAACAATAACAGAACGCATCTTAGACAAATCACCTTCTGGTTTCTTCGGATATTTTTTAAACAAATACTGAGAAATCAAAAGTTGAAGAACCGCGTCTCCTAAAAATTCCAAGCGTTCATTGTGTGAAATGTTTAGGAGGCGATGTTCATTAGCGTAAGATGTGTGAGTAAATGCAGTTTCAAGCAATGTTTTATCTTCAAATGCGATACCAAAGTCTCGCTGAAGTTTTGTATCTAAAGCTTGCATAAATAAATCTCCCTTCAAAAATTGGTCTATTTTTAATCAATTAAGCCTTTTCCAGACTAGTTTATTTAAAACATTAATTTTCCTTTTATAGACTATTTTATTATACCAGAAAGTTAGAAAAAATGGGAATTCTCGCTAAA
Organism: Streptococcus ruminicola; assembly: GCF_011387195.1. NCBI lineage: Bacteria > Bacillati > Bacillota > Bacilli > Lactobacillales > Streptococcaceae > Streptococcus > Streptococcus ruminicola. The sequence goes on from NZ_CP046919.1 coordinate 329,101, forward strand.
ATCCCTGTAATTCTTTTCTATTATAGGCACGTTTTTATGGTAACTATAAAAGCCTAGCGCTTTAGTGCTAGGCTTTTGTTCTTATAGACCTGCTAAAGGCGTTGCTTCATCAGGTGATGTATCAAAAACAGTCATGTCATGACCAACAGCAAAATCAGCTTGCATCAAGTTATTTTCCATGGTCATATGAGCCAATTCTTTGATATTATTTTCTTTACTCAAGTGTCCAAGATAAATTCTTTTTGTGCGATTGCCGATAGTACGAATCATGGTATCAGCACCATCTTCATTTGACAAGTGACCACGATCAGATAGAATACGTTGTTTCAAGCTCCACGGATAAGAACCCGCACGCAAAATCTCAACATCATGGTTTGACTCAATCAGATAACCATCAGCATTTTCAATCACACCCGCCATTCGGTCACTAACATAACCAGTATCTGTCAGAACGACAAATGACTTATTATCTTTCATCAAACGGTAAAATTGCGGATCGACAGCATCGTGACTGACTCCAAAACTTTCAATATCAATATCACCAAAAGTCAATGTTTTACCACGTTCAAAGACATGTTTTTGCCCAACATCAAGTTTTCCAATCATGTTGCGCTCATCAATCATTTGCCAAGTTTTGGCATTGGCATATACATCAAGATTGTATCTGCGAGCCAGCACTCCTACTCCTTTAATGTGATCAGAGTGTTCGTGCGTAATCAAAATAGCATCCAAATCTTCTGGTTTTCGGTCAATTTCAGCAAGAAGACTGGTAATTTTCTTACCAGTCAAACCTGCATCTATCAAAAGACGTTTTTGTGGCGTTTCCACATAAAATGAATTTCCAGTTGAACCGGAGGCTAAGACACTGTATTTAAAAGCATTCTCAGACATCTAGTCCTCGTCATCCTCCCATTCATCATAAATATCAGAATCCTTCTCATACGGAAGAACAATTGTAAATGTTGAGCCCTTACCATAGGTACTTTGAGCCCAAATAAATCCTTTATGTTGTTTGACAATTTCTTTAGCAATGGCAAGTCCAAGCCCTGAACCACCTTGGGCACGACTTCTAGCCTTATCAACACGGTAGAAACGGTCAAAGATTAACGGCAAGTCTTTCTTCGGAATACCAAGTCCTTCATCAGAAATCGAAATAATCAACTGAGTTTCAGTTGTCTTCATGCTAACAGTGATTTTACCACCGTCTGGTGAATACTTAATGGCATTATTTAGGATATTATCCAAGACCTGGGTCATCTTATCTGGGTCAATTTCAACCCAGATTGACTTGATCGGATAGTCTCTGACAATTTCGTATTGCTTGCCAGCAACCGTGTGTTGGCTCTTAATCTGGTCAAAACGATTCAAAATAGACGTCATAAAGGCTGTGAAGTTCGTCATTTCAACTTCTAATTGCACCGTTTGATTGTCGATTCGAGACAGATTAAGCAAATCAGAAATCATGCGAATCATACGGTTGGTTTCATCCAAAGAAACTTTAATGAAACTTGGTGCAATATCTTCTTTCAGAGCCCCTTCATCCAGTGCCTCAAGATAAGATTTAACCGAAGTCAGTGGCGTACGCAATTCATGACTAACGTTAGAAACGAACAAGCGACGTTCACGGTCTTCTTTTTCCTGTTCCGTTGTATCATGTAAAACAGCAATCAACCCTGAGATAAAGCCACTATCACGACGATTTAGCGCAAAACGAATTCGCAAAGTGATAAATTCACCTGTCTCATCACGGCGATTTAGAACAATCTCAGGTGTCTTAGAAACCAAATCATGGTAGGTATAATCGCTATCGTCCCCAAGAATATCAACAATATTCATTCCAAGAGCTTCTTCGCGTTCCAGATTAAGTTGCTGCTGAGCTGTCTGGTTAATCATGGTGATATTTCCAGAACGGTCAGTAGCCAAGACACCATCAGTCATGTAAGACAAAATACTAGCCAAACGATTTTTTTCCTGCGCAAGATTTTCCTGAGCCAAGCGAAAAACCGTTGACAAGTCATTTAACTGACCAGCAAGTTCAGCCAAATCTCTATCTTTTTCAATAATGATGTCTTCAGTGTATTTACCAGTGATAAGCTCACGAACCTTACCACTCAAACGACGAATATTAACTGAAGTTCGATAATCTCTTATCGCTAAATGAATAAAATATACAGCGACAAAAGCGAGCAAAAACAAGATTGCCTGCTCAAACAGATACTGATTCTGTGACATTATATTATTCATAAGACTTCATGTAATATCCAACACCACGACGTGTCAAAATGTATTCTGGACGACTTGGTGTGTCTTCGATTTTTTCACGTAAACGACGGATTGTTACGTCAACTGTACGGACATCACCAAAATAGTCATAACCCCAGACAGTTTCCAAAAGGTATTCACGCGTCATCACTTGTCCCATGTGGGTAGCTAAGTGATGAAGTAATTCAAATTCACGGTGTGTTAATTCAATGTCTTCGCCACGTTTTTGGGCAACAAAGGCATCAGGCAAAATCTTCAAATCGCCGATGGTAATTTCAGAATTTGATGAAGAAGCATTTTCCTCAGCGACGGCTGATTCGATGTTCTCAGTACGACGAAGGTGTGCTTTGACACGTGCTAACAATTCACGATTTGAGAAAGGTTTTGTAACGTAGTCATCTGCACCGATTTCAAGACCGATAACTTTATCGAACTCGCTATCTTTAGCAGAAAGCATAATAATCGGAATATGACTTGTTTTACGAACTTCTTTTGCAACTTCAAGTCCATCCAATTCTGGCAACATCAAATCCAAGATAATCAAATCAGGATTTTCTTCTTCAAATTTAGCAATTGCTTCACGACCATCAAAAGCCGTAACAGTTTCATAACCTTCTTTAGTTAAGTTAAATTTAATAATATCTGAAATTGGTTTTTCATCATCAACAATAAGAATTTTTTTCATATGTCACCTCTTCAATTCTATGTCAGTAGAATAAAAAATTCTCAAACAACAATTTCTATGTCATTTTATTTACAAAAATGACCTCTATCCTTAATTATATCAAAATTCAAGATTAATTGGAAACCTTGGATACTTTTGAAACCAGAACGTAACAATTGACCTTAAAATTCAATCTATTTTCCTTTATCACTTATTTAAATTTTCTGAAATATTTGACAGTTAACAAAGCAATGTGGTAAGATAAACTAACCCATCTTGTTAGATGTCAGAAAACCTAACAAGAAATTCTTATCTTTGAAAAGGAGACAAGTGTGGCACTTATTGAATTTAAAAACGTTGAAAAATACTATGGCGACTATCACGCCCTCAGAAATATTAACCTAGAAATCGAGAAAGGGCAGGTCGTAGTTCTTCTTGGCCCATCAGGTTCTGGTAAATCAACTCTTATCCGAACAATGAACGCACTCGAATCAATCGAAACAGGTAGCTTAAAGGTTAATGGACACGAATTAGCTAACGCTTCTGCCAAAGATTTGGTGCAACTTCGTAAAGAAGTCGGCATGGTTTTCCAACATTTTAACCTCTATCTGCACAAAACCGTGTTAGAAAATGTAACCTTAGCACCTATTAAAGTCCTTGGAAAATCAAAAGAAGAGGCAGAACAAATTGCGGAAAAATTCTTAACTTACGTTAATATGTGGGATCGTAAAGATTCTTATCCAGGCATGCTGTCTGGTGGTCAAAAACAACGTGTGGCAATCGCTCGTGGCCTAGCAATGCAACCAGAGCTCCTTCTCTTTGACGAACCAACATCAGCGCTTGACCCAGAAACTATCGGTGATGTTCTTGCTGTCATGCAAAATCTTGCTAAAGAAGGCATGAATATGGTTGTTGTTACCCACGAAATGGGCTTTGCTCGTGAAGTTGCTGATCGTATTATTTTCATGGCTGAAGGACAAATTCTCGTTGATACAACCGATGTTCAAGGTTTCTTTGATAATCCTACAGAGCCACGTGCTAAACAATTCTTGAGCAAAGTCATTAATCACACCAGTGATAATGTCTCTCAAAAATAAGGAGTCTCTTATGAAGAAAAAAATTTGTTTAGCCGTTCTAGCTAGTCTCTCATTGCTCTTTATGAGCTTTTTCACTGCTTCAAAAACTTTTGCTGATACAACATCTGAGCAGATTAAAAAAATCCAAGATGCTGGCGTTCTTAAAGTCGGTGTCAAGCAAGACGTCCCAAACTTCGGCTATTATTCAGCTGAGAGCGGCAAATATGAAGGAATGGAAATTGATTTAGCGAAAAAAATCGCTAAGACACTTGGTGTTAAAGTTGCTTACACAGCTGTTACAACTCAAACTCGTGAAGCCCTTCTTGATAACGGACAAATCGATCTTTTGATTGCCACTTATACAATTACTGATGAGCGTAAAGCTTCCTATGCTATTTCAAATCCTTACTATTATGACGAGATTGGCTTTTTAGTTAATACAGGTAAAGGTTTAAAAACAATCTCTGACCTCGATGGTAAAACTATCGGAGTAGCTCAAGGTTCAACAACTAAACTGACAATTGAAGAATACGGAAAAACACATAACTTAAAATTCAAATTTGTTCAACTTGGTTCTTTCCCAGAACTCGCTATTTCACTTCACGCGAAACGTATCGATGCTTTCTCAGTTGATAAGTCAATCTTGACTGGTTATGTCAGCAAAAAAACTGCCATTATCGATGAAGGTTTCAATACTCAAGAATACGGTATCGCAGCTAAAAAATCTAACCAAGCAACCATTGATTATGTCAATGACTTGCTAGCCAAGTGGAAAGCTGACGGTAGCCTGCAAAAGCTTTATGATAAATATGATTTAAAACCTGCAAAAGCAGAGAATAATTAAGAGAGGAGAATTGACATGTTTTTATTAACAACCGCAGCAGCGAGTCCATTTGCCCTCTCACGTTGGGCAGATTTCTTTGCCAACTTTGGTGAATTTGCTAAGGGCTTCCTATACACTTTAGGGATGTCATTTTGTGCTTTGCTTTTAGCATTTGTCCTCGGTGTGATTTTTGGTGCAATGTCATCATCAAAAAGCAAAGTCTTGAAAGCTATTGCGCGTGTTTATGTAGAAGTCTTTCAAAACACACCACTTTTGGTGCAATTTGTTTTCGTCTATTATGGTCTTGCCATTATGACTAATGGTCTTATCATGATTTCAACATTCTTTACAGCAGTCCTTTGCGTTGGACTTTATCACGGGGCATACATCGCCGAAGTCATTCGCTCAGGTATCGAAGCAGTTCCAAAAGGACAAACAGAAGCCGCACTATCACAAGGATTCACTTATAGTCAGACCATGAGTTTGATTATCCTACCACAAGCTGTGCGTACTATCTTGCCACCACTAACTAACCAAGTGGTTAACTTGATTAAAAATACTTCTACTGTTGCTATCATTTCAGGAGCAGATATCATGTTCACAGCCAAAGCTTGGGCTTACGAAACAACCAACTATGTTCCTGCATTTGCTGGTGCAGCACTCCTTTACTTCATCATGTGCTTCCCACTAGCAACTTGGGCGCGCCACAAAGAAGAAGAAAACAAAAAATCATATTCACTTTAGGAGGAGAATTAAATGTCAGTATTAACACCGACCAACCTTAGCTTCATCCTCCAAGGATTGTGGCTAACCATCTATATTTCATTTATTTCCATTGTACTCTCAACGCTTATCGGAACAGTGCTTGCCGTCATGCGAAATGGAAAAAATCCTGTACTTCATTTGATTTCAAGTATCTATATTGAATTTGTCCGCAATGTACCAAACTTGCTTTGGATATTCATTATCTTTCTTGTTTTCCAAATGAAGTCAACACCTGCTGGTATCACAGCCTTCACTGTCTTTACCTCTGCTGCTCTTGCAGAAATCATTCGTGGTGGTTTAAATGGTGTTGACCATGGACAAACAGAAGCTGGTCTAGCTCAAGGAATGACAAACTTCCAGATTTTTATCTACATTGTCTTCCCACAAGCTTTTCGTAAAATGTTGCCAGCTATCATTTCACAATTTGTAACAGTTATTAAAGATACTTCACTTCTTTACTCTGTTATCGCTATTCAAGAATTATTCGGTAAAAGTCAAATCTTGATGGGACGCTATTTCGAAGCCAGTCAAGTCTTTACCCTTTATGCTCTTATCGCTGCCATTTACTTTGTGATTAACTTTAGCATTTCAACGATTTCTCGTCGTTTAGCTAAAAAATGGGAAAAAGCAGCCGAATAAAACAACAAAAAACTCCAGCTTTAAAGCTGGAGCTTTTTTATTGGAATAAAGTAAGCAAATAGCTAAGTCCTTTGTAACCAATAATCGTATAGAGATAGAGTGTGACAGGTTTTGTAATCAGGAAAATCGTAACGAATTTCTTAAACGACATTTTCGATAACCCAGAAACCATGCAAAGAAAGTCATCTGGGAAACCAGGTAGAGCAAAAGCAGCTCCAAGAATCATCGCATAAGATTTCCCGTTATTCTTATCTAGATAACCAATATACTTATCGTAAGTCTCTTGGGAAACAAAAGCCTTCACAAATGTTTCTCCGTAACGTCTCGCTAAAGCAAAGGCGATAAGAGAACCAATAAAGATACCGGTGAAGTTATAAACGAATCCCCAAATCGGACCAAAAGCAATATAACCAATCACACTGGTCATCCCACCAGGAACAATTGGATAAATCACCTGAACCACTTGCAAAGCCATAAAAATCAGCGGTGCAAAGAGACCAAGATTTCCTAAATAACTTTGGAAAAGCCCGCCAACTTGGAAGTAAGCTGGGTGCTGTTTGAAGAAAATAAACAAAGCAATGGAGATAATAAATCCAATTCCAGTTAAAATCTGAATGTATTTTCTCTGTGATCCTGTTTCTGTCATCGCATCCCCTCCCTTAATTGTCGTAGTCTTATCGTCGCCAACTGATGAGTTTTAACCCAAATACTTCTAATAGGTAACTAATCAAAGCAAGTGGCAAAACGATTAATAGCAATATATACATAATCTTCTTTTTCATTCTGATATTACATTCAATTCAGCAATAGGATTGAATTCCTCTTTCATTTCATTCTTTACCAATACCAAGCCAAGGCTTATTTTTTCTTGTAATGTCGTTCGATGATAGAACCTGAAGAAGCATTGATAGTATAGGCATATGATTTTGAATTTGTTTCTAGTTTAACCACATAAGTTGCTGCTAAACCAGTTCTACTTTTTACAAATTCTTGTGATTTTATATCCTTACTCTTAATTCCTGCGTTTTGGTAAGCAATTTGTTTGATCTCATTTGTCGTTAACTTATAGCCAAATTGATGATAAGCATAAGTTCCTAAAAGCCCCAAAGCAAGTGAACCAAGTAAGACAAGAATAACCCAATACTTCTTAATTCCTTTCATCTTTTCCTCGCTTCAATATTGTAACCATATTATAACGAAGATTACTTGAGAAAGCTTGGATAAAGTCTCGAAAAGCTGTGGCAAAAGTGTGGCAAGTTTTGGCCTCAATTTAGTTTATCTTATTTTAAGGAATCTCCCGCTTACAAAAGTGTAAGAAAGATAAAAATACCTGCTGAGAACTAAGTCCCAACAGGTGTTTTTTTAATGCTGATGTAGTGGAAGAGTGATGACAAAGCAAGTTTCTTGGTCATCTGAGGTCACTTGAATGTCACCATGATGACGTTCGATGATTTCCTTAGTGATGGCAAGTCCTATACCAAAATGCCCTCCCTCACCTTTATAAAAACGTTCAAAAAGATGAGCTTTATCCTTATCAGAAATAGTTTTTCCATCATTTGATAAGCGAATTTCAAGCATTTGATTTTCTAACAATTCACAAGAAATGCTAACTGTCTTTTTAGCGTAACGAACCGCATTTGATAAGATATTAGCAATAGCTCGCTCGATAAGCTTTTCATCAGCTTCAATATCTAGATAGTCAGAAGCAAATCTATGTTCAAAGACAAGACCACGCGCATCTGCTTTGGCTTTTAAGTGCCAACTCACATCGTAAAGCAAATCAACCATATTGAAGTTTTCTAGTTTCAAAGGTTGCTGAGCGGATTCCATTTTGGACAAAGTCAAAATATCATCAACCAGCTCTGCCATTTTCCTGCTTTCGTCTAAAATCACACTAGCAGCTTCTTGGTCATCCGCAGCCACTCCTTCTTTAATAGCCTCTGCATAACCTTGAATGGACATGAGCGGAGTGCGCAGCTCGTGAGAAGAATTTTGGAAAAAGAGTTGCTGACTGCGCTGGTTAGCATCAATCATGTCATTCATCTTCTCAACAGTCTGACCAACTTCGTTAAATTCACGGTAAGCAAAATTTTCTGGCTGCAAATCACCTTCACGGTTACCGACGCGTAAAATGTAAGATTTCAAAGCACCAAAATGCTTATCTAATTTCCGTGAGGTTAAGAAGATGGTTATGATAGCAATCAAACCAACAATCACCATCAGCGAAAGCAGAAGGTAATTGATATAGGTTTCAAAGTCCGCAATCGGAGTGACATTGGCAAAGACAAAGACATAATAGTTTTGCGACTTACTGTCATCACTATCTTGCTTGATATAACTTTCTGAAAAGGTACCAGGGTATTCTTGCATCTTAACCATATAAGTCGAATCATAGACCTTAACCTTCTTAAAATGCTGCGAACTATTATCAAATTCATCATCAAACCAATCAATCGACTTGTTATCTGAAAAGTAATCAACGACTTTCTCAGAAATTTGCTTTTCAGACAAATCATAGGTTGATGCTGAAATGTATTTGATGTTAAAGTTTTCATCAACGATGGCGTACGTGGTTTCAAAGATATTACCATCTGAAATCTTTGGCAAATCCTCACCGACATAAAGTGCATCTAAAGTATCGTATTGATTTTGAATCGCTGTAAAAGCTTCTTCAGCCAGAAACAACTTTAACAAACCATTAAAGACTAGCAAAATAATGGCGAAGGAAGTAATCAAAATCGTCAATGGCTGCAAAAACAAGGTCGTTCGAAAACGCGATTGCCATCTTTTTTTCTTCGTCAAGTGATTGTCTTTCTTAATCTTTTTTCGTGAGCTTGAACCCATAGCCCCAAACCGTTTCAATAAGGACATGACTCTCAACCCCTCTCAATTTTTTGCGCAGGCGTTTGATGGTATCATCTGTCACACGTGTCTCGACGTCACTTTCATAGCCCCATACTTGACGCAAAAGGTCATCGCGCGATATTGCCTCCTCGCTATGTGACAACAAAACTTTCAAGAGTTCAAATTCTGTGTTCGTTAGCTTAATCATTTTTCCTTGATAACTAGCTGAGCGTTCTTTATCAGAAATCTCCAAGCCTTCATAAGTGAGTGGTTTATCTTCCTCATTAACACCATCTTTTACAACTGGTTGGCGCGCTAAAATAGCTTTGACGCGCAAGCTTAATTTCAAGGGTGAAAATGGTTTGGTAAAATAATCATCAACCCCAGCTGAAAAGCCCTTCACAAAATCATCATCACTATCACGCGCGGTTAAAAGAATAATAGGCACCTCAGAGCGTTTGCGCAACATAGCCGCAATATCAATACCACTTGTTCCTGGCATCATAACATCAAGAATAACCACATCCGCTTCTTCTTCCATAAAACGCAAAAGCAACTGGTCACCTGTTTCAAAGACTTCAACTTCTAAGCCTTGATCGCGCAAAAATGAGGCAATCAAATCACGAATATTCTTCTCATCATCTGCTACATAAACCTTTGCCATAGAACACCTCGACTTGCTTAATTTCTTACCTTCATCATACCATAATTCCTCTCAAAAGCTCCAAAGCTAGCTAAACTTGCCACAAAAATCTTACAATTTGAGACCCCGTTTTTCCTTGATTTCCCTGAAAAAGTAAAGTAGAATTACCCTGACCTAGTAAGAATTATTAGATTTTTTTAGTATTAGATTTCAGGAGATAGCAAATAAGATTTCTGGCTTATCAATCAAAGAGGTTGAAGAACGCCTAAAAAATGGTCAAAATAATAAAATGGTTGACGAAAATGCGGCAACAACAAGCTCTATCATTCGCCAAAATATTTTCACCTACTTCAATTTAATCTTTGCCATTATCAGCCTATTATTGATTATCGCTGGTTCTTTTAAAAGTTTAACTTTTTTACCTGTTATCATCATTAACATTATCATCGGAATCGCTCAACAACTGCGCTCTAAAAAAGTATTAGACCAGCTGAATGTCATTTCAAAATCATCCTACCAAGTTATCAGAGATGGTAAATACCAATCTGTCCCTATTGATGAATTGGTGCTTGATGACATCATTTTACTAGATGAAGGAAGGCAAATTCCTGCCGATGCCACTTTAGTCGACGGGAAAGTATCCGTCAACGAATCTCTTCTAACAGGTGAAGAAGATGAAATTGAAAAAGTAATCGGTAGTGATTTAAAATCAGGTAGCTCTATTATCTCAGGAAAATGCCTCGCAAAACTAACCGCAGTCGGAAACGATTCATATGCCGCCAAGCTAACGCAAAAAGCTAAAGAAGTCAAACACAAAAAAACAGATATGATTCGTGCTATCGAAGGCATCATCAAATTTGCTGGAATTATCATTATTCCTATCGGCATTACCTTATTTAGCCAGTCGTTATTTTTAAATCACAAAACGTTTAGCGACAGTATTGTCTCAACAGTCGGTGCTTTGATTGGGATGATTCCTGAAGGGCTTTATTTACTGGTAACTGTTGCTCTTGCTATCAGTGCAATGAAATTAGCTAGAAAAAAAGTTTTGTTACACGACATGAAAAGCATTGAATCTTTAGCTCGTGTTGACATTTTATGCGTGGATAAGACAGGAACCATCACAGCCAATAAAATGACCGTAACAGACCTTATCTTACCTGAGCATGTCGCACAAAAAGATTTAACCATTAACCAAGAAATTCTTTCTAAATACATCAATACTATCCCTGATTCTAATATTACAATGTTGGCTTTGCGAGAATATTTCACCTCGAAAGAAGCTTTTAAAAATGCTGAAGCAACTCCATTCTCATCCAAAGTCAAATATTCTCAAATCAAAACAGAAAATGCCACTTATCGTTTAGGAGCTCCAGATATCTTACTAAATCAGGACATGCTAGAAGTCAATCAAGCCAAACTCACTCAATATGCCTCAGACGGTAAACGCATCTTAGCTTTAGTTGAAATGACCAAAGACCATGCAGTACCACTTCTATTTGTAGCTATAAAAAATGATATCCGAGCAAACGCTAAAGAAATTTTTTCATTCTTCAATGAAAACGACGTTGCCATTAAAGTCATATCTGGTGATAACCCTCTAACCGTTTCAAAAATTGCTAATCAAGCAGGGATTTTAGATTCAGAAAACTACATCGATGCCAGTACTTTAAAAACTAAGGAAGACATTGAAAAAGCTGCGTTAAGTCATACTATTTTTGGACGAGTGACTCCCGAACAAAAAAAAGTTTTGGTGCTTGCCTTCAAAAAGAACAAATACAAAGTCGCAATGACTGGAGACGGTGTCAATGATATCTTAGCGATGAAAGAAGCTGATTGCTCAATTGCAATGGGAAGTGGTAGCGAAGCAGCTCGTCAAGCAGCCCAGGTGGTCTTGCTTGATTCAGATTTTTCAAAAATGAAAGATATTGTCTCTCAAGGTCGCCAAATTATTAACAACATCACTCGTTCAGCAACCTTATTCTTATACAAGAATATCTTTTCAATGTTGCTAGCTATCTTTTCAATCATTACGATTTTTACTTATCCCCTTGCTCCTACTCAAGTCTCTCTCATCTCAATGTTCAATATCGGGATTCCAGCATTCTTACTGTCATTAGAAACAAACACTGTCAAGAAAAATCAGAACTTCCTAAAAGAAACTATTCTGACAGCTCTTCCAGCTTCGCTCACTTCATTTTCAGCCATTGCTTGCTTGGTTGTATTCGGTCAATTGTTTGACATTCCACAAAACGATATCGGTATCGCCAGCACTTACCTGCTCGCCGTTGTTGGTTTCTTGATTTTGAGAAATGTTTCAAGACCTCTCAACAAGTATAAGATTTCTATTTTTATCACTTGCTTTGCTGGTTTCATTATTTGTAGTCTTATTCCATCGCTACGCTCACTATTCATGCTAAATGAATTCAGCAATGAAAGCATGGTGCTTTGCCTCATTTTTGCTCTTGCTGAAGTAACCGTGATGAGAAGCTTGACTTTCTTATTTGAAAATATCCCGAGCGCTCTTTCGAAATGCCGATTAGCCATTCAAAAACTGTTCGCGGATTAATCCTACGAACAATTGCGCAAATCTTTTCGAAATCTTCGAATCAGTTGTTTTACCATTTGATAGCTGCTACGCCCTTGTCTGGCGTAGTGGCCTTTTTTATTAAAATAGCTGCGCTCCCAATCTGTGTGACGACGGCGCTTAATCCAGAGCGGTGCTAGAAATGCATTGCCTTGATTGGCTAAAATGCGCTTACGAAAAAGTGGGTCATGACGTTTTATCGCTGCAACGTCAAGTTCATAGTGTCTCTGGTCGTTATGATTGGCATAGTTAAAACTAGCTCCGTTAATAATACCATTATGAGTCTGACCTTGCGGGTCGATTTCATTAGCAAAATGCCCCCTACTATCTAAGATAAATTCTGTGTGAAAAGCCAGCAAAATTTTTAGATTAATTGGCAGCTCAAATCCTAAAATGGCACGTTTGGGTGCTTTGTTATGGAGCCTAGCTGATTCTGTCAAATCAAAATCAAATCGCCTCCGCCAAAACCGTCGCTCTTTTTTATCTTTTAAGTAAGCTAGCATCGATTGCCAATCTGACTTAGCAGGAAATTCTTCTCTGACCCACTGAGCTTGGTAAGCAGAAATCACATAGCGACATTGATGCACTTGGTGCGCTAATAAATTGTCCTCAGCCATGCTCTCTCCTGGGTAAGCCACTTGAACAAGTCTTGCTAACTCACTCCAAAAAGGGTGATTGGGCGTGAGGTTATCCGAAAATTGATTTAAAAGCTTACGAGTCTGGGCAATCTCGCCAGATAATTCTTCTGGCATTTCTAAGATGTCCATTAATTCTTGTAGTACAAGTCGTGCTTTGTCACTTGTGCTTGCAGCTTTGCTATTTTCCCAAAAGTAGAAAAAGTCTTTATCTCCGATTTTCATAGGTCAATTATAGCACATTACAGCGCTAACACCTTTTTTAAAGGGGCTTATGATAAAATAGTTATAGATGAAGGGGAATTTATGAAGACATTAACTGAAGAGGCCTTTGCCCGCACTTTAAAAGACATTATGCAGGAAAAATCCTTTGACAAAGTAACTGTGACAGAGTTGGTTCAGCGCATGCATGTCAATCGTCAAACCTTTTACTATCATTTCAATGATTTGTATGACCTGCTTGAAAAGATATATATTTCAGATGGTGAGCAAATGATTGGTGATAACCGAACAGACGATTCTTGGGAAAAAGGCATGCTTGCGATTTTTCAATACATTTTAGCCAACAAAGCGTTTGTCTGCAACACCTATTATTCTATCAATCGTAATTATTTGGAGCATTTTTTATATGACCGAGCTTATGACTTAATCAAACCAGTCCTAAAAGCCAAAAATCCTGACTTAAGTGCCAGTGAACTTGATTTTAGGGTTCATTTTTGCAAATATGGCTTGGTTGGTTTTATCCTTGATTGGATTGATTCAGGATTACAAGAAAATCCTGATACCTTAGCCAAGCGTATTTATCAACTTTTGAATCACTAGACAAAGTCAGCTAAGTGTCAAAAATTTAGACAGGAAAGATTTCCTGTCTATTTTATTTTCTCAAAGAAAGCGTTTTAATAAAGGTGATTTTAACAAAGGAGTTGACATGTATGTATTATTCAAATGGTAATTATGAAGCATTTGCTCGTCCTAAAAAACCTGAAAACGTCGATGGCAAATCAGCCTATATTGTCGGAAGTGGCTTAGCAGCTCTTTCTACAGCAGTCTTTCTTGTCCGTGATGCCCAAATGCCTGGCGATCACATTCATATTCTAGAAGAATTGAGTCTTCCCGGTGGTAGCATGGATGGTATCAAAAACGATCGCTTAGGCTATATTATTCGTGGCGGTCGTGAAATGGAACCTCACTTTGAAGTGCTCTGGGACTTATTCCGCTCCATTCCTTCCCTTGAAAATCCAGACCATTCAATCTTGGATGAATTCTACTGGCTCAACAAAGAAGACCCTTGTTATGCCAAGACACGCATCATTTGCAATCGTGGTAAAGCTCTTCCTAACGATGGTCAACTAACCCTTTCTGAAAAAGCTATCAAGGAAATTATTGATTTGATTTTGATGCCTGAAAGCAAACTGGAAAATGTTCAAATCGACCAAGTTTTTGATGACGAATTTTTCAATTCTAATTTCTGGCTCTACTGGTGTACAATGTTTGCCTTTGAACCTTGGTCAAGTGCCATGGAAATGCGTCGTTATCTCATGCGCTTTATTCAACACGTTGGTTGCCTAAAAAATCTTTCTTCTCTTCGCTTCACCAAATACAACCAATACGAATCTTTGATTTTACCAATCGTCCACTACTTATCTGAACATGGTGTTGATTTTAGTTATGATACTACCGTGACAAATATTTTAGTTAACCGCAAAGGCAATAAAAAAGTGGCAAGCAAGCTTGAATTCACAAAAGCAGGTCAAGCAAAAGAGCTCTTTTTAAGTGAAAATGATTTGGTCTTTGTCACAAATGGTTCAATCACCGAAAGCACAACTTATGGTGACAACGACCACCCAGCCCCAGTTAAACACGAATTAGGTGCTAGCTGGGAACTCTGGCAAAAATTGGCTGCCCAAGATGAAAGTTTTGGTCACCCAGAAAAATTCTGCCAAAACATTCCAGATGCTAACTGGACTATCTCAGCTACCATCACTTTCAAGGACAAACGTATCGCACCTTACATCGAAGCCGTTAACCACAAAGACCCATACAGTGGCTCAATCGTAACCAGCGGTCCAACAAGCATTAAAGATTCTAACTGGCTCCTTGGCTATTCTATCAGCCGTCAACCGCATTTCAAAGTTCAAAAAGATAATGAACTGGTCGTTTGGCTTTACCCTCTTTACACAGACCGTAAGGGAAATTACATTGCAAAACGCCCTGATGAATGTACTGGTAAAGAACTTTGCCAAGAATGGCTCTACCACATGGGAGTCCCTGAAACTGAAATTGCAGAAATTGCTGACACTGCTTCAACTATTCCTTGCCACATGCCTTACATCACTACTTACTTCATGCCACGTAGCTTGAATGACCGTCCATTAGTAGTACCAAAAGATAGTCAAAACTTAGCCTTTATTGGTAACTATGCCGAAACACCTCGTGACACTGTCTTTACTACAGAATACTCTGTCAGAACCGCTATGGAAGCCGTCTACACACTACTTGATGTTGACCGCGGTGTACCTGAAGTCTTCGCTTCTGCCTTTGATGTTCGCATGCTACTCAATGCCCTTTACTATCTCAATGACAAAAAATCACTAACAGAAATTGATATTCCTTGGGCAGAAAAAGCCGTCCTCAAAGAAGCTCTTAAGAAAGTTCACGGCACTTATATCGAAGAATTACTCAAAGAATACCACTTGTTATAATCATCCATAATAAAGTTTTTATCACTAAAATAGCCCCTCGATTGAGGAGCTATTTTTTAGATTTTCACAATGCTATGCCAGATCAATAAATATTAAAGCCAATTTTGCCAGGAATTTTATTAGCTTGGCAGTTAGAAATAATACTATTTTTAGTATTTTCAACTGACTTGCGAATAGCTGATTGACTGCCAGATGATGGTGTTGTGACAGAACGGCCACTTGGTAATTTATCACCACTCTTACCAGCAAAGCCTTGAACAGCAGACCATGCTTTAATGGTCAATGGTTGAATGTAATAGTTGTAGCCATTATCAAATGCCACACAGTGGTCTAAATAAGCTGTAACGGAACTGTTGTTATTATCAAAACCTTTTTTAGCTTCATCAAAAGCAAGACAGTATGACAATTTACGTGTCACACTTGATTTTGAATTGACAGAACCAAGTTTAAAGCCATTTGGATTACCGTCAAATGAATTGCCAGTCCAAGCTGAAAGGCTAATCGTACCAGCATCAGTCTTGATGAAGTTTCCAGATGGCAAAGCAAATTTACCTTTGGCATAATTTGAAGCAAATGAGCCATCCTTAGCTTTGATGAGTTGAACCAGATGAAGATTTTCATCTAAAGCTTTTTTGTGGTCAAAATCATATTTTCCAGTAAAGACATCAGGATTACCATTATTCCAAACTGCACAATTAGTATAAGTAATATCCGGTGTCACATCCCCTGCTTTATCAAAGGAATCCCAACCATCATCAGAATTATCCCAAGCATAACAATAAGTAAAAGTATTGCCGCTACCTGCACCGAGTTTTGGTGCAAAGCCGTCAGCATTTCCGCCGCGAGTGTAAACATCGCAGTTACGGTAGCTGTAAACCGCTTCAATCGTATTACGATAAGCACCAGCTGTTACTTGCAAACCAGCATCGTTATTATATCTAACAATACAATTTGAAACCTTGTTATTACCAGCAGATTTTCCCTTAATTTGGATACCGTTATCTGGCGCATGCTCAATAATCAGATTTTGAAGAGTGTAGTTTGAGCCAGAAATCCTGACACCAACTGCCGCATCTGATGAAGCTTTACCGATGTATTTTGCCATAAAGTTTGAAAAATCAAGCTCTGGGTAAGAGCCATCCGCATTTTGCACACCGATGATTTGAACGTTAGCATTTGCTTTAGACAAAGCAATTTGCCCGTCACAAGCAATCTTGTTTCCCTTCACATAAACCTTTCCGCCACCAGCTTTTTCAACTTTTGAAATAGCAGAGCGAAGATCGTTGTAAGTTGATACTGTCGCACCATTTGAAGCTGCTAATGAAGAGGAGATTAAGCTTTCATCAGCACTTTCTGTTTGGGACAAATCAACTTCAGTTGTCTCACTTGAACTGCTAGTAACATCACTTGATTGGCTTTCTGAAACGGCATCATCAGATGACGTTGATTCCACCTGAATACTAAATAAATCAAGGTCAGCATCTTTAGCATATAAATAAAGCTCACCAGCTTCACCTGAATAAGTGTAAGTTACTTCACTGGCTTGCACACCTGCAGTCAGATTGGTTAGGTCTTGACCTTGGCTATCAGCTAAAACGAGATGACCCTCATCAGTCTGTGAAGCACTTTTCAAAACGACTTTAATCACATCGTTATCTGATACTGAAAATTTCAACGAAGCTTTATCCTTACTACCTGTAGCATTTAACTGCAAGGCAGATGTATAATTACTTTCTGAAATATAGCTTTTTCTGCTTTAATGGACAATGATGACTCTTCATTTGCTAATAAAGTCAACCCATCAATCTTTTTTTCAGACTTTAGCTGACCTAAATCTTTAAATGAAGAATCACTAAAATTCCAAGCTACCGAAGAATCGGCTTTAACAATCACTGGACCAGGTCCTAAATGAGACAAAAGCGTAGCTAATGCTATTAAAAGACCAAAGCCAAGCGACAAAAAAAGTTGCTTAAAGTTTCGCATATTTTAACTCCCCCCCTTTTTTGCGAACGCTTTCTTTATTTTAACATTTCATTTTAGCATTCTTAGTTTTTTGCAAATCTGGAAAAATCATCCGTTAAAAAGACACAAAAAGAAGCCCCGCAGGACTTCTTTTTTACCGAATTTATTATGCAAATATAAGGAATTATTCAGCGTCTGGACGAGATTTACGGTCAATATCTGCCATGATATTTTCAACAAATTCATCGATAGATTCTGTATGAGTTTGTTTGCTACCGTAACGACGAACGTTAACTGTCTTATCAGCCATTTCTTTATCACCAACGATTAATTGGTAAGGAATTTTCTTAGTTTGGCTTTGACGGATTTTAAGTTGCATTTTTTCGTTACGTTCATCAACGTCAACACGAACACCTTTGTCACGAAGAACTTTAGCTACTTCCCAAGCATAGTCAACGTGAGCTTCGTTAGAAACTGGGATAACAGTTACTTGGTGAGGAGCAAGCCATGTTGGGAATGCACCTTTGTAGTTTTCAATCAAGATAGCTGTGAAGCGTTCCATTGTTGAGATAACACCACGGTGAATCATAACTGGACGGTGTTCTTCACCATCAGCACCGATGTATGTCAAACCAAAACGTTCTGGAAGAAGGAAGTCAAGTTGGATTGTTGACAATGTTTCTTCATTACCAAGAGCTGTTTTCACTTGGATATCAAGTTTTGGACCGTAGAAGGCAGCTTCACCTTCAGCTTCGAAGTATTCAACGCCCATTTCATCCAAGGCAGCTTTCAACATTGATTGAGCATTTTCCCACATTTCATCATCATCATAGTATTTGTGAGTATCTTTAGGGTCACGAAGTGATAGACGGAAACGGTAGTCAGTCAAGTTGAAATCTTCGTAAACGTCGATAATCAATTGAAGAGCTTTTTGGAATTCGTCTTGGATTTGTTCAGGAGTTACGAACAAATGACCATCGTTAAGTGACATTTCACGAACACGTTGAAGACCTGACAAAGCACCAGATTTTTCGTAACGGTGCATCATACCGATTTCAGCGATACGGATTGGCAATTCACGGTATGAGTGTACATGGTGTTTATAAACTTGGATGTGGTGTGGGCAGTTCATTGGACGAAGAACGAATTCTTCACCATCACCCATATCCATTGTTGGGAACATATCTTCACGGTAGTGATCCCAGTGACCTGAAGTTTTGTAAAGGTCAACTGAAGCCAATGGTGGAGTGTAAACGTGAAGGTATCCTGATTCTACTTCTTTATCAACGATGTAACGTTCCAAAGTACGACGGATTGTAGCACCATCTGGTAACCAGAATGGAAGACCTTGACCAACTTCTTGAGAAATCATGAACAAATCAAGTTCTTTGCCAAGTTTACGGTGGTCACGTTCTTTAGCTTCTTGACGTTGTTTAAGGTAAGCTTTAAGGTCTTTTTTGTCAAACCAAGCAGTACCGTAAACACGTTGCATCATAGCGTTATCGCTGTTTCCGCGCCAGTAGGCACCAGCAACGTTCAATAGGTGGAAGACTTGGATACGTCCAGTTGAAGGAACGTGTGGGCCACGGCAAAGGTCTGTAAATTCACCTTGTGTGTAAACAGTAAGACCACCTTCGTCTTCACCGTGTTCTTCGATCAATTCAAGTTTGTAAGGATCGTTTTTAAACAATTCACGCGCTTCATCGATAGAGATTTCTTTACGAACGCATGGAAGGTTTTCTTTAACGATTTTTTTCATTTCTTCTTCGATACGAGGAAGGTCTTCATCAGTGATTTGACCTGATTTGTTATCAGTATCGTAGTAGAAACCATTTTCGATTGCAGGACCTACACCAAGGCAAAGGTCTGGGAAAAGACGTTTTGCAGCTTGAGCAAATAGGTGAGCTGCTGAGTGACGCAAGATACCAAGAGCATCTTCATGATCAGGTGTTACGACTTCGATACTACCATCTTCAGTGATTGCACGAGTAGTATCGATCAATTCTCCGTTAAATTTACCAGCCAAAGCTTTTTTAGCTAGTGAATTACTAATACTTTGAGCAATTTCAAAAGTTGTTACTCCAGATTCGAATTCGCGCACAGCGCCATCTGGGAAAGTAATTTTAACCATACTATTCTCCTTTAAAAGATTTACATTGTTGAGAATTCCTTTTTGGGAACCGGGCAAAAGGAATTTGATGAGTTTACAAATATTTTTCCCCGAGATAAAAGAAAAGCGACGTCCAAAAAGGACGTCGCAACGTGGTTCCACCTTCATTTATCTACGACAAAAAAGAGTCGTAAACCTCAAATCGGCTATATCGTAGCCACCGTTTTATGTTTGCATAAAAAGCAAAGGAAGTAGTATTGAATCAGTCAACCCTGCGCCCTTCTCACCAACCGGCACTCGCTCTAAAGGTTGAACCCTGTTCAACTTGTCTTCGATAGATATTATAACACGAATTTTTTATTTTTCAAGAATTTAATTAAGGAAATCTCGAATCGAATTAATCAAGCGTTTTGGAGCCTTGAAGACTTTCGCAGACGTCGCAACCGTTGCTTTGGCTGCTTCTGCTGGTAGTTTAATAGCAGAATGTGCTAGCTTCACAGACGTTTTTTCTTTTTGACCACGAACCGTTAAAGAGAATTTTTCTTTTTTCTTGTTCTTAGCTGAAATCAAAACATCAAGATAGAAAGCATAAACCGATTTTCCAAAATGTTCTGCAGAGATAGCATACATTTTTGCTTGATATGCTTTGTCGTCCATAGCAGGTGTGCTTTCAATCGCATCTAAAATAGCATTCGCTAAATCCTCTTCTTGATAGAACAATGTTCCAAACATTTTTTGGTCAATGATGTCATCCAAGTATGGATTTCCATGTGCAATGACTGGTGTTCCGCTAGCAAGACTTTCTGTATAAGTCAAGCCTTGAGTTTCACTAGTTGATGCTGAAATGAAGAAATCAGCCGCTTTATAATAAATTGCAGTTTCTTCGTGAGCAATCATTCCCGTGAAAATCACACTATCTTCAATGCCAAGGTCTTCAACCATTTTTTTCAAGTCTGATAAATATGGCCCATCACCAACAATAACCAATTTAACAGCTTTATTTTGAGCTAAAACATCTGGAAATTGTTGGACAATAGCTTGAATATTTTTTTCATAAGAGATACGAGACAGACTAAGTAACATTGTCTCATCCTCAGCAATTCCAAGTTTTTCACGAAGTGCTAGCGCATCTTCTCTTGTAATGTCCTTACGTTCATACTCTTCCACACGAATACCTGTCGGAATGACACGTTTTGGAATCTTGATATCATAACCATCAAGCAAATTTAACACAATACGAGATGGACAAATCACGCCGTCCAAGTCATTCATATAACCACGCATGACGTATTTGACCATACCTGGTTTGATGATTTTTCCTTTAGCAATATACCCTACATAGTCTTCATATTGTGTGTGATAAGTGTGGACTACTGGGATACGAAGAGCTGCAGCAATCATTTTTCCAAGCATTCCAACACTAAATTCCGTTTGGGTATGAATAATATCTAGTTTATATTGTTTGGCAATTTTATAAGACGAAATCAATCCACGATAAACAATGCGGCGATCTGTAAATGAAATAAAAGGCACACTAGGAAGTCGGATAATCGTTGGATCTTCATAGCGTTTCACCGCTTTATCTGTGGTTGTAAAAATATAGACCTCGTGTCCTTCTTTTTCCAACTCTTCCTTGAGGGTACAAATACTCGTTGCTACCCCAGAAACTTGAGGAAAATATGTGTCCGTAAAAAGACCAATTCTCATTTTACAACTCCATTACTTTGTGATAAACATCAACTAATTCATGAGCAACTTTATCAATACTACGACTTTGAGCAATATGATAACCTGCCTCTTGTTTTTCGCTATTTCCTGATAAAACCTTGCGAAGGGCTTTAACAAAACCAGGAACATCTTGTGCTAACTCCGCACAGCTACTGTCAACCCAGCCGTGATAAACAGGAATATCTCGCAAAACCACATGTTGGTGACTAGCAAGTGCTTCAAGAACGACAATTCCTTCTGTTTCCTCACGACTCGGGAAGAAGAATGCATCTGCCCCACTCATAGCACCTTCAAAAACATCCCCTTTAATGTAACCAGCAAAAATCACATTATCGGGATGCTTACGTGTCACAATGCTTCGTACTTTATGAGGAATAACCCATTTATTAGTCTCACCAAACCAAATAAAACGCACATCAGGCATTTGCTCTGCTACTTTAACAAAGTCATCAATACCTTTTCGCATGAAATAAAGCCCAGCACAAATCACAACTTTTTCATCTGGTTTAATACCAAAATGACGTCTAAAAGCTTCTTCTTTAGCTGGATTTGGAACATAACGAGACAAATCAATCCCATTTGAAACGGCATAAATCGGCTTGTCAACGCCATAACCACTAATTAATGATTTTGAGTATTCAGTCGGTGTAATAATAGCATCCGCATTATTATAGAAATGACAAAGATACCATCTAAAAATTGGTGATACTAAATTAGAGCCGATAAAAGAGTCGCGAAAATCTTCCTCGGTAGAATGACCATGCATCAACACTTTTTTACCCGCTTTTTTGGATTTTTTCAATAATTTCCAACTCTTAATACCATAAGTATTGATATGAACCAAATCATAGTCATCGTTTGGATTTGTTGTATAATTTTGGCCAACCATGCTAAGAGCACGCTCTTGGTGCTTGATGGCACGACCAATTCCTGATTTTCTTAAATAATTTTCGGCTTCCAAATACAGTAAAACTTTCATAAATTCTATTATAGCTTATTTTGTAATTTTTTTCACTAAGACTAAAAAAAATCAGCCCAAAGGCTGATTTTGTCATAGTATCCTTTTTTGGAAATTATTGACGTGTAGTACCACGCAATTTAAGACCATGATTAAGAATAATTTCTTTTTCTTCAAGTTCTTCTTTGTTCATGATTTTAGTCAACATACGCATACTTACCGCACCAAGGTCATAAACCGGTTGGCTAATTGAGCTTAGGTTTGGACGAGTGTATGATGTGATTGGTGAATCATTACTTGTAAGAATTTCAAAGTCTTCAGGAACTTTTTTACCTGCGGCAAACAATCCATTCAAAAGACCTGCAGCTAGTTCGTCTTCAGCAACATATGCAGCTGTAGCACCTGAATTCATCACGCGTTGAGCTAGTTCATAACCATCTTTGTAGTTGTAGTTAGCTTCAAATACAAGTCCTTCTTTGAATGATAGGTTGTTCTTTTCAAGTCCTTCTTTGTATCCTGCAAGACGAACTTTACCGTTAATGTCATCAATAAGTGGTCCTGAAACAAAGGCAATATCTTTGTTATTTTTAGCCAAAATATCAACAACATCAGCCACGGCAGCTTTGTAATCAATATTAACACTTGGAAGTTGGTGTTCTAAATCAACTGTTCCTGCTAGAACCACTGGTGTGCGTGAGCGAGAGAACTCTGCACGAATTTTTTCAGTTAAATGGTGTCCCATGAAGATAATACCGTCCACTTGTTTTGCAAACAAAGTGTTAACAACATTAACTTCTTTATCGTCATCTTCATCACTTGACGCAAGAACGATATTGTATTTGTACATTGCAGCAATATCGTCGATACCTTTCGCTAAAATTGAGAAATAGCTATTAGCGATATTTGGAATAACAACACCAACAGTTGTCGTTTTCTTACTTGCCAAACCACGAGCAACTGCATTTGGACGATAGTCTAAACGGTCAATAACTTCAAGGACTTTTTTACGAGTGTTTTCCTTTACATTTTTATTGCCATTTACAACACGACTAACTGTTGCCATTGAGACGCCTGCTTCTCGTGCAACATCATAAATTGTAATCGTATCATCAGTGTTCATTATTGGACTTCCTTTCTATTTGAAAATTTCGCTTTCACAAATATTTTAGCACCTTTTGGAAACACTTTCAAGTGCAAACTTAGAATTTTTGAAAACTTTTCATATTTTGAAAACGTTTAAAAGGTTATTTTTCTCATAAAAGGCTAAAAAAGTCAAAAAGTAGTTATTTTCAGAAAATTTTCTGCTAACTTTTTGTAAACTTCTGAAACTCTTTTATCTTTTTAAACTTTTTTAGCATGATTTTATGAAAATTAAGTGCATTTAATTTTTTCGACTTCAACTCTTGATTTTTTGTGATTTTTTTGAAAAAATGGGGGTAATTAGAAAGAAGGTTTCTCATGTCTAAATTAGATCAAATCCGCTCATATTTGAATCAAGAAAAAGCAAATATCGCTGTTTTCTCTGATCCAGTAACTGTTAACTATTTGACTGGTTTCTTCTGCGATCCACACGAACGTCAAATGTTCTTGTTTGTTTACGCTGACCGTGAACCAGCACTTTTCGTCCCTGCGCTTGAAGTCGCACGCGCCAGCCAAATCGTCAATTTCCCTGTTTTTGGCTACGTTGATTCAGAAAATCCATGGGAAAAAATTAAAAACGGTCTTCCTTCAGTTGATAGCGCCAAAATTCTTGCTGAATTTGATAATTTGAACGTTACTAAATTCCAAGGTTTGCAAACTGTTTTTGATGGACGTTTTGAAGACCTTACTCCTTTCGTTCAAAAAATGCGCCTTATCAAATCTCAAGATGAAATCGATAAAATGATGGTAGCTGGTCAGTTCGCTGATAAAGCTGTTAAAGTTGGTTTCGATAACATCTCACTTAACAACACTGAAACTGACATTATCGCCATGATTGAATTCGAAATGAAAAAACAAGGTGTTGAAAAAATGAGTTTCGACACTATGGTCTTGACTGGTAATAATGCCGCTAACCCACACGGTATCCCAGGCACAAACAAAATCGAAAACAATGCTTTGCTTTTGTTTGACCTTGGAACAGATATGCATGGTTACGCTAGTGATATGACTCGTACTGTTGCCGTTGGTAAACCTGACCAATTCAAAAAAGACATTTACAACTTATGTTTAGAAGCTCACATGGCAGCCCTAGAGTTCATCAAACCTGGTGTTCTTGCTAGTGAAGTGGATGCTGCTGCTCGTAAAGTCATTGAAAAAGCAGGTTACGGTGAATACTTCAACCACCGTCTTGGACACGGTATTGGAATGACTTGTCACGAATTCCCTTCAATCATGGAAGGTAATGATATGGAAATCCAAGAAGGTATGTGTTTCTCAGTTGAACCTGGTATCTACATTCCTGGCAAAGTTGGTGTTCGTATCGAAGATTGTGGTCACGTCACAAAATCTGGCTTTGAAGTCTTCACACACACACCAAAAGAATTGCTTTATTTTGAAGGATAATTCTCATAACCCTAAAAACTTCCTAGTAGCACTAGGAAGTTTTTATATTGCAGGAAACCTCAATTACTGCTAAAATGAGCCTAAGAAATCCAAAAAGAGGCTCTTATGTTTTATAAAACAATGACTTATTGTCCCGAATGTGGGCACCCTTTAGAAAAGAAATTCTTAAAAGACGAAGGTGACATTCCTTATTGTTCTCAGTGTAATAGCTTTCGCTTTCCTGTCTTTAATACAGCTATCAGTGCCATTTTATTTAACGAAAGTCATGACAAAATTCTCTTAATCAAACAGTACAAGATGACTGAACACATTTTGCTAGCTGGTTATGTGTCACAAGGCGAAAATGCTGAGGCTACTGTCGCTAGAGAAATCAACGAGGAATTAGGCTTGAAAGTTAAATCCTTAACCTTTAACGCCACTAAGTACTACGAACGCAGCAATTCACTCATGATTAATTTTGCTGCAACAGTAACTGGAGACATCACTCCAAATCACGAGATTGATGACTGGGACTGGTTTTCAATCGAAGATGCCAAAAAAGCTATCAAAGACGGTTCTCTTGCCGAAAGTTTTTTACTAGAATTTTTAGCTAAAATCAAAAAGGATTGAGAAAAACTCAATCCTTTTTTGCATACTTTTCTTGCATTTCTTGCCAAAATTGTTGGACAGCTTCTGATTTATTTGTCTTTAATTTCATCAAGACCATCAGAGACTCTGTCTCAATATCAAGTGGTCGCCAAATAATCTGCTTGCCCTCAAAAGGTCTAACCATCTTTTCCATCATGAGAGAAAGCCCTAAATCATTTTCGATAAAATCAATAATTAAATTAATACGATTCCCTTTATAGGTAATCTTGGGATCAAACTGATAAGCATGACATAATTCTAATAGAGGCTGTAATAGCTGCGTTTTCTCGCTAAGTTGTAAGAATTTTTCTCCTTCTAATTCTTTAAGATTGATGCTTTCTTTTCTTGCTAAAGGATGCTGACTTGGCAAAACAACCACCCAACGGTCTTGATCAATGGTGAGCATTTCAACTTCTTTTGGCAATTTATCATTAAATTGTCTCGCAAAAATAATATCACACTTGTGTTTAAGGAGATTATCCAACAAGACATCTGCCTCTTCTTCTTCAACACTAACCTCAAAATTCATATGGCTTTTTTTAAAGCCTGCAATTTCAGAGATGATAGCATAAAAAGGCATACTTGGAATGCCATGAAGTAAAAGCTCGTGCTCTTTTTCTTCCTGTAACTGCGAAAGCTCCACAGTCATCTGTTGGTAACTGTCTAAAATCCGTCTGGCATGAGCTTCAACCACTTGCCCTTCCTTGGTGATTCTGATATGACGATGGCTGCGGTCAAATAGCTGCACCCCGAGTTCTTTTTCTAATGCCATGATTTGCTTTGACACATTTCCTTGGCTAATGTACAAACGCTCAGCTGTTTCAGTATAATTAAGAGTCTCACACAAGGTTAAAAAAACTTGTAATTTTTGAAGATTCATCAGCAGCCTCCTTTTTATTCCATTTTAGAATATCTCATCACCAAAAGCAAATTGATTTTTGGCTAAATCGTGTTACACTAGTTAATGACCTTATGGTTTCAAGTTAAGTCACTTTGCACAAGTGAGCTTATTTTTTTGTCTTATTTTTACTATCAAAAAGGAGGAATTTTATGCCAACTGGTGTCATCATCAATTCATTTGCCATTATTTTTGGCGGAATTCTCGGTGAAATTTTTGGTCATATCTTGTCCGAGGATTTTAAAAACCAATTAAATCTTATCTTTGGCGTTTGTTCAATGGGAATGGGGATTTCATCCATTGGACTCATGAAATACATGCCTGCAGTCATCTTTGCTATCGTTGTTGGTACAGCTATCGGACTTGCGATTAATCTTGGTGAATGGATTAATAAAGGTGGCTCTTTGATGCAAAAAGCTGTTTCAAAAATCTTGCCACAAAAACACAGCCAACTATCAAACGATGAATTTTTAGCAACTTTACTAACTGTTATCGTTCTTTTCTGCGCTAGCGGTACTGGTATCTATGGTAGTCTTGATTCTGGGATGACTGGTGACTCAACTATCCTGATTTCAAAATCAATTCTTGATTTCTTTACCGCAGCAATCTTCGCTTGTAACCTTGGCTTTGTGGTTTCTTTGATTGCTATTCCACAGTTTGTCATTTTTACCGCTCTTTTCTTACTTGCGGGGATCATCGTCCCATTAACAACGCCTGATATGATTGCTGATTTCAAAGCCTGTGGTGGTTTCTTGATGGTCGCAACAGGTTTTCGTATGATTCGTGTCAAAATGTTTCCAACAGCTGATATGATTCCAGCAATGGTTCTTGTTATGCCTTTATCGTGGTTCTGGGTCAATGTCATCATGCCATTATTATAGAATCTAATAATTTTAGAAAAATTAGAAAATGAGTTTCGTGCTTTTGGAACTTATTTTTTAATAAACGTTTTCACATCAACAATTATGAATACATTTTCTTGAGCATATTATTTGTCATTTTATCCTTAGTTTGCTAACATATTGTCTATAATTAAAAATAAAAGGAGAATTCTATGCCCAATTCTGCCCAAGATTACTTGGACTCTTGTTTGTTTTTTACCGTAAAAAAACTAAATCGAGCACTTGATAGATTAACCGAAAATGCCTTTCAAAAAGTCGGTTTAAATCTATGTTACACTTATATTCTTCTGATTTTAAGTCATGAAAATGGCAAAATTCAAAAAGACTTGGCTAAAATGCTCTGCATTGCAGCCCCATCTATGACAAGACTTATCGAAAAACTTGTCCACAAAGGATTTGTTAAAGTCGTTTGTGAAGGACGTACCAAACGTGTCTACCTCACAGATAAAGGAAAGGCAATAATTCCAGATATTATTCAAGCTCACATTGAGACACAAGAAGAATTCAATCGTTTGGTCAAAACCGGTTTTTCCGATAACCTTCTTACTGAACTAAACCAAATTGCTAACCAATTACAATAATTTTTTAAGGGTCTTGACTGAACATTGTCATGGCCTTTTTTAAATGCCAAAATTATGACAGATTTGTCATCTATCTGCAACTGTGTTAAGATAGTCACTGTAAACTTATTTTCAAGGAGATCATCGTGTCCGATAATATTCAAGAGGTATTGGATGGTTGCCTATTCTTTTCGGTCAAAAGATTGGATCGCGCTCTTGATAAATTTACGGAAGAAGCTTTTAGAGAAATCGGAATGTCACATTCCTATGCTCTCGTTCTTTTTATTTTAAACCAAGAAAATGGTAAACGTTATAAAGACCTAGCTAATATCCTTTGTATTGCTCCGCCTTCTTTAACAAAAATCATCGATAAACTAGCCAGTAGAGATTTTGTCGCTATCGCTCGTGATGGACGAACAAAACGTGTCTATATTACCGATAGAGGAAGAGAAATTATCCCCATCATCTGGGAAGTCTTTCATAAAACGCGACAAGAATTTATGGAAATCTCTCAACCTTGCGATTTTAACAATCTGATTGACCAAATTAATCATCTGATAAATCAACTAAAATAAAAGAGCTTAAGCTCTTTTTCTTATGCCTGAAAACTGGCTAAAACTAGCTGAAAATGCTATGATAGAAAGAAAAACTGGGAGGCTAGCATGAGTAAAGAAGCTATCAAAAAACAAGTTCTCGATGCCTTTGACCATCGAGTTGCCGTACGTGTCTACAATGACCAAGAGATTTCACGTGAAGATATGGAATTCATCCTTGACACAGCATGGTTAAGTCCTTCTTCAATTGGTTTAGAGGCTTGGCGTTTT
Source organism: Streptococcus ruminicola (assembly GCF_011387195.1). Taxonomy (NCBI): domain Bacteria; kingdom Bacillati; phylum Bacillota; class Bacilli; order Lactobacillales; family Streptococcaceae; genus Streptococcus; species Streptococcus ruminicola. The sequence continues at coordinate 357,854 of NZ_CP046919.1, forward strand.
GTTGTCCTTAATCGTAAGCAAATTGAAAAACTTCGTGATGACTTAAAAGCTGTTGCTTGGGGAGCACAGTCTCAACTTGATACAGCCAGTCATTTTGTTTTGTTACTTGCAGAAAAAAATGCACGCTATGATTCTGACTCTGTCAAAGATAGCCTCGTTCGACGTGGTCTCGGTAAAGGTGATGCCCTAAACAGTCGTTTAGCCACTTACGAATCATTCCAAAAAAATGATATGAAAACTGCTGATAATCCACGCGCCCTCTTTGATTGGACCGCTAAGCAAACCTACATTGCTCTTGGAAATATGATGACATCAGCCAGCATGATTGGTATTGATTCTTGCCCAATCGAAGGCTTTAACTATGACAAAGTCAATGCTATTCTTGCCAAAGCAGGCATTATTAATCCTGATAAAGAAGGCATTGCAAGCATGGTATCATTTGGTTATCGTCTACGCGATCCAAAACACCCACGCTCACGTAAACCTAAAAATGAAGTCATTACTTGGCTCGAATAATAGATAAAAAACTTGAACATCCGTTCAAGCTTTTTTACTTACATTAATGCCATTTTTACTGCGCTAATTAATCCGCTAGTTGTGCCTGGGAAAGCAAAAATCATCTGACTAAGGTCACTTGCTGTGACTTTTTGATTAATCATCAATGTCAAAAGATTGATCATTTCACCAGCTTCATTACCTAAAAGGCTAGCGCCGACCAATTCTTTATTCTGATTAATAATCAGTGTCACATGCGCATCATCTTCCAATTTTGTCTGGAATTTCAATTGTTGTCCAAATGGAATCTCAACAATGCGGTAAGCATCATTCTCACGAGCCTCATCAACACTCACCCCAACTTGTGCAATACGTGGGAAAGTGTAAACAAGATTTGGAATAGCTGGGTATTTTATAGCTTCCTGATTCAAACCAAGGATGAAAGCAGCAATATAATCTGACTCAAAACTTGCTGTTGGCGTTAAACGTGGGATTGTTTTATCAATGACATCCCCACTAGCAAAAATATTTGGCACAGAAGTTTGCAGGTGATCATTAACAACGATTCCTGAACGATTGTAGGCAATGCCAAGTTCATCAAGACCAAGATTTTCAACATTTGGAATACGTCCTGTTGCATCAAGAATGTAATCAGTCTCTAATTCCAAACCTTGCGCCGTTGTGACACGTAAACCAGCGGCAGTTTCTTCAACTGCTTGAACTGCTTGGTTGAAATGGAAGTGAACACCCTCTGTTGTCATTTTAGCTACCACACTATCAACATAATTTTCTTGATAAGCCGCTAAAGCTCTGTCGGCGTATTCAATAACATGCACTTCAGAACCAAGTTTAGCAGCCATGGTAGCAAATTCCATAGAAATGATTCCTGCACCGATAAAGGTGATGCGTTTTGGCATCTTATCCAAATCAAGGAAATCACGACTATCATGAAGATATTCTTGCCCTTTAATGGCTAAACGTGCTGGACGTTGACCAGTTCCAAGAACGATATACTCAGCACTGACTTTATCCTCATCCACACTGACCGTGTGAGCGTCGACTAATTTTCCATAACCTTTTAGCAAATCAATCTGCATTTGCGCAAACATACCTTCCATAAGGGGAGCGTAAGTCGGAATTTCAGATTTTTTATAAGCCATAAGCTCTTGCCAGTTAACCTTAGTATTTCCAGTAATGCCAGCTTTTTCATAACGTGAAAGACCATCGATAAACTCAAATGGACTGTCTAATAAAAATTTGGCATTACAGCCATAATTGGTACAAGTACCAGCAGTAACATCTTTTTCAACAATGGCCACTTTTTTTCCGACCTGAGACAATGTCACTGCCGCGTGCCAATTAGCATGTCCTGAGCCAATAAAAACCACATCGTAATCGTAAGTCATTTCCTTCTCCTTAAAGCTGTTGTGTTAACCAGTTTTGATAACCAATAGCATCAATCAAATCCAACTGTTGCTGTGTCCACTGCAAATCATCATCTTCATCTTTATAATAATCTTTTAACAAATCGTAAGTCACCAAATCATTAGATGCAGCACCAACCAATGGCAATAATTCTTTCAGTCCTTCTTTTGAAACTTCCAAATCATGTCTTAGCCATTCCAAAGGACTAGCTGGCACTCCAAAGCTTACTTGATTTTGATAGCAAATTTTACCACCCAAATCTAAAATGCGATTAAAGAGTTTTTGTGAAAAGTCACGTTCTTCCAAAGCGTGGCTACGATATTTTTCACCAAGTTTTGTAAAACCTTGTGATTCAAAGTTCAAAGCAACGAGTTCATGAGTATTAGACTGATTTAAAATTTTATTTCCGATTTTTTGTAATAGTTCGATTGTATTTTCCATAATTTCGACCTCTTTTTTAATTAATCGCGCGCGATTGATTATAGTTTACTACTCAAAAAGCAAGTTGTCAACTTTTACATTTATTTTTTTCTATGTTATGATAAGAGCAAGTAAACACAAAGAAAGGGACGTTATGCCAGAACAACATCCTACCTTAACTAATCAACTATGTTTTGCTATTTACAATGCTAATAGGGTTTTCAATCAATTTTATAAACAAAAACTAGCCAAATTTGATTTAACCTATACACAATATATTGTTCTCTTAGCACTTTGGGAAACTGATAATCTTCCTTTGCGTGAGTTAGGAAAGCAATTAGACCTTGCTAGTAATACACTGACACCGCTTCTTAAACGTTTAGAAGAAAAAGGTTATCTAACACGGATCCGTCCCGAAGAAGATCAGCGTCAATTAATCGTTTCGCTTACTCAAACTGGTAAAGCACTTCAAGCTGATGTTGAACAAGAATTACACACTTGCGTAGGAAGATTTACACCTGCTTTACAGGGAAAGATTGAGGAAATGATTGAAGACAATCACATCTTGATTGAAGAATTGAAAAAAATGCTTTAAAAAGAGTTTGGATTAAATCCAAACTCTTTTTGTTTTATTATCTGGCGTTGAAATTTTTCATTTGACGTTTGATGTCACGGTCTTGTTCACGGCGTTTAATTGTCTCACGTTTGTCATAATCGTGTTTACCTTTTGCCACACCAAGTAAGACCTTAGCAAAGCCATTTTTCAAATAAACTTTTAGTGGAACAAGTGTCATACCAGTCCCTTTTAATTCATTTGACAATTTTTCAATTTCACGTTTTTTTAGCAATAATTTACGTGTACGCTCAGGCTCTTGGTTCCAGATATTTCCTTGTTCAAAAGGAGAAATGTGGACATTAATCAACCAAGCTTCGCCATTTTTAATTTGAGCGTAACCGTCTTTTAGCTGAATACGTGCAGCACGAACACTCTTGATTTCAGTTCCTGTCAAGACGATTCCAGCTTCAATGGTATCAACTATATTATAGTCATGACGTGCCTTTTTATTTTGGGCAACGACATTTCCTTCACCTTTTGGCATATTAAGCTACCTCTCTTGTGTCAAAATTTTTGGGTTAGCAATGAGGCTTGTCACCTTTTATTTTTTAGCTTTACGAGTTTTTTTCTTAGCTACTTCTTTGTAGAAAGGTTTCTTGCCTGATTTTTTAGAAGATGATTTTGACGATTTATGATTGCGTTGTTTATTTGATTTGTGGTCTTTTTTATGGTCTTTGTGATTGTCAGATTTTGGACGACGTTTGTCTTTTCCAGAACGGTCTTTTCGTGATTTCTTCACTTTTTCAATCACATCATAATCACTTGGAATGTATTCAAAATCAATATCACCAGTTTCTTTGTCGGCACGTATTAATTTAATCTTGATTTGTTGACCAACGCGGAAGACTTTACCTGATTTTTCACCTTGAAGGGTCAAAGTACGTTCGTTGTAATTATAGAATTCTGGTAAGGTTGTGATGTGAACAAGACCTTCAATGGTATTTGGCAATTCGATAAACATACCAAATTTCACGACACTAGCCACCACACCGTCAAACTCTTGACCAACGTATTCTTCCATGTATTCAGCTTTTTTCATCGCTTCAACCACACGTTCGGCATCAATAGCACGACGTTCGAGAGTTGAAGATGAAGTTGCCAATTCTGGAATCACATTTCTGAAGTGTTCAATCTTCTCATCTGTCACTTGTGTGTATTCACGAATCATACGGTGAACAAGAAGGTCAGGGTAACGACGAATTGGACTTGTAAAGTGTGTATAGTATTCAGCAGCCAAACCATAGTGACCGTGATTGTGTTCAGAATAACGCGCTTGTTGCATTGAGCGAAGAAGCATCATATTCAAAACTTCTGCACCTGGTTTACCTTCCACTTTAGCCATGAAATCTTGCAGAGCTTGTTGGCTAATTTTGTTAGCTGTCCCGTGAATTTGAACGCCAAAAATGCTTGCGTAATCAAGGAATTTTTGTAATTTTTCAGCTTTTGGATCTTCGTGGATACGGTAAATAAATGGTAATTTGCGTTTTGCAAAGTGCTCTGCTACTGTTTCATTAGCTGCTAACATGAATGATTCAATCATGCGCTCTGCAATACCACGCTCACGAATCACGATGTCAACTGGCATTCCTTTGTCATTGACAATGATTTTAGCTTCGCTAGTATCAAAATTAAGTGCCCCACGACGCACGCGCATCTTCTCTAAGATATTGTGAAGGGCAGCCATGTGGTGAATTGACTCAACGATTGGCTGGTATTTTTCAATCAACTCTTCATCGCCAGCAATGATGTCATTGACATCACTATAGGTCATACGGAAAGTTGTTTTAATGACTGATTGACAGATTTGGTGATTAACCACATGACCATTACGGTCAATTTCCATCAAGCATGATTGTGTCAAACGATCCACATTTGGATTCAACGAACAGATACCATTTGACAAACGTTCTGGCAACATTGGCACTACACGGTCAGTCACATACACAGATGTCCCACGGGCTACCGCTTCACGGTTAAGGGCAGAGCCTTCTGTGACATAGTAAGACACGTCAGCGATGTGAACACCTAACTCAAAGTTACCGTTATCCAAAAGTTTGATATGAACCGCATCATCCAAGTCCTTGGCATCAGCACCATCAATGGTAAAGGTGATTTCATTACGTAAATCAACGCGACCAATCATATCTTTTTCAGATGGTGCATCTGGAACAGCATTGGCTTCAGCCATAACGTCTTCAGGAAATTCTGATTTAATATCCATTGATTCAAGGACTTCAAGAACATCAATTCCGACATCACCTTGGTGACCAACGATATCACGAACATGACCAACAAAGTAATCGTGACCACGCGTTGGGTATTTATCGATATCAACCTTGATGATTTCAGTTCCATCTAAAACAACAGGTTCTTTTTTGATGTAGATTTTTTGTTGGATTTTTTGATTTTTAGACTTGATGTAACCAGCGTATTTTGGTTTTTCATCGTCTAAGATAAATTTTCCAACGACAGTTTTTAAACTACGTTCAACGATTCCGACAATACGGACTTCAGCTGCTGTTCCTTTAAGACGGTTAGCAGGTTTCTTAATCACAGCTTCAACTGTATCGCCGTCAATAGCATGACCAACATCATTACGCCCAACAAACATGTCATCTTCGTCCTCATCAACAGACAAGAAACCAAAACCAGCTTTGTTAGCACGAAAGACACCAGTGACTGTAATTTCTTTTTTCTTCTCTACTTTTTTACGAAGGGCGAGGCTACCGCTATCATCAAAACGGAGTTCACCCTGACTTTCTAACTGTGAAATTTCTTTAACAAGCAATGGAAATTTTTCAGCGCCAGTCATATCCAAACCAGCAGCTAAATCATTAATATTAACTTTTCCATGCTCTTTTAAATAAGCAATAATATTTTCATTCATAATTGTGATTATAAGCAAGACCGATTAGCAAAAAAGTCCTGCTATCTTCTATCCTCTCGTTTTCTAGCTTGATGGAAGTTGTGAAAAGTCACTGAATTTCAAATTCCAATCCGCTATTGGACAGACTCCTCACTACTTACTTAATAATAAAAAATGAGCTGAATGACCAGCTCATGAATTTTCGTACAAAATTCAAGATGCGCAGCCAACGTAAGCTAAGATGCAGCTTTGTCGTCAGTTGCTATCTATTTACTTGATAAGATTGCTAGCGCTAGAGCAATTGCTAGCCAAAAGAAAACTAGAACTGCTGTAAAACGTTGCATAAACGCTTCGAAGCCACGCGCTTTAGTACGTTCAAATAAAGCTTCTGAACCGCTGTTATCAAATACGTTGCTACTTGGATTTTTCTGTGGTTGCATAAAAATGGCAATCACGATAATAACAGATAATACCAGCAAAGCTGTCAGTAGTACATTGTACATATGTTTCACTAAGAACGCGTCAGAAGCTTAACTCTGGGAAAAAATCCACTACTTTTTGCTTCTGGGTTCTATTTCCTTTCCTACACTATGGTCTTAATTATTCTATCATAAATATCCCTACGATTCAATATGTAGGGTTACTTTTCGCTCTTTGGGACAGTATTTAGGAACCTGAATTTTGTCGGGATGAGTTGCTTTATTTTTGCTTGTTAAATAATTTTTGCTACCGCAGCTACTGCATTTTAAATTAATCTTGACTCTCACGCGATTTCCTTAACTTTCAAATATTTTCTAAAATTGATAAGGCTCCACACAAAGTTTACAAAGACAATCAAACTTGTCACATAAAAGACTGAACGGTATCCCATACCAGTCGCAATGGCAGAACCAACAAATGGTCCAACGACTTGTCCAATATTCATAAACATTTGGTTATAGCTGAAAATACGTGAAATTCCTTCTCTTGGCGTGATTTTAGTCAGTAGTGAGTTAACACTTGGCATCAGCGCACCTGTACCAAAACCGTACATGAAACGCACAATTCCGAGTTCAAGTGAATTTCTGGCAAGGGCACACAAGACGTACATACTAAAGCTATAAAATAGAGCTATCAAAAGTAGTCTATGATTACCTATTTTATCACCAATTTTACCAAGAGTCGAGCTCGATAACATACTTGAAAAACCAAGAGCAGACACAATCAGACCAGATACAAACATCAAATTCTCAGTTTGTCCAAGATTTCGAATGTACAACGTCAAGATTGGGGCAATAGATTGTGCTGAAATTTGGATAATCATACTTGTTACAAAAAGCCCGATTAGAATTTGCTTGTCTTTAATTGATGAAAAGAGTTCTCGAGTTGACATAGCATTGGCCTTAGCCACAGGTTTGAAATCTTCTTTAATCAAAAAGACTGTCAGCAAATTACAGATTAACAAAATAAAACCGACCAGTAAAAAGACTTGTCGAATGCCTAACCATTCAGCCAACACTCCTCCAAGCAAGGGGCCAATTAGACTCCCACCAATCATCCCAGTCGCCAGTGTCCCAAGAGCATAACCTGAGCGATTTTTAGGAGCTTGACTAGCAATCAAGGCTGTTGAGTTAGGAATGTATCCTGAAAAAAGACCGTTTAATAGCCTCAGTGCTAAAAGCCAAAAGACATTAGGAACAAAAGCCAAGCCACCCATTGTAAAGGTCATGACCAAGCTTGCCCTAACCATCATCGGTTTACGGCCATATCGGTCAGCGAGCCGCCCCCACACCGGAGCAATCAAAGCAGAGGCTAAAGCTGATAAAGATACCGCTAGACCAGCGTACCATTCAACTTTATTTTTGGGAGCGCCTAGTTCTTCTACATACAAAGCCATAAATGGCATAACAAGCGAAAAGCTTGCCCCAGTAAAAAAGTTACCAAGCCAAGCCACTCGTAAATTTTGTTTCCAATTAACTTCGTTACTTATGATTGTTCACCTTCTTTTCAAAAAAACGTCAATTGCTATTATAGCACATTCCAAAAGAATTACTAAAAACTTGCTACGCAAAACGTTTTCCTGAAAAATATGCAGAAAATCAGACGATTTTCCAATCATTCATCGCCTATAATTCTTGCAAAAGCTGATTGATTTGTGCTTTTAATTCCGTAAGGTCACCACTGTTATCTAGCAATTTGTCAGCATAAGGCTTTTTAGCTTCTGTCGACATTTGGCTAGCCATGCGTTTTTTAGCTTCTTCTTTTGAGAAATGATTACGCATCACCAAACGCTCCAATTGTGTTTTCTCATCAAGATGAACCAACCAAATATCATCAAACCACTCCATATAATCATGCTCAATCAAAAGCGGAATATCCATAAAAAAGACATCTTGAGTCTTAGCTAGTTCATCTCGTCTTCTAGCCAACTCTTCTCGGATAATACCATTTTGCAGACGCGACGACTTTTCTAGCATATCTTTACTTGAAAAAATCAGCTGCCCTAATTTTTTACGATCGAGTTCACCATTTTCTTGAAGAATCTCACTGCCAAGCCAGTTACAAAGGGCTTGATAAAGTTTTCCACCTTTCGCCTGAAGTTCGTGAACCACCTGATCAGCATCAATCACTTGATAGCCATGTTTTCTGATTTCAGCAACAACGGTTGACTTTCCAGAAGCAATCCCGCCTGTAATTCCAATAATTTTTGTCATCGTTTTTGACAAGCAGGACAAAAATGCGTCCCGCGACCTCCTACTTTTATTTTTTCAATTGGTGTGGCGCAACGCGGGCAGGGCTCATCCGTTTTTCCGTAGACTTGTAAATACTCTTGCATTGTCCCATTTTCACCAAGCGCATTTTGGTAAGTCCTGATAGTTGAGCCGCCTTTTTTAATCCCAAGTTGTAAGATACGGATAATCTCATCGTGAAGCAAATTGATTTCAGCTTTTTGAAGACTATTTGCTTGGCGTTCAGGATGAATTTTAGCTGCCCAAAGTACCTCATCCACATAAATATTTCCAAGACCAGCCACCAAAGTCTGGTCTAAAAGATAAGGCTTTATGAGTTTTTTTGAAACAGACAATTTTCGAGCAAATTCTGCCACATCAAAATCTTCCTTAGTCGGTTCAGGACCTAATTTTCTTTTTTGGAAATAAGCCACAACCTGACTTTTAGCTATTAACTCCATGGTTCCAAATTTCCGAACATCCTTATAAACCAAAGTCGACCCATCATCTAAACCAAAAAAGATATGAAAATGTTTATCCTCAGGAACCTGGTGTTCAAACAGCAAATATTTTCCTTCCATTCTCAGATGAGAAATAATCACTTGCTCATCTAGGTTCAGCAGCAAGTACTTCCCACGTCTACCAATCGACTGAATGGTTTGACCAAGTAAATCAGACTCAAAAGCACTTAAATCCGTTTTAACCATTTTCGGCACACGAACATCAACCGATACAATTTTTCGCCCAACAATCAAACGCTCAAGACCACGACGAACAGTCTCAACCTCAGGTAATTCCGGCATAATAATACGATACCAAGCCGTTAAGCGACTCAAAGAAAAATAGGAAATGGGACGACGGTGATAAACACCTAGTCACCATTTATCTTTTTTCAAAGAGTCGTAGGCGGGTTCTAGTCAACCAACCGCTTGGCGCTCCTTTCTAAATATTATTTGAAAAGAGGAGGTGCTTAAACGACACCTCCTAATTAAATGACCTATTAATATTCTTTCTCGTTGTAACCAAAGTCAGCGAGGTCAAGTTTTTTATCACGCCAGTTTTTCTTAACTTTAACCCAAGTTTCAAGATAAACCTTGTCACCAAGCATAATTTCAATATCACGGCGAGCCATTTTACCAATCTTCTTAAGCATAGCGCCTTTTTTACCGATGATAATACCTTTTTGGCTGTCACGTTCAACCATGATTGTTGCACGAATGTGAACCTTGTCTGTCTCTGGATCACGTTTCATTGAATCAACGATAACTGCAACAGAGTGTGGCACTTCTTGTTCGGTCAACTTCAAGATTTTTTCACGAATCATTTCTGATACCAAGAAACGTTCTGGGTGGTCAGTGATTTGGTCTTCAGGGAAATATTGGAAACCTTCTTCCAAATTATCTTTTAAGATATTAAGAAGTGTTTCAACATTGTTTCCTTGAAGAGCTGAGATTGGCACAATTTCTTTGAAATCCATTTGACTACGGAAATCATCGATTTGTTCCAAAAGTTGGTCTGGGTGAACTTTATCGATTTTGTTGATAACCAAAATAACTGGAATTTTGGCAGCTTTCAAACGTTCGATAATCATGTCATCACCTTTACCGCGTTTTTCGTCAGCTGGCACCATGAAAAGCACTGTTTCTACTTCACGAAGTGTGCTGTAAGCAGACTCAACCATGAAATCGCCAAGTGCTGTTTTTGGTTTGTGAATACCTGGTGTGTCGATAAAGACGATTTGTTCGGTATCAGTTGTGTAGATACCCATAATTTTATTACGAGTTGTTTGAGCTTTGTCGCTCATGATAGCAATTTTTTGCCCCATCACGTGGTTCAAGAATGTTGATTTACCAACATTTGGGCGACCCAAAATCGCTACGAAACCTGATTTAAACATAAGATATAAAGGACGTCAAACGCCCCTACTCCTTTCAATTTCCTATAAAAATAATGTTAGTGACTTCCAAAAATCAAAGCAATAATTTTTGGCACAAAAATAATCAATCCTGTCACCACAGCATAAGCAGATACTACTAACACAGCTCCTGCTGCCATGTCTTTGGCATTTTTTGCTAGCATTGAAAAGTGATAATCACTAGCAAGGTCTACCACATTTTCAATCGCAGAATTAATCATTTCCAAAGTAATGACTAAAAAGATGGCTAAAAATAAGAATAACCATTCCATCGCCGATAAACGAAAAACAGCTCCTGCTAAAGTCGCTAAAATAGCTGATACCATGTGTTTTCGCATATTTCGTTCTTCCTTGAATGCTGTAATAATCCCAGTTATAGCAAATTCCATACTCGACATCAAGGTGCGATTTTTCCACTTTTTAGGTGAATTATTGTCTCTTAAGTCCATAGGCAGTCAAAATTTCTTCTTGTAAAGTAAACATTTCTTTTTCTTCTTCAGGTGTATAGTGGTCATAACCATTAATGTGTAAGAAACCATGCACCGCTAAGAAGCCCATTTCACGTTCAAAAGAATGACCGTATTCTTCTGCTTGTTCACGCGCTTTATCAACTGAAATAAAGAGTTCACCGATATAAGCATCAAATTCATCTAGCATTTCAGCTAATTCAGGATTTTCAGCCAAATCTTCTTCTGAGAATGACAAATCTGATTCAGGTTTATATTCTAAACTGATGACGTCAGTTGGACGGTCAGTATCACGATATTCCAAATTCAATTCATGACTGCGTTCATTTGTTACAAAAGTCACAGCCATTTCTTTATTTTCTTTACCAGTCTTTTCAGCAGCAAATTGTAATAAATCCAAAGTTTGGTTTTTGATTTCTTCTGAAACTTGACCAGTTTCATCTATCATTTCAACGTACATATAAATCTTCTTTCAAATCTAATTATATCAAGCATATTATACCATATTACAGATAACAGCGCCATTTTAGCCTCTAAGAAAGTTTTTGAGTACAAAAAGAAGTAGCCTGAGGGAAAAGCTACTTCTTAGGGAAAGGAGTTAGAATTGAGATAAGGACAATTATTTTAGCCCATCTTTATTATAGTTTCCAGATTTTACAAGGTTAAATCCGTCACTATAAGGAAATTGGTTGCTTGTTCCAGGTTGATTAAAGATGATTTTTGCATTTACATCAGCATATTCTTCTGGGAGATCGAGGTAGAAATTACCAGCATCATCTTTAGTCATTTGTGTTCCTGGCCATACACCTAGAGGATATTGAACAGGATTTCCATAGTAGAGGTAAGCATTCGCACTATCCCAACCACCAGGGTTATCAAAGGTTACACGAGTTTTTCCTGCTGGCACATCAGGCATCAAGCCAGCTTTTGAGTACAAGCCTTCTGCTTTGAAATCAAAACCTTCATTTTGTGGATATTGTGAGCCTTGATTATTTGTGAAGATAACTTTCACACCTTCTTCAGCATATGAAGCAGGAACTGTGATTGAATAGCGACCTGATGCTTCTTTAGTCATCTTAGTTCCAGGCCATGCGCCAAGAAGTTTATTATCTTTTGCTGAATACATGTAAGCATAAACATCTGACCAATTATCTGGGTTTTGGAAGTAAATGTTAGTCTCAGCACTTGGGTCTTTCATTGTGAAAGTGTATGTCTTCGTTGTTGATTGACCGTCAGCTCCTGTTGCAGCCAATGTTAGAGTAGTTGATTGACCAGCTTCAAGTCCTTCACCAACAGTGACTTTATCACCGTCTTTATAAGCCACCTCTTGACCATTACCAAGTTTGTATGTCGCAGAGTCAGCATTTTTAGCTTTCAATGTTACTTCTGTGGCTTTAGAAATGCTATTGTTGCCTTCTTTGTAACCATCAACTGAAACTTGAGCTGCTTGGCTAGCTTGGTCATCATACAAAACAACGGCTGAGCGTGATGGAACGCTACCTGTAATACGACCATTTGAAACATTAAATTGTCGACCAGAAACCTTGTCAGTGTATGTACCATCAGCCAAATTAGTTTCAGAATTAATTTGTTTGTCGCCGTCAACAAGGTTCACAATAACAGCACCTTTTGTGCCACGTTCAATCATTGCAACTTGTTCATCACCACCAGGATTACGAAGGTATTCTGATTCTCCAACCATGGCATTATGGAATTTATTAACAGCAGTCACTGTCGCGTCTTTGTAAAGATTGCTACCTGCATCACCAATTTGTGATTGACCTGGGAATCGCGTGCCATTACCACCACCGACTGGACGTGAGAAGAACAATGGTGTTCCTTTAGCGCGAGCTGTAATCATAGCCCATCCAAGACGAATATCACTATCATTCATCCAAGTTGATTCTTGGTCATCATTTGCATAATTGTCATGTGATTCTACCCAGGTAACAAGATTTGCTGCATCAACGCCTGAAACTTGATAATTCATCAAATTTCCTGCTGAGATATGACGGTCTTTTAGCGCTGAACGGATTTTTTGACCGTAATTTGAAGCAGTGATACTCATCAACTTACCGTATCCAGCATCATTTGAAACATCATCCTGCAAAATTTCTCCGTACTGGAACTCAGAACCGTTGTTCAAAATAACATTCCAGAAGTTACTGCCGTATTCGCCTGGCAATTCAATGTGTTTTGCGGCATCATAGCGGAAACCGTCCGCACCATCAGCTACTGCTTGTTTCAAATAATTCAACAAATATTGTTGGACATATTCATTTTGAGTATTCCAATCATAAAGTGTAAGAAGTGCATTTTGAGTAACATCGTAGCGATTATGCCAATCAGAAATGAGAGTGTTTCCGTGTGTCCAGTTAGGGATGTTTTTGATTTCTTGACTGATTTGATTGTAATCTGAAGTTGTGTGGTTTAAGACGGCATCCACAATAATTTTAATGCCGTATTGATCAGCCACACGATTCATTTCTTTAAACTCTTCTTCAGTACCTAATTGATAGTTACCGATTTTATAAATAGTTGGTTGGTATTGATAGTACCAATTTTTTAAACTCTTATTTCCGCCTTCGCCAGCTACAACAGTGTTGATTGGGGACGTTTGAACACTTGTGTAACCTGCGTCTTTAATGGCTTGCATATTATCTTTAATGGTATTGAAAGACCAGCACCACGCATGAAGTATCGTACCATCTTTCATTGACACTTGTTCATCTGCATTAACGACTTTGACTTGAACTAAGCCGCCAGCACCAATAGCTGTTAAAATAAGCAATGAACCTAGACTTTTTTTCATCTTCTTTTTCAAATTTACTTTATTCTGAAATGTCATGGATAATCTCCTAAAAAGATAAATTAAAATACGCAACCGTTTTCATTGAACTGTAAAAAAATAAGCTAGAACGACGTGCGAAACCTGCCCAATCAATCACATACTGTTCTGCTAATTCTAAAATAACACTGCTATTATGATTAACGTATAAGCTGTCCTCCTAAACACTTTTTATTTTGCAATCGGTTGCATATCCAATAAAAGTATAACACATTTTTATGAAAACGCAAACAAATAATGACAATTTTTTGATAATTTAATCGAGAATGTGGTAAAAATTTTAAAACTAAAATTATTTTTTGATTTGAAAATGTTGAAAAGTCACCCATTTTCCATTAAATTGTTTTGCGTTCGGGATACGCTCTACTTCCACCATGCCGATTTTACTCAATACTCGCGCCGAAGCTGGATTTTCAACAGCACAATAGCCATTAACTTCTTTTAGCCCTAAACCTTCAAAACAAAAGTCGACAATTTTTTGACTAACTTCAGTCGCAAAACCTTGTCCCCAAAAACTTTTGTTGATGATATAACCAATTTCTGCACTGATACCATCAGACCAATTCATAATATCAATTGTACCGATGAATTCAGATGTTTCTTTTAAAACAATGCCATATCTGCCAAGAGGATTTCTTAAATAAACATCCTCAATCACTCTTTTAGTTTCTTCAATACTTTGGTTAGCTGGAAAGTCCCATCTAGTATTTTCTTTATCAGAGGTGTAAGAAAACATAGCACTTGCATCAGCCATCGTAACGGGCCTTAACAAAAGTCGATTTGTTTCCATTGTTTTATTCTTTTTTAATTCTTCTTCAATCATCTCTTACCTCACTTTATGACCAATTTTCTCACATTTTATCATACAAAAAAAGAGGTTAAAAAATTAACCTCAAATTTTTTCCATGTTTGCATTGATATTGAAAAGCAGAGTCTGAAATTCATGTGCTAGTACTTTAGCTTGTTCACTCATTTTAACGAGCAATTCAGCTTCTTCATCACGTTCGTACGCTTTGTATTCAGCTTTATCTAGAGCTTCTAGTTCTTGACTTAGCTTGTCAGCTTGATTTGTCAATTTGACACTAATTTTATTCAACTCTTCAAGTGAAGTACCATTACACATAACCTTCTCCTCCGAAAAAACTAATTTATAAATTTAACAAAGTGTTTTATACCTAAATCCTAAATTTTTATTACAAATCCCCCGATATATTAGATATTTTAGCATAAAAATTCAAGCTTCAAAGTTATTCGCAAATATGAAAATTTTATTTTTACAAAAAAATCACACACCATCTTGGTGCATGATCATTGGATTATTCTTTTTTATCGCTAGCAGGTTGACCGATAGTTTCATAGCTTGCAAAGCCTGATTCTGTAGCAGTTTCAGCTGTTTTTTCAGTTGAATGGTGACCTTGCTTTCTTTCAGCATCTTTTTCATAAGCATTGATAATTTCAGCAACTACTGGGTGACGAACCACATCACTTGCTGAGAAATGAACAAAATCAATTTGCTTAATGTGTTTCAATTTTTCAGTAGCATCAATAAGACCTGACTTGACTTTCTTAGGTAGGTCAATCTGGCTTGTATCACCATTGATAATCATTTTAGAGTTGAAACCAAGACGTGTCAAGAACATTTTCATTTGCATGATTGTCGTATTTTGTGCTTCATCTAAAATCACAAAAGCATCATCAAGTGTTCGACCACGCATGTAAGCAAGCGGAGCAATTTCAATAATATCTCGCTCCATCAAGCGTGTTGTTTGCTCTTTTCCTAAAATTTGGTAAAGTGCATCGTAAACTGGACGAAGATATGGATCAACTTTTTCTTTTAAGTCACCTGGCAAGAATCCTAGACTTTCACCCGCTTCGACTGCTGGTCGTGTTAAAATGATACGTTTAACTTGACCACGTTTTAAAGCCGTTACTGCCAAAGTAACCGCAAGGAAGGTTTTACCAGTACCAGCTGGTCCAATACCAAAGACCACATCATGTGATTTAACACTGTCCGCATAAACTTTTTGTCCAAGTGTTTTTACACGAATCGGTTTTCCAGAATTATCTTTAATGATCTCTTCTTCATAAAGGGCAACAAATTTGTCAATAGAGCCATTTTGTGCCATAGAAAGAGCCGTTACCACATCAGATGTATTAACTAACATGCCACGAGAAACCAAAACTAACAAAGCTTGAATCGTTACACGAGCTAACTCGACACTTTCTTTATCATCTCCCAAAATCTGTACACGCTCTGTGCGGGCATGAATAATCACACCAAGATTTTCTTCAATTAATTTCAAATGGCGCTCATTTGAGCCAAACAGCGCTAGCACATCATCAGGATGATTTAAAGTAATTTCAACAGAATGCTCTTGCAAATAGAGTCCCTCTTTCTTGTGTTTGATAAGCCTATTATAGCTTATTTAAAGCAAAAAATCACGACTTACCGTGATTTCCTTTATGATTTAAAAAATCCATTATGCTTAGTGAGCAAGATAATCTTCCCAAATTTTATCAAATTCGCTAAGATTAAACGCAAAATCAGCCTCATCTTCTAGATAGCGACTAATCGTTTCAAAATTATCGGTGTGCTTTGGAAATGTTGTATCTTCAAAAACAAGGTCAGCTAAAATCGCTACAGGCTCATGACTTTTTGGGTTACGTTGCGTCATCAACCAAGTGTAAAATGACTTTCTCATTTCCAATTTTCCTCCAAAAATGCATGTCTGATAGCGCTACTTTCAGCGTAGTGTTCAGGATTTTTCTTGTAAAAACCTTGGTGATAATCTTCTGCCACATAAAATGGTTGGACGGGTTCAATAGCTGTGACAATCGGATCTTTGAATCGACCTGATGCTTGCAATGCTGCTTTTGAAGCTTCAGCGATTTCTTTTTGACGGTCATCACTGTAAAAAATAACAGGACGATAATTGTCACCACGATCTTCAAATTGCCCAAAAGCATCGGTTGGATCAGTCTGTGCCCAATAAATCTCTACCAAATCACCATAAGAGATTTTTTCTTCATCAAAAATAATCTCAACCGCTTCAGTATGTCCAGTCTCATGCGCCTTAACTTGCTCATAAGTCGGATTTTCCACATGCCCACCAGTATATCCAGAGCGAACTGACAAAATACCATCTTGTTCTTCAAATGGTTGCACCATACACCAGAAACAACCACCCGCAAAAATCGCACGTTCCATTCTATAACCTCCAAAAATCTAGTGAATCTATTATATCAAAAAAAATATCCAGTGGATATTTTTTCACGAGCCTGAAAATTAAAAAGCGAGTTATATCCTGTGGATACTTTTGAAATGAAAAAGACTACGACTAATTAAAAAACTAAATCGCAATCTTTTTACCATTAATCCTCGTTTTCGATTAATTCTGTACCGAATTGGTCTTGTTTCACTTTACGTGCTTTCATCAAGCCACCAAGTGCTTTTTTAAATTGACCTTTAGAAATACCAAATGTTGCTTTGATATCTGCTGGAGATGATTTATCGTTTAGTGTCATAAAGCCACCATTTGATTGCAAATAAGTTAAAATCATTTGTGAATCATTTTCAAGCATTTCAAATGAACGTGGTTTTAATGACAAGTTAAGGGTGCGGTCAACTTCACGGAATCCAATAACACGTGCAGTTACTTCTTCACCAAGACGTGGTTCCGCGTAGCGCTCACTTGGGTGAATAAAGCCAAGCATGTTATTATCTGGCAAGTAAACAAATGTTCCAGATAATTTCAAACGGTAAACAATGGCACGCAATTTTTCATTTTGCATGTTATTGTAAGCTGGTCCAGCCATTTTTTGGAAAACTTCAGGTTGTGCTGGAATTGCCCAGATACGGTCTTTTTTATCCACGTCAAGATGAACATAAAGTTTATCACCTTTTTTAGGCCAAAGTTCTTTCATATCAGGCAAGACGTCAAGTGACACAACAAATTGTTTGTCAGCAAGACCTGTATCCAAAAAGACACCCAAATCGCGGCGAACTTCCGTGACAACACCCCAACCGTAGCTAGTACGAGTTGTGGCAACTTCCGCTGTTGTCATACGAGCTTTTTGGTGCATATCAGTGTAGACAAATCCTTTGACCATATCACCAATCTTATGTTCACCTTCAGCCTTGTCTAACATAAAAGTCACGCCATCTTTTTGTACAAAATACGCTTTCGCATTTTCGTCAATCACAAGTCCTGTGATGACAGTGGCAAGTAAATTATTCATTTATTCTTCCTTTATAAAAGGGCTGAGACAAAAGTGCTCAGCCTCATTATTTATGCAATTGTAATAATCAAGGCGCAGTGGTTGAGTGGATTCTAATGCGCTGATAAATCAGCTTTTACAACCCTACTCAACTGTGCGGGGGTGGGACGACAAAATCGAATTTCTTCGAAATTACCGATTTTTGTCCCACTCCCCCTAACCTTTTTTCTTATTAATTAGACTTCAAGCAATTCTTTTTCTTTGTTTGCTGTCATAGTGTCGATATGTTTAACAGCTTCATCAGTTGCTTTTTGAATGTCTTTTTCAAGAACTTTCAATTCGTCTTCAGTGATTTCTTTAGCTTTTTCTTGTTTTTTAGCTTCGTCCATAGCATCACGACGAATGTTACGGATAGCAACTTTAGCATTTTCACCGACTTTTTTAACGTCTTTAGCAAGTGCTTTACGAGTTTCTTCTGTAAGGGCAGGAATAACCAAGCGGATTACTGAACCGTCATTAGCAGGGTTAATACCAAGGTCTGAAGCGTTGATTGCGTGTTCGATATCTTTCAATGATGATTTATCAAATGGAGAAATCAAAAGAACACGTGCTTCTGGAACTGTGATAGAAGCCAATTGGTTAAGTGGTGTCATTGCTCCATAGTATTCTACTTGAATGCGGTCCAAAAGTGATGCATTTGCACGACCTGCACGAATTGAAGCAAATTCACGTGCTAATGAACTGTGTGATTGTTCAAAGCGTTCTTTAGCTTTTTCGATAATAGCATTAGCCATAGATTTTATTAATCCTCATTTCTTGTTTTTTGGGAAATAGCAGAGCTGACAATTAGTTGTCGTGGTGTTCAGCTTTATTTGAAACGGTTGTACCGATAGCTTCACCAAAGACAACACGTTTAATATTACCAGCTTGGTTCATGTTGAAGACAACCAAATCAATATCGTTGTCCATTGAAAGTGTTGATGCAGTTGCGTCCATGATTTTAAGACCACGTTTGATGACTTCACCGTGTGTCAATTCATCAAATTTGACAGCATTAGCATCTTTCTTAGGATCGGCGTTGTAAACACCGTCAACACCATTTTTAGCCATCAAGATAGCTTCAGCGTCGATTTCAGCGGCACGAAGAGCAGCTGTTGTATCAGTTGAGAAGTAAGGTGAGCCGATACCAGCAGCAAAAATCACGATGCGATTTTTTTCAAGGTGACGAAGCGCACGACCACGGATGTATGGTTCAGCAACGTTTTGCATTGGGATTGATGTTTGAACACGTGTATCAACACCATTTTGTTGAAGGCTATCAGCCATAACAAGAGCGTTCATAACTGTTCCAAGCATACCTGTGTAGTCAGCTTGAACACGGTCCATACCAGCTGCAGCAGCTGGTTCACCGCGCCAAAGGTTTCCACCACCAATAACCAAAGCAATTTCTACACCTGAACTATGTACTTCAGCAATTTCTTTTGCGATAGTTTTAACAGTTTCAATGTCGATTCCGACACCTTTTTCACCAGCTAACGCTTCACCAGATAATTTAATTAAAATACGTTTATACTTAGGTTCCACTTCAAGTTACTCCTTTTTTTATCTTTATTATTTTAACATAATTTACCTATTTTACCTAGCAAAATTCGTTGAATTTTGAAAGATTAAAAACAGATCAACTATGTGATTCAAACAGATAAATCATTTCCCTTTTCATTTCATTAGAAAGATCACACAGCCCATAAAAAAATCCGTTTCAAAGAAACGGATTCTTCATTAATGTATCAATTAGAATGAGCTTGGATCTACTTTGATACCTACACCTTGTGTAGTAGTGATTGACAAGTTAGTCATGTAAGTACCTTTAGCAGTAGCTGGTTTAGATTTTACCATAACTTCGTGGATAGCTTTGAAGTTTTCAACCAATTTGTCTGCGTCGAATGATACTTTACCGATGATAGCTTGTACGTTACC
This sequence comes from Streptococcus ruminicola, assembly GCF_011387195.1. Classification (NCBI taxonomy): domain Bacteria; kingdom Bacillati; phylum Bacillota; class Bacilli; order Lactobacillales; family Streptococcaceae; genus Streptococcus; species Streptococcus ruminicola. Next base: position 377,809 of record NZ_CP046919.1, read on the forward strand.
TGCTTTGTCAGCACGGTAAGTGATTTTACCACCTTTAGATTCTTCAACTGCTTTAGCAACGTCCATAGTTACTGTACCAGTTTTAGGGTTTGGCATAAGGTTACGAGGTCCAAGGACACGTCCAAGACGTCCAACGATAGCCATCATGTCTGGTGTAGCGATAACTACGTCAAAGTCAAGCCAACCGTCGTTGATTTTAGCAACAAGATCGTCTTCACCAACGAAGTCTGCACCAGCAGCTTTAGCTTCTTCAGCTTTAGCACCACGTGCGAATACAAGAACACGTTGTGTTTTACCAGTACCGTTTGGCAATACCATTGCACCACGGATTTGTTGGTCTGCTTTACGAACGTCAATGTTAAGTTTGTATGCAACTTCTACAGATGCATCAAATTTTGCGAAGTTAGTTTCTTTTGCAAGAGCTACAGCTTCTTCTACGCTGTAAGCTTTAGTGCTGTCGATTTTTTCAAGTGCAGCACGCATTTGTTTGCTTTTTTTAGCCATTTAAAATTCTCCTTGTAATGTGGTCATATCGATTTGATTTAAAATCTCCCACGTCACTCATCAAATTACGATGAAGTCTTGCGGGTCTAGCGTGAATTAATCTCAACGGTACAGTGTGTTTACCTCAATTAATCCACTAATTGGGTTGCTATTGATTAGTCAACAACAGTGAATCCCATAGAACGAGCAGTACCTTCAATCATACGCATTGCAGATTCAACATTTGCAGCGTTTAAGTCTGGCATTTTAGTTTCAGCAATTTCTTGTACTTGTGCACGAGTAACTGTTGCAACTTTAGTTGTGTTAGGTGTTCCTGAACCTTTTTCAACACCTGCAGCTTTTTTCAAAAGAACTGAAGCTGGTGGTGTTTTAGTTACGAAATCAAATGATTTGTCTTCATATACTGAGATAACAACTGGGATGATCATACCAGCTTGATCAGCTGTACGAGCGTTGAATTCTTTAGTGAATCCCATGATGTTGATACCTGCTTGACCAAGAGCTGGTCCAACCGGTGGAGCTGGTGTAGCTTTACCAGCAGGAATTTGAAGTTTAACAACTTTTTCGACTTTTTTAGCCATTTATAAAATCCTCCTGTTGTGGTTTTGGCGGTAATTAAGATTTTTACCTCCCACAGATATGCTCAATAGCATACTCATCAATTATACATTAATTTAGAGAAAAAGCAAGGAATTTGCATCAAATATTTCCTAAAAAATGCTTGATGTGACAAGTTTTAGCTTAGTTTTTAAAAGCAAGCACTTTCAACTTTTTGATTCGGCTAAATTTCCTTTACTAGCTTGATAAAAAATTTAAAAGTATTTTTCAAGAAAAATCTTCTAATCATTTACTTCTTCAAACTTTCAGTATAAAATATAAGACATGATGATGTACAAATTATTTTCCTTTTCTTTTATCTTTTTAACACCTATTTTTGCTTATATTCTTGTTAAATTTTTCAATTTAAAACGTTTTGGAATTCTCTTTACTGACCTTGCTTTTCCACTTTTTGCGTTTGAGATTGCTTTGGTCGTTAATAAATTTTTAGATAGCAGTGTTTTCTTTTACTATTTAATCTGTTTATCCTTACTGGCGCTTAGCTTAACCGCATTTTTCTTAAAGAGAAATCACTCATTTTCTTACCGTCGTTTTGGTAAATTTTTCTGGCGTTCAGGTTTTATCGTCACATTTATTTTTTACATTATTGTTTTAATTTTAGTTTTTACACTTGCATAATAAAAACGTTAACCTTCTGGCTAACGTTTTTTTATTGTGCTTCTGGGTTTGGATTGGTCATTAGAACTTTACGTGGTTTTGTTCCTTCGGCTGGTCCGATGACTCCTGCTGCTTCTAATTCATCCATCAAGCGAGTCGCACGGTTAAATCCGACTGACAAACGACGTTGGAGCATTGAGGCGCTTGCCTTTTGAGTTTCAAGAACCAAAGCTTTAGCATCTTCAAAGAGTGGGTCACCTTCTTGTGAGCCACCGCCTCCACCTGATTTCAAATCAGATTCAGACACTTCACCTGGATCAAAACTATCATCGTAATCTGCGTCAGCTTGATTTTTGATAAAGCCAACAATACGTTCAACATCATCATCTGATATAAATGAACCTTGCAAACGAACAGGGTGATTTTCATCAATTGGTTTAAAGAGCATATCACCACGTCCAAGAAGTTTTTCAGCACCATTTTCATCTAAAATCGTACGACTATCAGTTCCTGATGATACGGCAAAGGCTACACGTGATGGCACGTTTGCCTTAATCAAACCGCTGATGACATCTACAGATGGACGTTGTGTCGCAAGAATCATGTGAATACCTGCTGCACGCGCCTTTTGTCCCAAACGAATAATCGCATCTTCCACTTCTTTGCTGGCAACCATCATCAAGTCAGCAAGTTCATCGACGATAACCACGATAAGTGGCAATGGAATTTGTTTTTGCTCTGACTGTGCATTAAATTCTTCAACCTTGGCATTGTATCCTGCGATATTTCGCACACCAAAATGACTGAAGAGTTCGTAACGATTTTCCATTTCATCAACCACTTTTTGAAGCGCACGCGCTGCTTTTCGTGGATTGGTTACCACAGGAATTAGCAAGTGTGGAATGTCATTATAAACAGACAACTCAACCATTTTAGGGTCAATCATCATAAACTTGACTTGGTCTGGGCGTGCTTTCATCAAAATACTTGCAATGATACCGTTGACGGCAACAGATTTACCTGAACCTGTAGAACCTGCCACAAGTAAGTGAGGCATACGAGCGAGGTCAAAGGTACGAGCAGTTCCATTAACAGCCTTACCAAGTGGGACTTCAAGAAGTTTATTTGGATCTGTGTCTGCTTGTTCCCAAAGCTCACGGAAAGTAACTGTAGCAATCTCTGAGTTTGGTACCTCAATACCAACTAACGATTTACCTGGAATCGGTGCTTCAATACGAACGTCTTTTGCTGCAAGGGCCAGTGCTAAATCGTCAGCCAAGTTTGAAATGCGGTTAACACGCACACCAACGGCTGGTTTCACTTCGTATTTTGTAACTGACGGACCGATTTCAGCTCGTTCAACCTTGACATCAATTCCAAAACTATTAAAGGTATCTTCCAAGACCTTGATATTTCTACGGACAATGTTTTTTTCTTTTGACTGATTCTTCGGCTTATCAGGTGCAAATAAATCAATGGTAGGAAGCTTATAAAGAAGATTTGCCTTAGCTGTGAAATCAACTTCCAATGGTTCCCCATCATCTTCTTGATCAAGCATTTCTTGCTCAGCTGGTGTCACTTCTGGTTCAAGATTTTCTTCAGAAGCTGCTTCTTTCAAACCTTCTGGCACATGCTCATAAGCCAAAATTTCAGGTTCAACTGCAGCATTTTCAGCTGGAATATTGTCAAACAACGATGCTTCATTGTCATCTGGACCATCTAAAATCTCACCAGTCTCTTGATCAACCGTCAACTGAGCCAAACGTTCTTCTTCGGCTTTTTGAGCTTTTTCTTGACGTTTTTGCTCGGCAAGCGCACGTTTTTCCTCACGTTTGACAAAGCGTTTTTGCTTTCTGATTTCATGTTTGGCAGCCCACTCTTGTGATTTTTCTTTGAAGAAATCAATGAGGTCATAAACTTCCCAAGGACTCATCAAAAAGAGTCCAAGAATGATGAAAAGTCCCCCAATCAAAAATGTGCCAACATTTGAAAAAAGAAAAGCAACGGGTTTGTATAAAACAGCACCAAACATACCGCCACCAACAAATTTAGTGACTTTGAACTTGACCAAATCGCTAAAAATCAAACTAGCTGTTGTGGAGAAGATTTCCTTGCCACGAAAGGCTGATAGTGAAAAAAGGTAAGCATGCCATTCTAATAAGAGACCAATCATGGTCACCACAAAACCGCCAATAAGTCCAGCCTGCTTGTGAAACCACTTAAATCCAAGAAAATAGAGTAGGACTGCAACCATCAACACGTAAGCCAAGCTTCCTACTGCTAGTCTCACAAGATTGTAAACCGTTATCCCAAAGATTCCCAAGCGAGCCATCGCAAAGAAAAAAATAACCGTTGTCACAATTGCTAAAATAAAGCGTTCCAGTGCCTTTTGTTTTTTTATTTCTGCTTTTGTCGGTCGCCGTGTTTTACGACCTTTTCTTCTACTTTTTGATTTTGCCATACCCTTATTATAGCATTTTTTAAGCTTTTAGGTTATTAGCGTAGATTTATGATAAAATGAAATAGCTAAATAACTTCAATAATTTTATTGACACTTTGTCACCATAAGGATTTACTGATATGACAACTATTTGTCAATAAGGAGGTATCATGAAAAAACTATTGTCACTTGGTTTAACCGTCGTCTGCTTGGCTACTTTATCTGGTTGTGAAAACATGACCCGAGCCATTCGTGGAAATGATTATGTCGATGCTAAGACAGCAGCAAGTTCTTCTGCCGCGCAAGCCAGTGCCAGCGCATCATCATCAAAAGCATACCAAAAAAAGATTAAAAAAGCTCTTCAGGCAGATGCATCTGCTTTTCCTCAATTATCAACAGAGGTTGCTCAAAATGAAGCTGAAGTCATCATGCATACCTCTAAAGGTGACATTACCATTAAACTATTTCCAAAACATGCACCACTTGCCGTGGAAAATTTCCTAACTCATGCTAAGAAAGGCTACTACGACAGTCTTCTATTTCACCGCGTGATTTCTGATTTTATGATTCAGTCTGGTGACCCTAAAGGAAACGGCACAGGAGGAGAGTCTATCTGGAAAGGTAAAGACAAGAAAATCGATTCTGGTAATGGTTTTGCTAACGAAATCTCACCTTACCTCTATAACATCCGAGGAGCTCTTGCTATGGCAAATGCTGGTGCTGATACCAATGGTAGTCAATTTTTCATCAACCAAAATCCAGCTGACCAATCTAGTCAGCTCTCAAGCGACAGCTATCCAAAAGCAATCATTGACGCTTATACCAAAGGTGGTAACCCAAGCTTAGATAAAAAATATACTGTATTTGGACAAGTTATCGATGGTATGGATGTTGTTGATGCTATCTCTAAAGTAGATACTGATAGCAACGACAAACCAACTAGCGATATTACCATTACTAAGATTGACATTGTCAAAGATTACAACTTTAAATAATCCCTAAAAAATCAAGCTAGGACTTCCTGCCTTGATTTTTTTGCTTGTTTTCCTAAAATAATCCTATAATAACAAGCTTTCCACCTCACGGTTAAAAGATTTTTGCTATAATAGAAGAACAGAAAGCGAGATAAGATGACACCAAACAAAGAAGATTATCTAAAATGTATCCATGAACTAGGAGAAACTAAAACTAAGATAACCAATAAACGAATTGCTGCCTTAATGCAAGTTTCAGCACCAGCTGTAACTGAAATGGTCAAAAAAATGATTGCTGAAGGGCTCATCGTTAAGGATAAAGAGGTTGGCTACTACCTGACTAGAAAAGGCTTATTATTAGTCTCACAACTCTATCGTAAGCACCGCCTCATCGAAGTCTTTTTGGCTAACCACCTTCATTACAATGCCGATGAAATCCACCAAGAAGCTGAAGTCCTTGAACACACGGTCTCAACAATCTTCATCGATCGCCTAGAAGAAAAACTCAATTATCCTGAATTTTGTCCTCACGGTGGGACAATTCCTAAAAAAGGCGAACTATTGATTGAAGTTCACAACCAAACACTAAGCCAGATTGAAGAACTTGGCACTTATCAAATCAGCCGTACTCACGACGAAGCTCATTTGTTAAACTACCTTGAAGAACACGGCTTAGCAATTAACGATACTGTTGAATTGGTTAAAGTTGATGACTATGCTAAGACACATACTCTTGCCTATCAATCACGACAACTCGTGATTCCTGAACGAATCGCTGAACAAATTTATATTCAAAAAGTTGACTAAAATTCCATATTAAAAGCCTGAGGTACTTGCCTCAGGCTTTTTCTGACTTAAGCTAATTTTTCAAGAAATGTCATCAAGATTTTTGCTGATTGTTTACCAGCTTCCAAGATGAATTCATCAAATGTAATATTGGCATCATGCGCAGCCGTATCTGACATAGCACGAACAACGATGAATGGTTTGTGCAAATTGTGAGCAGCTTGCGCAATCGCAGCTCCTTCCATTTCAACAGCTTGAACTTCTGGGAAGCGTGCTTTAATCGCATCGATTTTATCTTGCCCAGCAATAAATGAATCACCTGTCGCAATCAAACCAATTTTGCTATCAATGTTAGCTTCCGTTAACACTTGTTCAAATGTTTTAACAAAGTTTTGGTCTGATTCAAAATAAAGTGGTTGCGCAGCCATTTGACCGTAATCATAACCAAAAGCTGTCACATCAACGTCGTGGTAGACTAATTTGTCAGCAACAACAACGTCACCAATCTTCAAACCAGAAGCTACTGCACCCGCTGAACCAGTATTAATCACAGCATCAACGCCAAAATGGTCAGAAAGAATGGCAACTGACATAGCTGACATAACTTTACCAATACCTGATTGAACAAGGACAACTTGATGGTTGCCTAGCTTACCTTCATAGTAAGTGTTTCCCAAAACATCATGTTCTGTTTTGTCACCAAGATTTTCAACAAGAAGTTTTAGTTCTTCTTCCATTGCGGCAATAATTCCAATTTTCATCTCAAAAATACAAGAGCAATACCAACTGTTATTTCCAAAGTTATTACTCCTGCTTCTCCTTCTAATTTTTATAGATTAAATACTGCGAAAAAGAGTGCAATCAATAAAACAACAACTACAAACATAATCATGTTAAGTTTTCGTTGAAATTTACTGCGTTTCGCATTTTCAATTCGACGACTTTTGTAAACATGCTGATCGTCTTTTTTGCGGTCTTTCCATTTGTCCAAAACACCACGAGAGTCTTCATAATCCTCATAAGGATCATAGCTAGTCAAGGTGTCATACTGGTCTGTTCGGATGACCTTCGTTTCTTCATCATCTTCTAAGTAATTATCATCATAAAAGATTTCACCACGGTTAGCACGTTCGATTATCTCGTCTGTTAAAAGTGGTCTACCCATTTTTTATCCTCCAAAATGCAGAGCATAATATTGAAGGGCTATGATTGTTTTAGCATCTTCGATTGCTCCAGATTTGACCAAATCCATGCATTCTTGATAGCTTAATTCAAGAATTTCTAAAACTTCATCATCATCTTGTGGTCGTGGATTTGGCACTTTTTGCAAATGAGTTGCTTGATAAAGCTTAATTTTTTCATTGCAAAAACCAATGGCAGTGTAAAACTCATGAATTTGTTTTAAATCGCCAGAGTATCCTGTTTCCTCTTCTAATTCACGCGCAGCGGCATCTTTCTCAGAGCCGTTTTCACCAATTTCGAGCTTACCAGCAGGGATTTCATAAGAAACTTTTTCAATAGCCTTACGATATTGTTTAACCAAAATAATTTTATTCTCATCAGTTACAGCTAAAACAGCAACTGCTCCGCGGTGAAAAATCAATTCACGTTTAGCTTGTCCTAGATTATTTGGTAACTCAACATCATCGACAACAACTTTAATCACATGCCCATCAAAAATCTCTGTTCGCTTGAGCGTTTTTTCTTCAAAATCCATACTAAGCAATCTCCCTTAAAATATTTCCACATTAAATTTTACTACAAAGTCCCAAGAATTGCTATTCCAATACGCTTAAACTGCTGAAATATCCGTGAAATCTACTTAATTTTTCTAAAAAATAGTAAAAGAGGGTGAGCTTGTCATCCTCTTTTCAAATGCCAAAAAGTTTAGCAAAAATGATTATTTTTTGTTATTTGGGTGGTGTGGTTTGTTAAGGGCATAACCTGCTTTATTAACTTGACGACCACGTCCAATAGCAAGAGCATCTTTTTCAACATCTTGATAAATTGTTGAACCAGCTGCTGTGAGGGCATTATCACCCAAAGTTACTGGAGAAATGATTGTTGAGTTACTTCCAACAAAGACATTATTTCCAATAGTTGTGTTGAATTTGTGTTGTCCGTCGTAGTTAGCAATAATAGTACCAGCTCCGAAGTTAACATCGTGTCCAGTTGTTGTATTTCCAATGTAAGTCAAGTGACCTGCTTTTGTTCCTTTACCAACTGTTGATGATTTCACTTCAACGAAGTTACCAACGTGAACTTTTTCTTCAAGTGTTGAATCAGGACGTACATGAGCAAATGGACCAATGGTAACACCATCTTTAACCACTGATTTTTCAATCATAGAGTTTGTGATAACCACATTTTCACCGATTGTTGAATCAACAAGGTATGTTCCATTTGTCAAAACAGAACCTGCGCCAACTTTTGTATTTCCTTTAAGGGTAACGTTGGCTTCAATCATCACATCAGGAGCGATTTCAACGTCAACATCGATGTAAGTTGCTGCTGGATTTTGGAAAGTAACACCATTAACCATATGTTTTTTGTTGATGCGACGACGCATGATATCTTCTGCAGTAGAAAGTGCCACGCGGTCATTAACACCAAGACTTTCATCAAAATCATGAAGAACATAAGCACCAACTTTTTCACCAGCGTTACGGAAAATTGAGATAACATCTGTCAAGTAGTACTCACCTTGAGCGTTGTTTGTGTTGATGTTTTTAAGAGCTTCAAATAAACGTTTGTTATCAAAAACGTAAGTTCCTGTATTGATTTCTTTAACTTGGCGTTCAAATTCAGAAGCGTCTTTTTGTTCAACGATTTTAAGCACTTCACCATTTTCGTTGCGGATGATACGTCCGTAACCAAATGGATTTTCAGCTGTTGCTGTTAAGATAGTCGCAACGTTTTTGTGGCTAACGTGAAACTCAATCAATTCTTTCAAGCTTTCACCAGTAATAAGTGGTGTGTCACCTGCAATAACAAGTGTTTGCCCTTCAAGACCAGCCAACTCATCTTCTGCCATCATGACAGCATGACCAGTTCCAAGTTGTTCAGTTTGCATGACAAATTCTGATTTGCCAGCTAAAACTTCACGAACCATTTCGGCTTTATGTCCAATAACAGTCACATTTTTTTCTGGATTCAAAGCTGATACCGCACGGAAAACGTGTTCTAACATGGTAATGCCAGAAACTTTATGAAGGACCTTAGGAAGGTCAGATTTCATACGTGTTCCTTTACCAGCTGCTAAAATAATTGCATAATTTGACATGATTTCATTCCTTAAAAAAATAGAGTAGATTTGTAAGTTAACTAAAAATTTTCAATCAACTTACACAAGCTACTCCATTATATCACATTTACCGCCTCAAGGCTTAATTTTATAGCATCTGCACCTTAACTACATGCTCTTAACAGCTGCTTCTAAAACTTCCATGACTAGACGGCTGTGGTCAAGTGCTAATTTTGTTGCTGCCATATCTTTGTGTTCGATAATGGCTTGAAAGGCTACAAACTCATCATGCATACGATGATTTAAGGAATTTTCGTTAATCATTGTCATACTTTGACCGTTTAGGGCTAGAGACAATTCTGGCATACTGTTGGTTGGACCAAGAACGGCAATCGACCCTTTATTTCCTTGAATAGTTGACTTGATGTCAGCACTACAATCTTTAGCACCAATACAAGCAGCCTTGAAATGTCCATAATCCATAATCAAAATTCCTGAAGTGTCCACATCGCGTTCAACATTTGCCAAGTACTGAACTTTTTCAGGTTTACCAAACAAACCAACCACCAAATGAATGTTATAAATATTGAGGTCACGTAGTGCTCCGCCACCTTTTGCTGGGTCAAATGCTGGCGCAATTTCGCCACGTTTAAAGGCATCGTAACGAGATGAATATTGTGAGTAATTGCACTCGACAATCTTGATTTCACCAAGTTTTGAAAGATTAGCTTTGATAGAAGCAAAATTGCCAAGGTATTGGTTGGTAATGGCTTCAAGCAAAATTCGATTTTTCTGCTCTGCAATTTTTGCCAAATCTTCGAACTCAGCCAAAGTCAGCGTAAATGGCTTTTCACAAATGACGTGTTTGCCAGCTAGCAAAGCTTTTTTAGCGTAGTCATAATGCAAGTGATTTGGAAGGGCAACATAAACCGTATCCACATCTGGATTTGCCAAAATGCTATCGTAGTCGCTGCTAGCTTGACTAATCGCATAAAGCTCAGCTAGCTTTTCAGCCTTTTCAATGCTGCGCGGTGTTGATAAAATCGCTGATAATTCGATTCCATTAATTTCTTTTAAAACTGGTAAAACCTCTTCAACGATTTTTCCTGTTCCTAAAATAGCTAATTTCATGGATTTCCTCCTAATTAATGTCTAAGCACAGTTTAACACAAGTTCGTTTTTCAAACTGATACTATAACAAGTAATTGTCATACTAAAGTGTGGGATAGACCACTTCAAATTCTTCAAGAACAATTTGACTATCACCGTTAAATGTCAGACCGTATTCATTGTAATAAGGTTTGAAAAAGTTCTCGTGGACATCACGCCAATAAGCTAATGTCCTATCACCTTCACCTTCTTTGAAAGCGTGCTCTGCTGACACCTGATTAAATGGCACAACAGAAACTTTCTTGATTTGAATGATACAAACTGCTTGGTCTTGACTGTCGAGAACCACATCATAAGACCCAACCTCAGGTAGCGGGTCATTATCAACAGCGTATAAATCATAAGCCGACGCTGTCGCTGTTTTTGTCCCGTCTAAAACCAATTGCGCTAATAAATCTGGCTGTGCTCCAAACTGCCAAGCATCAATGTCATCACCAATTGAGGGATTGATTTGCTTGTATTCATTCCATAGTTCTTGTGCGTTCATGTTCATCTCCTATTCTTTTCTGTCTTACTTCAATTACGAGTTCGACAGAGAGTAGCCTATGGTTTTCTCCTCTTCATTTTGAAGCCTCCTTTTTATGCCTCTACTTCAAACTCCAGCCGCCGTCGATTTTGATGATTTCACCTTGCATTGATGTGGCTTTTCCTGATGCTAAAAATTCTGTCAAGTCAGCAATTTCTTCAGGCTTGCTCCAACGTCCAATTGGTGTTTCTTGGGCGACCCAGTCAGCTAATCCTCCAGGTTCAAAATCACTAGCTGTCATGGCTGTCTTAACCGCACCTGGTGCGATACCAAACACTTGAATCTTGTCTTTGGCGTAGTCAAGTGCAAGCTGGCGCGTGAAACCTGCAAGTGCATGCTTACTAGCTGTATAAGCTGCTCCGCCCCCACCTGCGATAAATGAAGCAATCGAGCACATGTTAATGATAATACCTGATTGCCTTTCAACCATTTTAGCTAAATAATAGCGAGTGATTTTGACTGTCGCAAAAAAATTTGCCTGAAACACACGCTCGAGTTCATCATCTGACACTTCAAGCAGTGGCTTATAAGCGTCGAGAATTCCAGCGGTGTTACACAAGATGTCCACGTCCTGAACAAAGTCGTAGAGCGCAGCTAAATCCGTCGTCAAATCTAACTGTAGAAAATGAAAGTTATCATCGTGAATCTCAGGCGCTTGCGACTTATCAACGCCGTATACCGCGCAGCCATTTTCCAAAAAAAGTCGCGCTTGCGCAAGTCCAATACCTGAACTCACACCTGTGATGAGTACTTTAGTCATGAACTTCAACCCAGTCAGTAGCTAGGACGTCACACGGAGTTGGTGACCACATTGAAAAACCTTCGCCCTCACCTGATACATTGATGAGGAAGTATGGTGTCACTGGAAGTGCCACGCCGTTTTGTTCAATGCTATCAAATAACTGAACGTAGTTTTCTGCTCCGCCCCAACCAGTACGTACATATTTTTTCTTAGCCTTCAAACCAGGCAAAATTTCTTCAAAAGTCATTTTTCTCTCCTTGATAATTAATACCACTAGTATACCAAAAAACGAGCTCTAAGGCTCGTTTGGGTTATTATGATTATTTAAACTTCAAAATATGTGATTGTTTTAAAAATAACAGTATCCCAATACAAATCACAACGACTGGCAAATATTCTAAAAATGTATTCTGAACTCCAGTTAAATTAATAATCATTCTTAAAGTTCCTGAAATGAAATATCCCACTATAATTGGAATAAAAGGCTTAAATAAAATCTTTTTGACTGATATATATATCGCAACTGCACTTAAAATTAAAGCTAAAATAACACTAAACAATGGAGAGAGAGTCAAACTACTTACTGTAACGACATTTTCGAATTCATTTAGTAAGAAAACAATACCAACTATAAAAATTCCAAGCAGTGCATAAGTGGCTGAATTTAAGAACATATTCTTTCGGAAAGTGAAGTCATAAACAGTTTTTTTATAAAAAAGAATAAAAATAGCTAAAATGACAGCACCAAAAATGATACTACTCAAATATTCAACGACATTAAATGAAACTACCCCATTAGATGAGTAATCACCTAAAAAGTGTCCATAACAAATAACTGTGAAGAGAAAGATAAATAATTTTGCTATTGACACCTTAGAGGAAGCCTTTAAATTTTTAACGAGTTCATCTACCATTTTCTTGGGATTATCTCCAAAAAACTCTTTAGCAGTTAATCCGTCTTTCTCAGCATCTTTAAGGTCAAGTGCCAATTGAAAAATAAGTTCACGAACTGCATCTTCATCTCGTAAGATGGCAGAGTAGCGCATATAATCTTCAACTTTTTCAAAATATTCTTTGTCAAATTGCGAAAAACTCTCTACTACTTTTTGAGTTTCTTCGTAATAATTAATCATCTTTTCCATTATCATTCACCTCTAATTCTGATACCTTAGAAACTAAATCATGCCACTCTTTCCAAAAATCAACCAAATATTCTTCACCTTTTTCCGTTATTTGGAAATATTTTCTTGGTGGACCATCTGGAGATGGTTTCATTTGTGATGAAATCATTTCTTTTTTCTCTAATTTTTGTAAAAGCGGATAAACCGTACCACCAACAATATTGACAAATCCAGCAGTTTTTAAGTGTTGTACCAATTCATAGCCATAGATTTCTTCTTTTGAAATTATCTGTAAAACACATCCATCTAATACACCTTTTAAAAGTTGTGTCTCTCTCATCGTTCATCCTTTCACTAGTTTGTATTGCAAACTACATCTTATGCTCACATTATAATACTTTTTAACTAGTATGTAAAACATAATAGTGTTTTAAAAAGGAGTTTTTATTAAAAAAAAACGAGCCCTAAGGCTCGTTTGGGTTATCGTCTTAAGATTTTCTTAGCGATTGCAATGATTTTATGCAGCATTGGTCGTGGATAGTAGCGGAAAGTTCCCATTTTGCGGACAATGTAACCATTGAAGTTTTGTTTGAAACGAAGAACACCATCGCTGCCATCGAAAATTCCTTGAATACCAAGGAAAGTATAGAAAGTAATGCCACGTTTCAATGCTTCCGTCATCACATGCTCTTGAAGGGCGACAGGTGCATAAAATTTATTAAATTCGGTGTATGAACCACTGAAAAGATAAACAGCTTCTTGTGGTGTATAAACGAAAAGACTTCCTGCCAAAACCACATCCTCTGAACCATGTTTTTCAATTAATTCTTTAGCTTCTTTAAGGCGAACATCAAAAGTCGCAATTTGCTTATCAAGCTGTGCTTTTTGTTTATTAACCTTGGCTGAGTTGACCCCTTCAGCAATCTTTTGATTCAAAACTGCCAAATCAGCTGCAATTTTATCATGACCAGCCTGCACATTTTTGAGATAATCTTGAAAATTAATTGTCGCAATCATGAACTCACACTTATCACCAAAACTATCATAAAAAGCTTCATAATAATCTAACGGTTTATCTGTATATTCACGGCGTTCAGATGTTGATGCTGTGATTTCTTTAAAGATGTGAAGTTCATCACGGGTTAATTTGCGAACTTTAATTCCAAATGAATTTGTCTTGTTAACAAGTGGGCGACCTTTTTTACTAAATGATTTACGAAGCGTTTCAGGTGTTAATCCTGACAAATCCTTCACGTAATGCCAGTCAGGCTCACCGCCTGGATAACCTGTCTGAAGACCGTCATAACTGTATCCCAAATCAGTCAAACAGCTAATCAATTCAGGCTTTTCATCATCGTTTGGATTACCATGACTGTCAAAACTTTGGTAGGTGTCATATGGCTTAACAATCAGTTCAAAGGCACCATTTTCCTTAGCATAAACTTTTAATTCCTTATAAAATTCAGAAAGGTAAGCTGTACTTGTCGAAGCTGGTCCAGAATTGATTTCCATGTGAAGTCCACCAGTCATCGGCATGCTGTAAAGCACGCCAGCCACCTGAATAGCTCCATCTGCTTCCAATCCTAAAAATGTAATGTCAAAGCCACGTTTTTCGAGTAAATCTGCCATTTCAACAGTTTGCATAAAAGAACGTTCTTTAAATGTCGTATTTAATGTTTCATAATCTTCTCTCGATAAGATTTTCAATGTCATTTTACACGTTTCTCGATTCTAACAAATTCTGTTTCTTGCGCTACTAAAAATATCAAATGAATCTTAATTGAAAATTAATAAATCATTTTCAGAATTTCCACTATCTTTTCAATTTTCTTTACATTTGAGAGCAATATAAATACCCAGCTTTTGCGCTAAAAATGCACAAAAGCTGAGTATTCTGTTTATTAATTTTTGATGATTAACCGATTTGGCTACCGTTTGGTACACTTGGGTCAACTGTAAGAACTGTTAAGTTACCATCATGTTCAGCTGATAGAATCATACCTTGGCTGACAAGTCCCATCATTTTACGTGGTTTCAAGTTAGCTACGATTTGCAATTTTTTACCAACCAATTCTTGTTCATTTGGATAGAATTTCGCAATTCCTGATAGGATTTGACGGTCTTCGCCATCACCGGCATCAAGACGGAATTTAAGAAGTTTTTCTGAACCTTCAACTTTAGAAACTTCTTTGACTTCAGCAACACGAATTTCAACTTTGTCAAAGTCATCAAATTTGATAGCTTTCTTTTCGTTTTTAAGTTCTACTTGAGTTGGATCCCATTCTTTTTCTTCTGCGACAACAGCACCAGCGCCCATGTTAGCTTTGATGTAATCAATTTCAGCTTCCATGTCAAGACGTGGGAAGATTGGTGTTCCTTTGGCAACAACTTTAACACCTTCTGGGAAACCAGCTAAAGTAAGATTTTCAAGGTCAAAGTTATTTCCAAGACCAAGTTGTTCCATGATAGCATTTGATGTTGTCATCATAAATGGTTGGATAAGGTGGGCAACCACACGAAGGCTAGCTGCCAAGTGAGCCATTACTGCTGCTAATTCATCACGTTTAGCTTCATCTTTAGCAAGTACCCAAGGAGCTGTTTCATCAATGTATTTGTTTGTACGTGAGATGATACTCCATACGGCATCAAGTGCACGTGGGTAATCAACTGCATTCATTTGTTTGTGATATTCAGTGATTTTTTCAGCGACAAGTGCTGCCAAGTCAGCATCAAATTCAGTAACATTTTCAACATAAGCTGGCACTTCGCCACCGAAGTATTTATTAATCATGGCAACAGTACGGTTAAGAAGGTTACCAAGGTCATTTGCTAATTCATAGTTGATACGTCCAACGTAATCTTCTGGTGTAAATGTTCCGTCTGAACCTACTGGAAGTGAACGCATGAGGTAGTAACGAAGTGGGTCAAGACCGAAACGTTCGACAAGCATTTCTGGATAAACCACATTACCTTTAGATTTAGACATTTTACCGTCTTTCATGACAAACCAACCATGGGCAATCAAGCGTTCAGGCAATTTCATGTCAAGCATCATAAGCATAATTGGCCAGTAAATTGAGTGGAAACGAAGGATATCTTTACCAACCATGTGGAAGACAGTTCCGTTCCAGAATTTATCAAAGTTTGCGTGGTCTTCTTGACCATAACCAAGTGCAGTTGCATAGTTAAGAAGAGCATCAATCCATACGTAAACAACGTGTTTTGGATTTGAAGGGACTTTAACACCCCATGTAAATGATGTACGGCTGACAGCCAAATCTTCAAGACCTGGTTCGATGAAGTTTTTAATGATTTCGTTCATACGACCATCAGGTTGGATGAAGTCTGGGTGTGCATGGAAGAACTCAACCAAGCGGTCAGCATATTTTCCAAGGCGTAGGAAGTAAGATTCTTCAGAAACCCATTCAACTTCGTGTCCAGAAGGAGCGATACCACCGATGACTTTTCCGTTTTCATCACGGAAGACTTCTTCTAATTGGCTTTCTGTAAAGAATTCTTCATCTGAGACTGAGTACCAACCAGAATATTCACCTAGATAGATATCATCTTGTGCCAACAATTTTTCAAAAACTTCAGCAACAACTTTTTCATGATAATCATCAGTTGTACGGATAAATTTATCATATGAGATGTCAAGCATTTTCCAAAGTTTTTTAACATCAGCAGCCATGCCGTCAACGTATGCTTGTGGTGTGATGCCAGCTTCTTCAGCTTTTTGTTGAATTTTTTGACCGTGTTCATCAAGACCAGTCAAATAGAAAACATCATAGTTCATCATACGTTTGTAACGTGCTAAAACGTCACAAGCAATTGTTGTGTAAGCAGAACCGATGTGAAGTTTACCAGATGGGTAGTAAATTGGTGTTGTAATGTAAAATGGTTGTTTACTAGTCATTTTCTTTCCTTTCAAATAGGAGCAAATGAAACTCCTTTATTGATAACACCTAATTATAACACAAATTTATGGCTGATTATAGGCTAAATGCTGGGGCATACGAAAAAATCGTATTAAAAAGACTGAGAACGTCATCTCAGTCTTCATATATTATTTTTCAGTTGTGATTTCAAATTTTGTTAGGTAATTATCCTTTTGCAATTCACCTTTGAATTGATCACCTACTGTAAGGAATGGAAGACTGTCTGTTGTGTCAGTCGTTGCCTTAACTTTGTAAATTTCTCCAGATGAAGAAATGTAATAAACTGTTGAGCCTGAAATCATTTGGCTGGCTAATTTATCCACCACTCCAGTGATTACTTTGACTTTTTTGGCTTCGCCAGAATTGTCAGCAACACCAGACAAAGCTGAAGTATCTGAATCCGTGAATTTAGCAATCAAAGTCTCGATATCATTGTCAACGGTAACTTGTTGATAATCTTCAGCATCGACAATTGCATAGGATTTGACCAAACCAGCAGCATCTTTAAGAGAAACAAGATAGTAAGCTTTGCCGTCTAATTTTACAAGTGTCGGAGCTGTCGCTTCATAATGCTTTTCTTGAACTTCACCTTCTGCTGATTCTTGCGCAGCAGTTTCAGTTGCTGATGCCAATTTATAATTTGTCACTTCACGCGTTCTCATGTTAACCAAGATAAATCCAAGGTTTGATGAGTCCGCAGTTGCTGATGTAATACCTGTATAAAGGTAAATATCTGAACCAATTGAAATATAATTATAGATATCAGTTGTCTTTTTAACGCCAGTTTGACTGAAAACTGTGTTCCAGAAACCTTTTTGATAAGTGTAATAATCATCAACACGACTAATAACGTTATTAGCTGAGAAGACACGGTCAACCCAATCAGGAATATCCTTGAGGTCATAACGTTTCGTTTCACCTGTCACCGCATTAAGTAAGATAGCACCTGTCGGGTCGCTAGAACTTAACATGAATTTAGGTTTGTAAGTCGTTGCAACGTAGTAAGGATTGCCTTGGTCATCAACTTCAAATGATGGATCCCCAAAAATTGCAGTTGGATATTTTAGGCGTAGATAGCGGAGCGTATCATTGAAGAAGTACTCAGAATCAGAGTATTTCATTCCTTTATCAAGTTTGACAAGTTCAGCTTTACCAGTCGTTTGGTTGACTTTGACATAGTAACCAATACCTTCTTTGTGGTTAGAGAACCATTTCCAGAAAGATTTGTATTCAAGAGGTGAGACTCGGTAAGGTTGCTCACCAATGGTCACTTGACGATAATCATCTGAAATACCAAATTGTGAAACTTTATCAATCGTTCCAAGATAAGTGTCACCAATTTTCTTAGCTGATGAACGGTCAAGCAAAGCCAAGTGAGAAATATCAGTCTCTGGGAAATCAGAAGTAAAATCAGCATCTTTGACCTTAATCACATTAGCATAACTTTTTGCTCTAAACAAACGAGAGTTAAGGAAAGTTGACGCGCCAAGAATAAGTAAAATCGCCGCAATAGCAAAGCTGATAGCAGACAAAGCTTTTCCAAAAGCTGGTTTCGGTGCTGAAACTACTTTTCGAGCACGACTACCTGGCACTTGGAATGTTATTTGTTGGACTTTGCCACCAAGAGACATCAAGGCAATGCCTCCAAAAGCTAAACACAAGCCCTCTAAAACAAAAAGCCAAAATGCTACGCTAAAAATATTAATGGGCGGTAAAAAAATCCAATAGCTGATTAGCATTACTAAAAACCATAAAGCAATTAACCAATAGGATACCGTCTTTTTCATCACAATATCTCCTTTAATTTTGTTCTATCATTATAACACAATTAAACAATTTTACAGCTAAAAAACTAAGCAAGTCAGTTTTTAGGCTTTTCGACTAAGAAGAAAAGAGTAAATCATCGGCGCAATAATCATAATAGCAATGACTACTCCCATCACATAAGGCATAGCCACCTGAACAAAACTCTCAAGCAAGATAATCAAGCCACCAAGCACCCAAAGTTTACCTGCTATGCGGTGTGTCTTATGCCAATTTTTGTCATCAGACAGCGTCCAAGGAATTCGAATCCCGATTGTATGATTGCGATGTGTTTTTGGAAGATAATTTCCGATAATTACAAAAATAATCCCCAAAAAAGCTGGCACAAGAGTTGGGCTACTCTTCACCCAGCCAAGGGCATTCGCATAAATTGAGCCTTGAACAATGAAACTCAAAGCTGGAACAATCCAAGCATAAAATCTTCTCATTTTTGCTGGAACCGTTACTTTCACAGACTCCCTTTCAAGTGAGGCTAAAGCGATGATTTGAAAAAGCACAAATAAAATCGGGAAAGCAACAAGGGTGAAAACTTTACTACTGTAGCCATCAGCTTGCCCATCAATTCCAAAATGAGTTGGTATTTGCTCTGGCAAAGCTTTCCAGAAAAATGCCCCAATCAAAGCTGGCAAAACAATCACAAAACTTGTTAATATAAGTTGTTTTTTATTCATTTTCATCTCCTGATCTCTCCTTTAAATCCGCAAGCCAAGTCATAATATCTTCTAAAACAGAAGTACACAGCTCATAGTAAATAAAATTTTTCTCACGCCTTTCAACCACTAAACCTGCTTTTTTCAAAATCCTCAGATGGTGCGAAATAGTTGCCCCAGCAAGATCGAAATGACTAGCAATTTCACCAGCTGTCAAAGATTTTTCCTTTAATAAGGTCAAAATCTCTCGGCGAATAGGATGAGAAAGTGCCTTGAATGTCTCTGCAAATGCCATAACAATCCCCTACTTTTCTAAAAAAACTATTTAGAAATTTATCTAAATAGATTATAATCCTTTAAAAAAACAGTCACAAGAAAAAAGCATTAAAATCGCATGCCAGTCCATTTTTTGATAAAATAGAAACTAACGATTAGACTTTAGAAAGAAGAAAAAGTTTTGTTAAATCAAAGCTTTGGGATAAGATTATGAAACTCATTTCATGGAATATTGACTCAATCAATGCTGCTTTAACTAGTGACTCAGCTAGAGCTGTTCTTTCACGCGCCGTCATTGATACTTTGGTAGCTGAGAATGCTGATATCATAGCTATCCAAGAAACTAAACTCTCAGCAAAAGGACCTACAAAGAAACACCTGCAAATTTTGGGTGACTACTTCCCAGACTATGACATTTCTTGGCGTTCTTCTGTTGAACCAGCCAGAAAAGGCTACGCTGGGACAATGTTTCTTTATAAAAAAGCCTTAACACCAGA
Organism: Streptococcus ruminicola; assembly: GCF_011387195.1. Taxonomy (NCBI): domain Bacteria; kingdom Bacillati; phylum Bacillota; class Bacilli; order Lactobacillales; family Streptococcaceae; genus Streptococcus; species Streptococcus ruminicola. Next base: position 397,716 of record NZ_CP046919.1, read on the forward strand.
AATTTCTTTCCCAGAAATCGGTGCTCCAGATACCATGGATAGTGAAGGACGCATTATTACACTTGAATTTGATAAGTTTTTCGTCACACAAGTTTACACACCAAATGCTGGCGACGGGCTTAAACGCCTGGCTGAACGCCAACTTTGGGATGAAAAATACGCCCAATACCTAGTTGAACTTGACCAAAAGAAACCTGTTCTAGCTACTGGTGACTACAACGTTGCTCATCAAGAAATCGACCTTGCCAATCCAAATTCAAACCGCCGTTCTGCTGGATTTACCGATGAAGAACGTGCTGGCTTTACTAACTTGCTGGCTAAAGGGTTCACAGATACTTTCCGTCACCTTCATGGTAACATTCCAAACGTATACAGCTGGTGGGCTCAACGTAGTAAGACAAGTAAAATTAACAACACTGGCTGGCGCATTGACTACTGGCTCACTTCAAACCGCATTGCAGATAAAGTAACAAAATCAGAAATGATTGACTCAGGCGCACGCCAAGACCACACACCAATTATCTTGGAAATTGATTTATAAGTGGTGTGATTGGCAGGTTCAACTTTTCACCGGACCTAACTCGATTTTTTATTTCTTGGCTCGTGAAAAAACTGCCCACTGGGCTTGACTCGCTTTTCTATTTCTCGGCTCGTGAAAAAACAGTCCACTGGACCTAACTCGCTTTTTTATTTCTTGGCTCGTGAAAAAACTGCCCACTGGGCAGTTTTTTTACTCAACTCCTTTTAAAGCTTCAACCATATTAATGGTTTTAATTTTATGGCTGATAATGAGGGTTGTGACTGCAGATGTCACCCAGACTAGGACACTGGCAATCAAGAGAACTTGCCAAGTGATGTAGGCTGTGTATTCAATACGAATGGTTGAGAAGGTAGCCACATAGCATCTCAAGAACCAGATTCCCATTGGAATTCCCAGAATCCAACCAATTGATGTTGTCATGAGATTTTCAATCATGGTAATCAATTGTAAATTTTTCTTAGAAAAACCGAGAACTTGAAGCGTTGCATAATCACGCATCCTTTCGACAAAATTCAGAGAACCAAGGTTATAGAGAACAACAATGACAAGTAGCAAAGCAAAACCGATAATCATCAAAAACACACTCATCAAACTATTCACAAAATCATAAGCATTCTTTTCTTGATCTGATTTATTAATGACCGATAAGATATTTTGGTCATTTTTAATATCATCTTTTGACACGTTCTTATCCACCAACAAGGTTTGCGGATTAAATTTGCCACCAGCTGCCTCAAAGGTTTCTGACCTGATGTAGGCTCCTTGGTTAGTCTCACTTGTGACAATCCCTTTAACTTCAAATGAGTAAGATTTACCGTCTTGATAAGGAGTTACTTTCAGAGTTTCTCCTTTTTTGATACCAGCTAATTCCGCAAAACGATTGGTAACATAAATACCGCCTTCTTCAATTGCTTTGTTGTCAGCAGTTCTTGCATTAACAAAATCACCATCACTAACAATAATCAAGAGGCGATTATAACCATCATCTTTTGAAAAACGAGCTCGGCTAATTTGTACCCCTTGACCTTGATAAGTTTTAGCTGCTTGATTGTAATTAGCAACCGTCAAGCGTTTAGCGTATGAAAAATCAGTATTGTACGCTTTATCCACCAAATGATTCATTGAAATTGGCATTCCGACACCAGCAATCAAAAGCATCATACTTCCTGCAACACCAACGATTCCCATGAGCACCCTCACCCTGTTAATAAAGGCATCACGAATCGCCCATTTGCTCTCATCAGAAATACGATTCCAAAAAAGAGGAAGTTTTTCAAGAAACACATGGTGAACTTTCTTTGTTTTCCCTCGTAAGAAAACAGCTGGTAATCCTTTAATGACCTGACGAGATGCCAAATAAGCTGACAAGGTACAAATAAAAATGACAAGCAAAATGACAACTAACGATGACCATGAATAAGCAATCTGCCAATGTGGCAAGGTGAACATCGTCTTTTGTGTCTCAAGCACAAAAAGCGACATAAAAGGAGAGATAGCTGCCCCAGCCAAAGCTCCAAAACTTCCAACTAATAAGCCAAAAGAAATATAATGCCAAGTGATTTGCCCATTTGAATAGCCCAAAGCTTTAATGACTGCAATTTCTTTGGTTTGACTTTCAATCAGGCGTCGAATGGTCGTAAACATGGCAAGAATTGCTAAAAGGATAAAGATGAAAGAGAAAAGATAAGACAGATTTCGAATTTGTCCAACGCGTCCAGTCGCTTCTGACACTTCTGTCAACGTTTTCTGGTTGTCATAAGAAAGTAAATGTTCCCCTAAAATCTCTTCAATATCGTGTCTGATGTCATCCTTTTTGGCATAAATATCGATAGCATTATAAGTTGTGCGACCTTTCGTTACCTTGGCTAAGGCATTTTCTGACACATAGCCGTAAGCATAATTCTTAGAATTTGGTGCTAAATACTCAATACTTCCCGTAAAATAAATCTTATCTGCTGACTCAACCAAACCTTTAATCGGAAAATGAACGGTTTGATTAGCAATAACAAGACTAACATCATCACCAAGCGTCAAATGATTTTTTTCCGCAAAATTCCTATCTAACCAAATGCCTTCAGAATCATTATCAAAGTTTTTCCCTTTATCAACAGTAATCACTTTTTTAGCCGATTCATCAAACGATTCTAACGTTAGATACTTTTCTGAATCACCCTTAAGATCAACCTTCGCTAGAAGCTTTGTCTTAGCATCAACCCTATCCACGCAAGGTAGGGCTTTTATGTCTTTCATTTGATTGTTGCTAATAGCATCCGCTTGAAGCCAAACCGTAGGCAGGTGCGAATCTGAGATAAAAGTATCTAAACTTTTCTCCAAACCATGCCAAGTCCCCTGCAAACCAACAAAAATCAGCACACTTAACAAGGACATCAAAAACACTGAAAAGAATTGTTGCCAATGACGTCTGATATCCCGTCTGAGTTTTAAATTAAGATATTTCATCATTCTTCCAATCTATCCATTTTGAGCATCTTTGTTAACAATAGCATCAATTTTACCATCTTTTAAATAGATGACTTTATCTGCATATTTTTCAAATTCTGCATTGTGTGTTACCATCACAACTGCTACATCTTTATCAGCAGACGTTTCCTTTAAGAGTTCAATGATTTTCTGACCAGTTTTCGAATCCAAAGCTCCTGTCGGTTCATCACAAAGCAAAAGTTTTGGCTTCTTGGCTAAAGCTCTAGCGATTGACACACGCTGCATTTCTCCACCAGATAGCTGATTTGGAAAGTTATTTTTACGATGACTAAGACCAACTTTTTCTAAATACTGTTCTGATTGCTTTGCATTCTTTGTCAACTGGGCTGCAATGCTAATATTTTCCAAAGCCGTTAAACTTGGAACAAGATTGTAAAATTGAAAAACAAAGCCAACAACATCCTTACGGTAACGTGATAGATCTTTATCATTAAGTCCTGTCACATCAGTATCTTCAAATAAAAATTTACCACTCGTTGCTTGATCCATACCCCCAAGTAGATTTAGCATGGTACTTTTCCCTGAACCAGAAGGCCCTAAGATAATGGTAAATTTACCTTTTTCAATCGAAAATGACACATCATCCAAGGCCTTAACTTCTTGATCTCCGACCTGATAAATCTTGCTAATATTTTGAAATGTAATCATCTTATCTCCTAAAATTCTGTTAAAAACTTAACTTTTTCTTTTAATGACGGTTCTTTGTATTGTTCAATAATACGTTTTGACACCGCTTCTCTGTTGCTTGCAATAATCTCCTCTGCTTTCGCAACAGCTTCTTTAATCGGAACTACGATTGGCAGGTCGTAGTGTTTAATAATTTTTTCCAAGCGTTCTTCTTGGCTGCCTGTTACTAGCTCAGGTTGTTTGCCAATTGCAGCAAACCCTTCTTGAATCTCAATATCAGATAATATTCGGTATTTTTCCGACACAGGTCGATGACCATCTGGGTCCATAGCAAACTCTACTGGTAAATGCACCACATCGGTGTACCACATTTTCGAATGCATTTTAGCGACTTGACCATAGGCGTCCATGTATTTGCGATAGAAACTTTTCCCAGGAATTCCTAAAATCGCTTTGGATAATCTATGGATGAAACCTGACCCAGGATTCAATCCTATTTTTAATCGAACCATTCCATAAATCCATTCATTTAGCACCGAACCATCTGAAATAAAGCTAGAATTTTCTTTGTACAAAATTGCCTCTTCTCTTATTCTCTCCTCAAATCTCTTTAATCCCAAAGTCATGAGCTCAGTAGCATTCATGTCTTGAAATCTCCTACCTGGATAAATTTCAGTTAAAATTTCACGAGCAGACAACGCATTAATCAAAGGTATCCCAGTTGCAATTGACAATGCCGTTGCTGTTGTCGTTTTCCCAGTTGAATATGTTCCCGAAATAACCAGTCTGATTTCCCTTTTATACATTTGTTCATTTTCCCTTTAAACTAATATCATGATAAACATAATAAAAAACACTTAAGTCAAATTCCTTTCATTACCTTATATCGCATCAAATCATCCATACTCTCCTTTTTCCATTTTTCCTTACCTTTCAATCATACAAAAGCACAAAAAAACAGACATCCGTAATTTACGAATATCTGTTTACCTTTTTGGTTCAAGATTAGACTAATTTTAATTTGACGGCTTCTCGAACAGCTCCTACTCGCCCTGTAACGTTTAATTTCGTGCAAATATTTGTCACGTGGGTATCGACCGTTCGTCTGCTGATAAATAATTCTTTAGCAATTTGGGCATTAGAATATTCTTCTGCAATCAAGCGTAGAATGCTCAATTCAACCTCTGTCAACAATTGCTTTTTCTGACCTTCTAAGAGGCTATCTGGAATGACACAATTCCCATTAGCAACGTTAATGATGGTACTCGTTAATTCCGTACAAGATGTCTCTTTTGGCAAAAAAGCTTTAACCCCAAGTTCATTGGCACGCTTGTGCAACATAGGCTCATAAAATCCTGAAATGAGAATAATCTTTGGAAAGTCAATGTGCATTTGCTTTAATTGTTCAATTAACTCAAAGCCATGAATATCCTTCAACATCAAATCCATAATCAAGACATCCACTTTTTTACACAACAAACAGAGTTTCAACTCTTCAACTTCTGTAAATGCTCCGACAATATCAAATTTTTCTTCTTGAGATAATTGTGTGCAAATGCCTTGCAAAACCAACTCGTGGTCATCAATCACTGCTATTTTTATCATTCTTATCTCCTTTCGGCAACAGCATTCTTACTTTGGTCGGTGACTTTTCAATTTGCAATTCACCACCAAGAAGTGCCAATTTTTCAGCAATCACATCCAGACCAAAATGATTCTTATGATCATCTGACCGTTCAATAAATTTACCATCATCGCTGACCTCAACTATAAGCTGCTCCTCCGACTCAACCATAGCTAACTTAATCTGCTTAGCATTTCCATGCAAAATACTATTGGTAATCAATTCCTTTATCGAGCGTAAAATAAAATTACTCACTCGACTTTCAAAATGATAACTGTCAAAAGCTATCTCATATTCAATCATCACTGGTTCTTCTTTCTGAAACTTATTCAAAAGTTCCAAAATAGCGTTTTTCAGGCCAAGTTCCTTGATCATCAAAGGATAAATGTTCGAGCACAGCTCACGCAGTTCAAAAACAACATCATCCAAAGTGTTCAAGACCTCGCTTTTGTCAACGTCTCCTGCAGACTCAATTTGTTTCTTATGGTAAATCACCTCTTGAATAATCGTGTCGTGAATAGTGATGGCAATGTCCTCACGCTCCATCTCAACGGCAGAAAAAATTGTTTGTCCATCCAGGCGATAATTTAGCTGCTTTGCCATATCCATAAAATCCTTGATAATCGGCAAAGAACACCAAATAAACAAGAAACAATAAATCACCACAAACCATATCGGCATGAATTTCATCATCACTGCAAATGAAATCATGACAAAAGTTGACACGATGGCTTCCAAAACGTAAACCACAGGTAAGGGCAAGTGCGTTCTCGTCACCGTTAAACGATTGACAATTAAATGATTCACAGCTCCCGTAATCGGAAGAAATAACAGAGGAATCGTGCACGAAAACGGAAGGTCATAAGGCAAAGGAAAAACATAACCAATAAATAAAGGAAGCAAACTGAGCAACGTCAATAAAATTAAATTAACCTTCTGCAAAAGAAATGATGAATAATCCTTTACCAAAGAAAGGGCAGCTAGTATCAACAAAAACGAGAAGCTGACATAAAAAATACCACCAGATAAGTATTTTACAAAAATCAAAGGAAGTGAGAACTCTTGGACCAAAATGAAAATCAAAACGGTCACCAAAGAATACCCCATAACAATCCTTGAAAACAAAGACAATTTTGTTGCCGCTTCTTTAAGAATACTTGCTCGCCAAAAAACATCAATGAAAAAAGGAAGCAAGGTGATATACAAAACCACAAATAAGCGCCCTAAAGTATCTCCCATACTCGAAGGTATCAGGGAGCTAAGAAAGAATGCTGTCGCAATTAGAAACAGGCTATATCGCTTACTTGACCGACTCGTCTTATCTTTTTTTAAAGGTAAAATCGCCCAAACTAATAACACAAAGGCTATCGCTTCAAAAATAAGAAACAAAGATTTAAATGACTGATTTCCCTTAAAAACAATCTGTTTTTCCTGATGATTACGCTCGACAAGAACAGATTTTGCCTGTTCAACAATTAGCCATTTATTCAACAAAACGTTTTTTTGACTTTCTTGCTGATCAATTTTTAAAAGAAGATCTCCTTCAGAAAGTTCTGTTTCCTTGGCTAAGCCACCATTGTGAATATCTGTAACTCTCCAATTACCATTCTTAAAATCAGCTTCAACTCCCAGATAATGGTGATGGCTTGTAAAAGCAAAATAATACGCCCCAATCATTAAAAATAACAGCAAGGATATTCTCAGCCAAACTTTCTTACTTATCCTAAACATCTCTCAACTCCTTTACCATAAAACTCCTCAAATCGTGTAATATGAGACTATTATAGCAAAAAAGATCATGAAATAAGATAGCAATATTAAAAATTCTGATTTTTTAAGCATTGCAAGACTAAAAAATCCTGAGTCTAACTCAGGAAAACTTTCTTAGTTTTTCAATAATTCTGCGTATGATTTTCGGTGACCAAGTTGCAAGACTTTACCATCTTTAACTAAAACAGGACGCTTAATCAACATACCATCAGAAGCAAGTAAATCAGCAGCTTCATCAACCGTTAAGCCATCAACCTTGTCTTTCAAGCCAAGTGCACGATAAGCTTGACCACTAGTGTTGAAAAAGTTTTTAACTGTAAAAGAAGAATTTTCAATCCATGACTTAATTTGATCAGCCTTTGGCGTATCTAGCGTAATATCAATCGCTTCAAAATCAGCCCCTAATTCTTTCAATTCTGCCTTAGCACGACGGCATGTGCTACATTTTGGGTATTCGTAAAAAGTTAACATTATTCTTCCTCTTTTCTAAAAATAGCATTTTCATGCTCTAAAAGCCAACGTTTTCGCTCGATGCCTCCAGCATAACCAGTTAACTGCCCTTGACTACCTAAAACACGGTGACAAGGAACAATGATAGATAATGGATTTTTACCAACAGCACAGCCAACGGCTTGCGCCGAACTACAGTTAATTTGTTTAGCAATTTCTCCGTAAGTCATTGTTTGACCATAGGGAATTTGTGCTAAAATTGCCCAAATTTTCTTTTGAAAAGCAGTACCTTCTGGCACTAAAGTTAAACGGCTAAGCTCAGGATTTTTTCCTGCAAAATAATCTTCCAGCCAAATTTCTATTTCATCTAAAAAGATATTACCTTCTTCAATTATTTGTTCTGTTTCATAGACACGCTCAAAGTATTTTTGCCCCTCAAAATAAACACCTAAAATTCCATCATCACCAGCTAGCAACGAAAGATCTCCAATAGGTGACGAAAAAAACTTTCGCTTAATTTTTCCTGACATTTTAACTACCTCTTATAAGCTATTATCTTTCCAACGCTCATTGATTTTAGGAGTTCCATCAGAATTAAGTAAAGGTGTTATCCCTGAAGGATCACCAAGTCCACCAATAACTTCAAGATACTCAACCCCAGTTTCATGGTCAACTAGCAAAGTTAAATTTTGTTTTTTATTATCAAACTGAATACTGAAAAATCGTTCTTTCAACTGCTTTTGATAGTCTCTTAATTCTTTTTTCTCCATGATAAATCTCCTTTAAATCATTTTCCTCATTATATCAAATAAAGACAAAAAGAGCCGAGATTTAATCTCAGCTCATCTTAATTATTTCTTAGCAATTAAACGAACACGTACGATATTGTCGCTCGCTTCAAAGTTAGCTACCAAGTGATCAACTTTGGCTTTATCTGTTTCATCAAGATCAAGAAGGGTATAAGCATAATCACCTTTTGAACGGTTGATGATATTATCAATGTTAATGCCAAGTTCAGATACCGCTGTTGAAATTTTAGCCACGATATTTGGAACATTTTTATTAATAAGAGTAATACGATATGGCGCTGTCAAAGCTTGATGGACATTAGGGAAATTAACTGAATTAGTGATTTCACCTGTTTCCATAAATTGACGAATGGTTTTACCAGCCATAATCGCACAGTTCAACTCAGCTTCTGCTGTAGAACCACCTACATGAGGGAAGACAGTGATTTTATCTTTGTTAAGCAATTCTTCAGTTCCGAAGTCTGTAATGTAACGTTTGACAACACCTGCTTCGATAGCTTCAAAAAGCGCTGCATTATCAACCAATTCACCACGCGCAAAGTTGATAACAACAGTTCCTTTTTGCATCAAACCAAATGCTTCGCTATCAAATGTATGGCGTGTTTCATCTGTCAATGGCACGTGAACAGTAATGTAATCACAATTTGCAAAAATTTCTTTGACATCATCAACACGTTTGACATGGTGTGAAATATTCCAAGCTGTTTCAATAGAAACATATGGGTCATAACCCAAAACATTCATGCCAAGACGTTGGGCGTAGTTGGCAATGCGTCCACCAATAGCACCAAGTCCGATGACGCCAAGCGTTTTACCAGAAATTTCATTCCCTGCAAATTGTTTTTTGCCAGCTTCGACTTGTTTTGGAACGTCATCACCTGAAAGAGTATTGACCCAAGCGTTAGCTGCGATGTAATCACGCGCTGACATTAAAATAGAGGCAAGAACTGCTTCTTTAACCGCATTAGCATTAGCACCTGGTGTATTGAATACCACAATTCCTGCCGCTGTTGCGTCAGCAATTGGAATGTTATTTGTCCCTGCACCAGCGCGGGCAATTGCTTTTAGATTTTCAGGAAATTCAACGCCGTGAAGATTTTGACTACGAAGAATAAAAGCATCTGGATTTTCTGCTAAATCCCCATCAACTTGAAACTGATTTCCTAATTCTTTAAGACCTACTTGATTAATATTATTAAATGTTTTAACACTGTATACCATATTTACCCCTTTACACCAAGAGCCTGGGATAAAATCTCAGACTCAAATGGCTTATATCGCTATAAAAGAAAAATCTTGTTTATTCCTAATCAGAATCATTGACAGAAAGCCTTATTTGTTTTCTGCTTCAAATTTTTTCATGAATTCAATCAAATCAAGCACACCTTGACGAGGGAAGGCGTTATAAAGACTTGCACGCATACCACCAACTGAACGGTGACCTTTAATGTTTTTGAATCCAAGTGGTGTGGCTTCTGCTACAAACTTAGCATCAAGCTCTTTACTTGGTGTCACGAATGGAATATTCGCTACTGAACGTTCTGCTGGGTTCTTAACAGGATTTGTATAGAAGTCTGATTGGTCGATGAAGTCATACAAAAGACCTGATTTTTCACGGTTAGCAGCCTCCATCTTGTCAACACCACCGAAAGCTTTCACCCATTCAAAGACAAGTTTTGCAATATAGATGCTGTATGCAGGTGGTGTATTATAAAGTGAACCCGCTTCAGCTTGGATACGATAATCAAGCATTGCAGAAAGTGTTGGCTCATCATTCAAGAAATCTTCACGAACAATAACAACAGTCACACCAGCAGGACCAATATTTTTTTGAGCGCCCGCATAAATCAGTGCAAAATCTTCAACATTATAGCGAACCGCTAAAATATTAGAAGACATATCTGCCACAATTGGTACACCATTAGTATCTGGAAGGTCATAAATAGAAGTTCCTTCAATAGTGTTATTTGTTGTGATGTGAACGTACGCAGCTTCAGGATCAATATCTTTTGGATCAAATGTAGGAATATGATCATATACAGTATCTTCTGACGAGGCTAGGAGCAAGGGTTCAAAAGGAACGGATTTGGACAATTTAACAGCTTCAGCATAAGCTTTTTTACCCCATGATCCACCAACTAGATAATATGCCTTACGTCCCTTAGCTAGGTTCAAAGGAAGCATAGTGAATTGTGTAGATGCTCCGCCTTGAAGGAACATTACTTTGTAATTATCAGGAATTGCCATCAATTCACGCAATAATTTTTCAGCTTCTTTAATGATATTATCAAACTCTTTGGAACGGTGGGACATTTCTAAAACACTCATGCCGCTACCTTGGTAGTCAAGCATTTCACGCTGTGCTTGTTCAAGCACTGGTTTTGGTAACACTGCAGGACCTGCAGAGAAATTGTAAATTGTCATAAAAATACCTCCGTATAATGGTATAAATTATATCACAATTTTCTGAATTTTGTAAAGATTTTTACGGATTTTTATCCAAAATATTTATGAATAACCATGTTATAATAGTAAATAACAAACATTAAGGAGAAAAAATGATTATCAAAGAATTTTGTGCTGAAAACACAACTTTGCTCAGCCAACTTGACTCATCTGTTAAACGCGTCGAACTTTGTGACAATTTAGCCGTTGGTGGAACAACTCCTTCATACGGTGTCATCAAAGAAGCTGCGCGCTATCTTCACGAAAAAGAAATCTCACTCGCTACAATGATTCGTCCACGTGGTGGTAACTTTGTTTATAACGATAGCGAACTTCGAATCATGGAAGATGATATTCTTCGTGCAGCAGAATTAGAAAGTGACAACTTAGTCCTTGGGCTTTTAACTGAAGATAACCACATCGATGTTGAAGGGATCGAACAACTTCTTCCATCAACTCAAGGCTTGCCACTAGTCTTTCATATGGCATTTGACCAAATTCCTCTTGCTGATCAAAAAGAAGCTATTGACCAACTTGTCGACCTTGGTTTTGTACGTATCCTAACTCATGGTTCTTCAGAAAATAATGATATTTTTGAAAATGTTGACCATCTTAAAGAATTAGTTGATTACGCCGACGGACGCATTGAAATTATGATTGGTGGCGGTGTGACAGCTGATAATTACCAAGAACTAATTGAAAAAACTGGTGCCCAAGCAGCACATGGCACTAAAATTTGTTAATAATGATTTAACACCTTGAAGAACAAGGTGTTTTTTTACACCAAAAAATCCGAATTCTATTAAACTCGGATTTTCCATCACATTTATGTTAACTTTGGAGATATCTTTTTCACCTAAACGGCGTCTCCTCCACGTTCACCTGTACGAATACGGATGACTTCTTCGATGGGAAGAATGAAAATTTTCCCATCTCCGACTTCTCCAGTGTGAACAGCTTTGCAGATAATATCTACAATTTCGTCAACCGCTGCATCATGAGTAACGATTTCAACTTTGACTTTTGCAAGCAATGTTGGAACAATTTTTTGACCACGAACATATTCTGCAAAACCGCGTTGGTTACCATATCCCAAAACTTGGCTGACGGTCATCCCTTTTGTAAAACCAGCCTTTGATAAGGCATCCTTCAGATCTTCCAAGCGATCTGGACGAATAATAGCCTCGATTTTTTTCATAATGTACACCCTTTCTAAACGTCTCTATTGTAACTTAGTTTAACTCAGTTTTTTATTTTCGACAAGCCAAACGTTGCTGCTTATGAATCCAATCCCATGAAAGTTGGGTAAGCTGTTTCTTCATGTTCGCTGTCATCAAGACCAATAGCTTCGGCACGGTCTTCAACTCGAATACTTGTAAAGATTGAGATAATCTTAACAATGATGAATGTAGCAACTGCTGACCAAACAATTGTGAAAATAATAGCTGCGATTGTTACTAGGAAAAGATGTGCATTTCCGTAAATCAAACCAATATTGTGTTTATCAAGAGCAAGTTCTGGTGTTGTGAAAAGTCCTGTTACCAATCCACCAAAGATACCACCGATACCGTGACAACCAAAAGCATCAAGTGCGTCGTCGTAACCAAATTTGCTTTTAAGAACTGAAATAGCGAAATAACAAATTGGGCTTACACAAAGACCAATTAAAAGTGAACTCCATGTTGATACAAAACCTGCGCCAGGTGTGATAGCGACAAGTCCTGCAACCAAGCCAGTTGAAGCACCGACAAGTGAGAATTTACCAGTCAAAACTTTTTCAACAAGCAACCAAGATAGCATTGCTGCTGCTGCTGAAATATGAGTTGTTACAAAAGCATGAACTGCAAGACCATTGGCTGCTAAAGCAGAACCTGCGTTAAATCCAAACCAACCGAACCAGAGAAGTCCTGCACCAAGGAAAACAAACGGAACATTATGAGGACGATATTCTAAACGGTCATAGTCACGACGTTTACCAAGAAGAATGGCTAATACCAAGCCAGAAACCCCTGAAGTAATGTGAACTACATCACCACCGGCAAAGTCAATCGTACCCCATTGAGCCAAAAGCCCTTCGTCCCAAACCATATGAGCAAATGGGAAGTAAACCAACAACAACCAGAAAATAACAAAGATAACTAATGGTGTGAATCGCATGCGCCCTGCTGCCGCTCCTGTTAAAATGGCAACAGTAATGATTGGAAACATCATTTGGAAAGCTGCGAACAAAGCATCTGGAATAGCTAAGCCACGCGTACTAGCTGATTCACTAACACCTTTGAAGAATAGATGAGAGAAGTTCCCAATAAGACTTCCGTTCCCGCCAAATGAGAGGGAGTAACCACAAACCATCCACATTACTGAGGCAACTGCAATAGGAATCGCACACATCATCATAGTGTTGATGACATTTTTACGTCTTCCTAAACCACCATAGAAGAAGGCTAAGCCAGGTGTCATTAAGAAGACTAGGCCAGCACAGATAATCATAAAAGCAATACTTCCTGCATCCATATCAAAAACTCCTTTTATTTTCTAAGGTTTTAGTTTTAAAACCAAATTTCAAATCTCTAACTATGTGTCAGATTTTTATGTTAGATAATATAACACTATTTTTTAGACAAGTAAAGGGTTTTTGGATAAATTTTCTAAATTTTCTAATTTTATAACAAGAGATGTCAGAGCTGAATTTCAGTAAAAAATGTTCATTCAGCCTTATTTTAAAAGCTTTTAGCAAGATTTCAAAAATACACAGGATGTTAGTTTTTGGTCAATTTTCTTTATAACTATCTATGTTATATTTTCTTACATAAAATTGTAAACAAACTAAAAAATCAGACAAAATGCCTGATTTTTTCAATGAATCATATCAAATACCGTGATAAGCGTTATAAACTTCTTGGCGATTTAAACCATAAGTTTTGGCAACTTTCTTAATGGCTTGGTTAGGTTTGTCTCCAGCTTCAACTAAGCTAGCCACAAGTTCTGCCGGATTTAAGTCTTCAGCTGCTTTTTCAGCTTGTGCCTCTTCATCTTGACCAGATACGATTAACAAACATTCACCTTTTAGCGGATTTTCAGCAATGTAGTCCAAAAGTTCTGAAATTGCACCGCGTTGGTATTCTTCATAAAGTTTTGTCAATTCACGGACTAAAACAACTTGTCTGTCACCATAGACAGCTAACATGTTTTCTAACGTATCTGCCACACGATAAGGTGATTCATAGAAGATTTGAGTTTCAGGATAAGCTTTTTTACTTTCAAAAAAGTCTTTTTGCTGTCCTGATTTTCGTGGCAAGAAGCCATAAAAGATGTGTGGCTGCGGTGCTAGACCACTTGCAATCAAAGCTGTAATCCCTGCTGAAGCACCAGGAAGAGCAACTACTGTAATGTCTTCAGCAATCGCCGCTTTGACCAAATCATGTCCTGGATCTGAAATTGATGGCATACCCGCATCTGATACTTGTGCCAAATTTTTTCCAGCTTTCAAAAGCTCGATTAACTCTGGGATTTTTTCATAGGCATTATGCTCATGAAAACTAATTTGCTTAACTGTAATATCAAAATGCTTCAACAAGAGCCCAGTATTTCTGGTATCTTCTGCGCAAATAAAATCAGCTGTTTTAAGGGTCTCCACAGCACGAAAAGTCATATCTTGCAAGTTTCCAATAGGTGTTGGAACAAGATACAGTGTCCCATAGTCGCTCTGGCCTTTGAAACTTTTTTGTACTTTCATATCAGACAACTACTCCCTATCTAAAACTTCCATACAGAACATGCATTCTTCGTCATTTTCACGACGTTGTCCATAGTAGTCATTACAGATATGGAAACCATCATGGTAAATACTTTCGATATATTTTTTACCTTGTTTAGAAGATTTTACAGGAGCTTCTTGTTCTAATTGAGAAAGACGTGTGCGCAATTTGTCATTCTCAAGTCTAAGAGCTGTATTTTCTTCTAACAAAGATTGTACTTGTTTTTTCATGGCTTCAATTTCAGCCAAGGTAATCATTAAATTTTGTGAAAAGCCATCAAAGGCATCAAATAATTCTTTTTTATCCACGTACTTTGACCTCCTCTAAAGCGTAAGTTAAAAGAGTATGTCGTTCAGGTAATCTTACCTTAACAGTATCAGAAAAGACATCGATTCCTGCAACAACTCCTAATCCATCAACTGTTTCAATTTCTGTCCCCAAATCAGGGAATTTCTCCTTAGAGGTTTTATAAAATTCATCCTCAAAGCTCAAACAGCACATCAAACGACCACAGATACCAGCCGTTTTTCCAGTGCTAAGTGACATGCCTTGATTTTTAACCATCTTGATTGATACCGGTGGAAATTCTCCTAAGAAACTAGCGCAACAAAGGGCACGGCCACAAGGGCCAACACCACCATAAACTTGTGCTTCTTCACGACTATTGATTTGGCGAAGTTCAATACGTGTTTTGAAGTGGGCCGCTAAATCACGCAAAAGCTGACGGAAATCCACACGGTCTTCCGCACAAAATGTAATCAAGACATAACTTCTTTCCAAAGGAAAGACAATGTCGATGACTTTCATTTTAAGCTGATTAGCCTCAATCAACTCATTTACTTTGTCAAATGAATTCATCGCCAAAGTCATATTCTCTTGATAAGCTTGAAAATCTTTATCATTTGCTTGACGAAGGACGCTATCCATTTCAGCAGGTAATTTAACCTCGTCCATATCTTCATTAGCTGTCACAACTTGAGCTAAGCGACAACCTTTTTTATTCTTGATGACTAAATAATCACCAACTTGATAGTTTTGGTTTGGCAAAACATAAACAACTTTGCCTGTTTCTTCGTATTTTACACTCAATACTTCTGTCATGAAATCACCATATATTCTAGCACATTTTGGAAGCTAACATTACTTCTCCACATTTGCTGTGCCTTATAACTTTTCTCTAAATAAGTTAGACTCTCTTTTTGATTAAACTGCTTTGCTAAGAACAAAGGGAGCAGTTGAAAAACTAGTTCTTGCTCAGACTTTTCAGGTGCCGCCTGAACCAAGCGTCCTGTTTCCAAATATGCTGTTGCTTTATCTTTAAAGAGAATTGAGATAAAGCGTTCAATCGTCTGAAGCAAGTCTAAAATCTTTTTATCAGCCATCAACTCATCTAAATGAGCTGGGGTTTTAGCCAATTCAGCTAAAATATCTGCCTGAGTTTTCAGAATGCCAGCTTTCTCAGCTTGTTCGACCAAAAGCTTTTTGTTTTTTGGAAAACGAAAGACCTGCGTACGACTCTTAATCGTTGGAAGGACCTTGCTTTCATCACTAGTCAATAGAATCATGTAAGAAGAACTTTGAGGTTCTTCAATGAATTTCAAAAGACTGTTAGCAGCGTTGACGTGCATCTTTTCACAGTCTTGAATAATGAAAACCTGTGATTTTCCTTCAAATCCTGAACGTGAAAAGTCACGCATCATTTCACGAATCGTCTCTGTCTTGATAATCTGTCCAGTCGGTTTAACCACTTTAACATCTGAGAAATCATTGTCATCTATCAATTGACATTCACGGCATTTCCCACAAGGTCTACCGTCATGCAAATTCTCACAGAAACGACTTTTGGCAAGATAGAGTGCAAAATCAAAGCTGGCAAAATCCCCTGAAAAAAGATAGGCATGGTTCATCCTATCTGATTTTAAAATCTGATTAAAGTCTTTAAAAAGTTGGGGTTGCAAGCACTCTAAATCCATTTTAATTCCTTTACTTTTTTAGCTTAATTGCTCAAGAATCACTTGTGTTGCTTCTGCAACAACTTGATCAAGATCACGAGACGCATCAATAGTTACAATACGTTCTTCTGTCTGAGCCAAAGCTAGATATCCTTGTCTAACACGCTTGTGCATGTCTAATTTTTCCAAATCAAGACGATTAACTTCACGATCAGTATTTTTGGCAATTCGAGCCAATCCGATTTCTGATTCAACGTCAAAATAAAGCGTCAAATCAGGTTCTCTACCGTCAGTTGAGAAGTCATTTAACTTAGCGATAATATCCTTATCAAGTCCACGTCCTGCTCCTTGATAGGCTACTGAGCTATCAATAAAACGGTCAATCAAGACCACCTTACCAGCTTCTAAAGCCGGCAAAACCTTTTCAACATAGTGTTGACGTCTAGCTGCCATATAAAGAAGCAGCTCTGTTTTACTATCCATCGCAACATACTTAACATCTAAAATAACGTCACGAATGCGTTCTGCAATTTCAACACCACCAGGCTCACGTGTGGTTACAATATCATAGCCCTTCTCTTGCAAAACTGGAAGCACTTTTTCAAGAACTGTTGTTTTTCCAGCCCCGTCTGGACCTTCAAATGTAATGATTATACCGTTTTTCATGAAAATTCCTTAATACTATTTTCTTTACTTCTATTTTATCAAAAATCATGCAAAAAAGCACTGCTAATCTTAGCAATGCTTCTATATATTCCTTAGTCAATAACTTTAGCTGATGTCAATTCAATCGCATCAACTTGAATCCCCTGCTTAATCAATTTTTCACGCAAATCTGTTACATCTGCTTTGCCATCAATTTGAATCTCAATAGCTACCTTACCAGATCTACGTGTAGCAACTACTGTGCGCTTGATATTAAGGTTATCAGCAGAAATCGTGTCAACAATTTTAGCTAAAGTCCCAACAGTATCATCTGCCGTTATGATAACACGAACCCCTTCTTCCCCGTAACCTGAAACTTCAAGAAAAGCTTTAAACACATCTTTCTCAGTAATCACACCGAAAACTTGACCTGCCTCAACAACTGGGAGAATTCCAACTTGATTCTTCATCATAGCATAAACAGCATCTTCAAGGCTGGCATAAGGTGAAACTGTGACAACATCTCTAACCATAATATCTCGAATTTTTGTTTTATTTAACAAATAATTCATTTCATAAATAGAAAGTGTTGTCGCTTTTGAAGGACTTGCTTCAGCCATTGTTCTTTCAGTAACAACACCAACAAGTCTATCATTTTCAATAACTGGTAAGCGGCGTAATCCTTGTTCTCTCATCATATCAGCTGCATGGGCAACTGTTGTATCGGGTGATACATAGACAACTTTTTTTGTCATAAAATCTTTAACTGCCATAATTAATCTCCGCTTATTTTTCTTATATTTATTATATCACAAACTGCAAACGATTCCTAAAAAGGTGAAAAAGGCTGAAACAAGAAAGGGCAGACCTTTGTCCACCCTGTCATCAAGAACCGTTAAAAGTCTATTCTTATCCACCAAGATAAGCTTTACGGACTTCTTCAGATTCCAATAGTTCTTTACCTGTTCCAGAAAGAACAACTTTTCCTGTTTCTAACACATAGCCACGGTCAGCAATCGCTAGAGCTTTATTGGCATTTTGTTCAATTAGCAAGACTGTTGTTCCTTGTTTTTGAATATCTTGAATAATATCAAAAATTTCTTGGATAAAGATTGGCGCAAGCCCCATTGAAGGTTCATCAAGAAGCAACAATTTAGGTTGGCTCATCAAAGCACGTCCCATAGCAAGCATTTGTTGTTCACCACCTGAAAGTGTTGCTGCATCTTGCATCTTACGTTCTTCAAGACGTGGAAAACGATCAAAAACTTTCTTCAAATTCTTTTGATTTTCTTCACGGTCATTTCGTAAGAACGCACCAAGTTCAAGGTTTTCAAGGACAGTCAATCCTGGGAAGACGTGACGACCCTCAGGAACCTGAGACAAACCACCCGCGACAATTTTACGAGCTGGTTCTTTTTGAATTTCTTGCCCTAAAAACTCAATTTTACCAGCACTTGGGCGCACCAAACCAGAAATTGTTCGAAGAATTGAGGTTTTACCAGCACCATTTGCACCGATAAGAGTCACCACTTCTCCCTCATTAACTTCAAATGAAACGTCTTTTACAGCCTGGATAACGCCGTAATGAACTGATAAATTATCAACTTTTAACATTGCCATTATCCTTCACCTCCAAGATATGCTTCAATAACACGTTGATTTGTTTTAATTTCATCTGGTGTTCCATGAGCGATTAAACGTCCATATTCAAGAACATAAATGCGCTCAGTCACTTCCATAACAAGACTCATATCATGTTCGATAAGCATGATTGTAATATCAAATTCTTCTTTAATGCGACGAATCAATTGTGTTAATTCCGCTGTTTCTTGTGGGTTCATCCCTGCTGCGGGTTCATCCAAGAAAAGAATTTTAGGTTCTGTCGCAAGGGCACGAACAATTTCCAAACGACGTTGTTGTCCATAAGGAAGGTTTTTAGCCAAAGTTTCTGCATCCCCATCAAGGTCAAAAATAGCAAGAAGTTCCATTGCTTTTTGACGAAGTTTTGCTTCACTATGATAGAACTTAGGCAAACGAAGGAAACTTGCCAAAAGATGTGGATTATTTTGATTAGCCATACCAACAAGTACATTTTCCAAAACTGTCATATCCTTAAAGAGACGAATATTTTGAAAAGTACGTGAAAGCCCAAGCGATGCAATTTTATAAGGTTTCTTACCATTTAATAATGTACCGTCAAGAGAAACTGACCCTTCACTTGGCTCATAAACACCTGTCAAAAGATTGAAAAGCGTTGTTTTACCAGCACCGTTTGGTCCGATAAGCCCAACTAACTCACCTTTATCAAGGTGCATTGTCACATCACCAACAGCTGTCAAACCACCGAAATTTTTAGTTAGATTTTTAACATCAAGCAATGCCATTAGTGATTACCTCCTTTGCCTTTATTAAAGAATCGAGATAAGGTAAATTCTTTTGTCCCTAAAAGTCCACCTGGACGGAAAATCATGACTAAAATCAAAGCAAGTGAATAGATAATCATACGAAGGTTTGAAACATTTTGCAAGAACATGTTCAAAATTCCTAAAACAATAGCTGCTAGAATTGTTCCTGTAATTGAACCAAGACCACCTAAAACAGCGATGATTAAGTAATCAATTGACTTCATGATAGTAAAGTCTTTTGGTACAACCGTTCCGATGTAGCCAACATAAAGTGAACCAGCGATAGCTGAGATAATTGCCCCCATCACAAAAATCATAACTTTCATTTTAGTGACATTGACACCCATAGCTTCTGCTGCAATCTCATCTTCACGCACTGCAATGACTTGACGCCCAGTAGATGATCGCAAGAAATTCAAAATCAAAACGGTAACTCCTGCTACAAAGATAAAGATAACTGGCCATGATGTGTATGGCAAAATTCCTGTCAAACCAGCCGCACCATTTGTTAAATCACCACCATTAACGATAACGATACGGATGATTTCAGCCATACCAAGTGTTGCGATGGCAAGGTAGTCACCTTTCAAACGAAGTGTTGGCACACCAAAGACAAGAGCTACAAGAACAGCAATCACTACCCCAACAAGCATTGAGAAGTAAAAGCCACCATATGTTGGATTTTGCTGCGTGATAATGGCTGTCGCATAAGCACCGATTGCCATGAAACCAGCTTGTCCAAGAGTAAACTGACCTGAGAAACCAAGCACCAAGTTAGTCCCAAATCCCATCAAAATACTAATACCAATTCCCATTAAGATTTGGATATAGTAAAGGTTTAAAATATTGGTTTTGGTTAATAATTCAATGATTCCAAAAAGAACCACAATAATCGCAAGCCAAGAAAGGTTAAGTTTTAGATTCTTTTTCATTTTCTACACCTTCTCTTTCACATTTTTACCGAGGATACCAGCAGGTCTTACCAAAAGAATAATGATTAAGACAGCGTAAACAATAGCATCACGGTAGCTTGATAGGTTAACCGAAATTGATAAAGTCTCTAAAATACCAATCACAAATCCACCAAGAGCAGCACCTGGAATGATTCCAATACCACCAAGAACGGCAGCGACAAAGGCTTTAATACCAGGCGTCATCCCCATAAGCGGCTCAATTGAATTATAATAAAGTCCAATCAAAACACCAGCGGCTCCTGCAAGCGCTGAACCAAGGGCAAAGGTAAAACTAATTGTCGAATTAACATTAATCCCCATCAATTCAGCTGCATCACTATCGACTGATACCGCACGCATGGCTTTACCCATTTTTGTCTTTTGAACAATCAATTGCAAAGCAACCATCAAAACAAGTGAGACAAGCAAAATCAATAATTGAATGTTAGTCACCGTCACAGGACCAAGCTTATAGCTAACAATATCAATAGCTTGCGGGAATGAACGTGTATTGGCTCCCACAAAGAAAACCATACCGTATTCAAGCAAGAAAGAAACACCGATAGCTGTAATCAAGGCAGCAATACGAGTTGAGTGACGCAAAGGACGATAAGCCAAGAATTCAATAACCATTCCGATAAAGGCTGTCACAATCATTGTCACAATCAGCGCAAGCCAAAAATTCATATGAAGTGTGCTAATCGCATAGTATCCAATAAAAGCACCCAACATGTAAATATCGCCATGTGCAAAGTTAATTAATTTAATAATCCCATAAACCATGGTATAACCCAAGGCAAGCAAAGCATAAATACTTCCAAGAATAATACCATTAACCAGTTGTTGGGGAAATTGTTCTAAAAACATAAAATACCAAACTTTCTAGTCATGTGATATAAAAACAAATAACAAATCAAACGAGTTTTATTTTTTAATTTCAACGGCGTCTGCTGAAGCCTCAGCTCCATCTTTCATGGCAACCATCAAAGCTGTTTTGATTGGATTGTGTTTTTTATCAATGGTCATTGTACCAGTCACACCATCAAAATCTTTTAAGCTAGCAAGGTTATCAGCAATGTCAATTGATGTTTTAGCACCTTCTGCTGCTTTTGCAATCATGTAAACAGAATCATAAGAAAGCGCCGCAAACATATTTGGTTCTGAACCGTATTTAGCTTTATAAGCTTTAATAAAGTCTGTCGCCTTAGCTGAAAGTGCTGTTGTGGTTGAATAACCAGATACGTAGTAGACACCGTTTGTGTTTGCTTTACCAGCCAAATCACCAAAGCTATCATCATTGAAACCATCAGGTCCAAGAATTGGAACACTGATGCCCATATCACGCGCTTGTTTTGTGATAATACCAGTTTCAGTGTAATAACCAGGCATTACAATGGCATCATAATCCAAGTTTTTGATTTTTGTTAAAGCAGATTGGAAATCTTTATCTCCTGAAGCAAACGTAGCTGTTGTGACAATATCGCCTTGATATTTTTTCTTAAACTCTTCTGCAATCCCTTTAGCATAATCACTTGAATTGTCATAATAAAGGACAACTTTTTTAGCATTCAAATTACTATAAGCATACTGAGCTAAAACCTGACCTTGGAAACTATCTTGGAAAGTTGTACGGAAAACATATTTTTTAACACCATCAACCGTATCAAGCGTTAGGTCATCTTGAGTTCCACTTGGTGTTAACAAAGGAACTCCTGTTTTTTGGGCATTCAAACTTGCTGCAGCAACCGCACCTGAAGTCGCTGGGCCAATCATGGCATTTACTTGACTCTGGATAGCTAAGTTAGTTGCAGCTGTTGAAGCTTCTGCATTTTCTGACTTGTTGTCTTTTGTCACAAGCTCAATTTTTTTCCCATCAACTCCGCCAGCTTTATTAATCTCTTGAACAGCAAGTTTAACCCCGTTGTTTTCTGCATTACCATAAGCAGCAACTGTACCAGTCAATTCAAGATTAACCCCGACTTTAATCGTATCACCAATTGTTGTACCAGTAGCATTTGCAGTCACATCTGGAGACTTACTGCAAGCCGCTAAAGCGATTGAGGCTAAAAAAGTTAGCGCTGTTAGCGCAATCTTTTTATGCATAAGACGTTATCTCCTTATTTTCTAATAAAAAGTTTATTCAAAGAATATTGATTTTTCTGAAAATTTAAACTATTCTTCGACCACTTCTAAGTTATTCAAGATAGTATTATATCAGAAATGAGCCAAGTTGCCCACAAAATCTTGATCAATATTATCAATTTCTGATAAAGAAACGGCTTTCACAAATTTTAAGGCTGAAATTTCTTCAACAATATCCGCTGCTTCTTCTTTATTAACATATAAAACTTGATAATGTAATTTTCGTGAATGGTAAAGAACATCGCCGTATTTGTTTAATTTTCTAGCATCACGGTTATAGTACAAATAAACGATAATTCCCTGACGTTCCTGCTTTTCAAACATCTCTCTTTCCTCCCTTACTACAATTCTGATGGTGTGATTTATGTGGTGCCAAAGGCAAGCCTGTATCGACAAAAATCGTTGGTGAAATCACTGATGAAATTTCTTGAGTCAACTCTGCTAGAATCGTTTGAACAGCAACTTCATTTTGTCTTAATAAGCTAACCGTACGATTCAAATCAAGTTCTCTTTTTTTCTGCAATAGCTGACGACGTATCTCTTTTACTTCTGGACGAAAGGCTGCGTAATCTTTCACTTCCTCATAAGACTGCTTTAAGTCCTGAAATTCCGAAATACTTTCTTGTAAAGCCGTATCAGCTAAAAAAATCTTTTTAATCTCTAGATATGCCTGAACAGCGTCTAAAGCTAAAAAGGCTTTCGCAACCTCATCGATTGCCTCATCAATTTCAAATAAGTGTTCATCAATTGCCAACATAAATCGATTATACCACAATTAGCCGCAAATGTATCCCCGACCTGCTTACAGCAAAAAAGGGAGTGAGACAGGAATCGGTAGTTTCGCAGAAACTTGATTTCGTCGTCTCACCCCCGCAAGGTTGAGTAGGGTTGTAAAAGCTGATTTATCAGCGTATTAGAACCCACTCAACTACTGCGTCTTGTATATAAAGAAAGAAGCTGAACACTTTTGTCTCAGCCTCTACTTATTTATTAACAAATTAGTTCAATTCGTTGTTAACCATGATTTCATCGATGAAGCCATATTCAAGAGTTTCTTGAGCGCTCATCCAGTTATCACGTTCAGCATCAGCGTGAACTTTTTCCAAACTTTGACCTGAATTGTCAGCCAAAATTTGTTCCAAGTTTTGACGTGTTTTCAAAAGGTGTTCAGCAGCAATAGCCATATCGCTTTGTTGAGTACCGCCACCAGTACCACCCATTGGTTGGTGAATCATATATTCAGCGTTTGGCAACATGAATCGTTTACCTTTTGTACCTGATGAAGCAATGATTGTTCCCATTGATGCTGCCATACCCATAACGATAGTTTGAACATCTGATTTAATGAAGTTCATTGTATCTACAATAGCAAGACCAGCTGAAACTGATCCACCAGGTGTATTAACATAAAGGTAAATATCTTTTGTATTATCTTGTGCATCAAGGAACAATAGTTGAGCAATAATAGAATTTGCCATATTGTCTTCAACTGGTCCAGTCAGCATAATGATACGATCTTTCAAAAGACGTGAGTAAATATCATATGAGCGTTCACCGCGGCTTGTTTGTTCAATAACTACAGGAATCATATCGTTTCTCCTTTACTAGGCTAGAAAATCTTAGACTTAACAATCATCTCTATTTTTCTTGCCCTTGTTTTAAATATTAACCTGAGACTATTATAGTCAAATGGTCAAAAAAGGTCAAATGAAAAATTTTAATATTCGACTTTTTCCTGAAGTAAAACAATAGAACGGCTTTTTTTCGGTTGATAAATGGTCAAAAGGACACCGACAAAAATCAAAACCGTTCCCAAAAAAGCTAAACCACTCAGCCATTCTCCAAAGAAAATAAAAGCAAAAATAGCAGTGAAAATAGGTTCCAGTGTAAACATGATACTAGTAAACTCAGCGCTGACATACGATTGAACGATTGTCTGCATCACCCAACCATACGCTGAACAAATAAGAGCCAAGCCTAATACTGAAAACCAAACAATATTTGAATGTGGCAAAACAGGTGCTTCAAAAGCAAATGTTCCTATTAAAGCATACAAACTAGAAAAACCTAATTGCCAAATTCCTAGGCTCATCGGATCTACCTTCTCGACAAAGTGTTTAGAAAGAATAATGTAAACAGCATATAAAGTCGCAGATACCAAGCACATCACAGCACCAAGATTGAATTGTGACAAGTCAGCACCTGTTAAAAGATAAAGCCCTGATAAAACAATCAAAATCGCTATTATCGTTTTTGCATCAGGCATTTTTCGTGTCACAATAGCTCGTAAAGTGGGGACAATGACTACTGTTGTCGAAGCTAAAAATCCAGCAGTTGATGCTGAGGTAGCAACAACTCCAATAATCAAAAAATAAAAAACAGCAAATAATAATATTCCTGCAAAAGCACTATAAGTCATCAATTTCCAAGAAAATGTTTCTTTCAAATGGCGATAAAAAATTAATACTAAAGCCAAAAAAGCTAACCCACAACGCAGAGCTACTAATTCAATGGCTGGAATTTCAGAAGCCCCAAGCGCCATAAATAGATAAGACATCCCCCACGCAAGAGGAACACTCACTGAAAAAAGTTTAGCATGTTTTTGAACCATGAATTTCACCTCTCACTTCCTAATATCTTGTTTTATTATAAGGTGATATTGGATATAAGTAAAATTAAAGTATATAATAGAAACATAAGTTTTACTTATCGAAAGGTATCAATATGATTTCAAAATACGCTATTTTCTGCTCAGTTATTGAATTAGGGTCATTTACCAAAACCGCAGAGCAACTAAACTACTCACAAAGTGCTGTCAGCCAGACCATCAAAAATCTTGAAAAAGAAATTGGGACTTGCTTATTAACACGTGGTCATGAGGGGGTCAAATTAACCAAAGACGGCCAAGCTCTCTATCCCTACTTCCAGCAAATTGTTCAGGGGGAAAAGCAGCTAACCAAAAAAATCGAGGAATTACAAGGGCTCAATAAAGCTGAAATCCGTATTGGCATCTTCACCTCTGCTAGTCGAAATTTTATTTTACCCTTTATCAAAGACTTCAAAGCCAAACACCCTGCAGTCAATTTCGTTCTTAAGCAAGGGGATTATACCAGCATTCACCAGTGGCTAGATACTGGACAAGTTGATTTAGGATTCACGCATATTGATTATGTTGGACAACTTCAGTCGCATATCCTTTACCAGGATTGCCTTTACGCCGTTTTACCTAGTAAGCACCCATTGGCAAAACAAAATGAAGTTTCTCTTGCTGACTTAGCTAAAACTGAACTAATTCTTCTTGATGAAGGGGAAAACAGTTTGACACGCGCTGCCTTTGAAAAAGCCAAAATAACCCCAACATTCGCTTACGAAATTTATGACGACTACACTATTTTGGAGATGATTCGACAAGATTTAGGAGTTAGTCTTCTTTATGAAAATTTCCTTGACGGTTTAACACTTCAAGATTTAACCATTCGTCATATTACCGAAAAACCATTTAGAACTATCGTACTAGCATGGAAGAACCGACAAACTCTTCCTTTGGCAGCTCAGGAATTCGCTAAAACCATTTCAAGTAAAATGAACGATTAACTTATTAAAAAAGAAAAGGCTTGTGTTCCTTAAATAGAACGCAAACCTTTTTTATTAAGCCTTCAACTTATTATTTTGTACCAAACAAACGGTCACCAGCGTCACCAAGACCTGGTACGATGTAACCATTTTCGTTAAGATTTTCATCAAGAGCAGCTGTGTAGATATCGATATCTGGGTGAGCTTCTTGAAGAGCTTTAACACCTTCTGGAGCAGCTACTAGACAGATAAATTTGATGTTTGCAGCACCACGTTTTTTAAGTGAGTCAACAGCCAAAATTGCAGAACCACCAGTTGCAAGCATTGGGTCTACAACAAAGATTTGACGTTGATCGATATCTTCTGGTAATTTCACAAGATACTCAACTGGTTGCAAAGTTTCTTCGTCACGGTACATACCAATGTGACCAACTTTAGCCGCTGGAATAAGGCTCAAGAAACCATCAACCATACCGATACCAGCACGTAGGATAGGAACAATTGCTAATTTTTTACCAGTCAATTGTTTTTGAGTTGTTTTTGTGATAGGTGTTTCAATTTCAACATCTTCCAAAGGAAGGTCGCGAGAAACTTCATAACCCATAAGCATCGCGATTTCGTTAACCAATTCGCGGAAATCTTTAGTTGAAGTTGTTGTACGACGTAAAATTGACAATTTGTGTTGGATTAGCGGATGTGAGATAACTTGGAATTTTCCCATGATTGTACTCCTTTATACTGAATTTAGTTTAACCTTACCAATTATAGCAGAAAATAAGGAAATTTGCTAAAATTTTATGACGAATGTCACATTTTTTAGCAAAAATCGCCAAAAGCATCACAAAAAAGCAGGCGTCAGCCTGCTTTTTCTTATTTTCCAAAGGCCTTAGCAATGCGCTCGCTAGCTTCCTTAATGGTTTCAAAAGGCGTTGCTACATTTAAGCGTGCAAAAGTCTTGCCTTCTTTACCAAAATGCGCCCCATCATTTAAGACCACTTTGGCTTCTTTTTGCAATTTTTCCCCAAGTTCAGGTTGCTCAATATCATAAGCGGAGAAATCTAACCAGACCAGGTATGTTCCTTCTGGCTTCATAACCTTGATTTTAGTGTGTTCTTCTAGGTAATCTGTCAGATAGTCCACATTTTTTTCAATCACTTTTTTCAGTTCTTCTAACCAAGGTTTGCCATAGCTAAAAGCAGTTTCTGTGGTAATCATACCAATGGTTGGAACTTCATGTTGGTTATTAGCCAACTGCACACGTTGAAATTTTCGACGAAGGTCTGGATTTTGGATAATGGCAAAGCTGTTTTTGGTACCAGCAATATTAAAAGTTTTTGTAGCTGAGGCCAAAATAATCGCAAAATCTTTAAAGGCGTCATCAACAGTATTGAAGGAATGATGCTTGTGGCCAAACAGTGCCAAATCTTGATGAATCTCATCAGAAATTAAAATCACACCATGCTTACGACAAATCTCACCAATCTTTTGCAATTCATCACTTGACCAGACTCGTCCACCAGGATTATGTGGACTACAAAAAACATAAAGTTTAACTTGATTGTCTACGATGTCTTTTTCCAGTTGATCAAAATCAATCTCAAAATGCCCATTTTTAATCTGCAAAGAATTTTCAACCAACTTACGGTCATTAAGACGGATAGTTCTAGCAAAAGGATAATAGACAGGTGAGTTAATCAATACTGCATCACCTTTTTCAGTAAATGCCTGAATGGCTACCGAAATGGCAGGTACTACACCATCAATAAAAGAAATCTCTTCCTTTTTAATCCCATAGCCGTGCTCTTCTTTTTCCCAATCAATGACAGCTTGGTAAAGAGAATCTTTAAAATAATTATAGCCAAAAATGTGTTCTTGACCGTAATCGATAATAGCTTGTTTGATTTCTGGAACTGGCAAAAAATCCATATCTGCCACCCATAATTGAAGCAAATCGAGATTGTTTTCTGAGCTCTGCCATTTGTAAGTAAATTGTTTCAAACGATTTGGTCTAGTTGTAAAATCATATTTTCCCATACTATCCCTCCAAGGCATTTTTTAAGTCGTCAATCAAATCCTCAACATCTTCGATACCGATTGACAAGCGCAGCAAATCATTCGTCAAGCCATAAGATAAGCGAACATCTTCTGGAATATCAGCATGGGTTTGTGTTCTTGGGTAGGTAATCAAACTTTCCACACCACCAAGACTTTCTGCAAAAGTGATGATTTGAAGGCTATTAATGATATAAGGAATTTTTTCTTCATCAACTACTTTAAAAGAAATCATACCACCTTTTCCAGTATAAAGCACCTCTTTAACAGCTGGTGAGTTTTTCAAATACTTCACAATAGCATGAGCATTCTCAGTAGCTTTTTCCATGCGAAGTTTGAGCGTCTTAAGTCCTCGCATCAGCATGTAAGAGTCAAAAGGAGATAGGGTTGGTCCTGTCGTATTAAGGTTATAAAAGAGCTTATCATAAATGACTTGGTCACTGGTAATCACCACACCAGCCAATACGTCGTTATGCCCTGCTAAATATTTTGTCGCAGAATGCACCACGATATCCGCACCAAGCTCAATTGGATTTTGGTAAATCGGACTATAAAAGGTGTTATCTACCACTAACTTAGCACCATTTGCATGAGCAACTTCAGCAACCTTAGCGATATCAAATTCAATCATCAAGGGATTAGTTGGTGTTTCAAGGTAGACAATGTCAGTCTCTTCAGTAATTGCAGCTAGAAGCTTCTCTTGTGTGTTGGCATAAGTAAAAACAAAGCGTCCTTCTTTTTCTTTGTCATTAAACCAACGAAAGGAACCGCCATACAAATCACGCGCAGCAACCACCTTTGCTCCAACAGGAAAAATTTCAAGCGCTAAAACAATAGCACTCATGCCTGATGAAGTCGCTAAGGCATAATCAGCTTTTTCAATTGCTGCAAGGGTCTTTTCAAGGGTTGCGCGTGTCGGATTTTTAGTTCTCGTGTAATCAAAGCCCGTTGATTTTCCAAACTCTGGATGCTGATAGGTTGTTGAAAAATGAATCGGTGCTGCAAGAGCTCCTGTTGCTTCATCCGACTTAATACCAGCATGGGCTAAAATCGTAGCCAATCGACAGTCACTTGTCATAATAGTCCCCCTTCTCATCTCAAAACATAACGTTCATTCAAAATTTATAAACTATATTCTAACATTTATTCTCAAAAATTAGTGTGCTTTTGCTATTCTAATTACTGATAGTTAGCTATAAGAAAAAACTATATCTTATTAAATTAAAAACAGCCCAATGGACTTGATTCGCTTTTCTATTTTCTGGTTCATGAAAAAACAGCCCAGTGGACCTTAATCGCTTCCCTATTTTCAGGCTCATGAAAAAACAGCCCAGTGGGCTTAATTCGCTCTTCTATTTTCGGGCTCATGAAAAAACAGCCCAGTGGGCTGTTTTTTTATTCTAAATGGAATTTTTTACGTAGTGTTTTTGCTTTACTGCCAATTAATTTATCAAGAAGGTGTGTTGCTAAGGCTAGGAATCCATAGACAGCAACTCCAAGTGCTCCCATAAGAACAAGGTAAATCACACTACCAAGACGAGTGGTTGGACTGATGATAAAGTGAAGTCCAAATGTTCCTAGTGCAACAACAATTCCCATGATAGCCGTCAAAATGCAAACCAATAGAATGCCACGCCACAAGGCTTTACGATTAAACTGTGTTACGGCATGAATTTGATTGAACATCAAAATAATTGGAATCATCAATCCAATTGCTGTTGATATAAGTGGTCCATATGCTTTGAATAAAAAGATAAATGGCACTTGTAAAACAATCTTAACTACCAAACCATAAGCAAAATAATTGATGGCTTTGCGATTTTCAAAAAGAGCTTGTAGCATTGGTGCAAGCAAACTATAAAGAGCTAAGAAAATAACTTGAACCAAAGCTACAACAAATAGCCATAGGGCATCATTATTTGGTGCACCATAGAAAAGAGTGTAAAGTGGCTGTGCCAAAATAATAGCTCCCATCATTGCCGGCAAAAGCACCATGCACAACATCTGCAAACTATTAATCACCAAATGAGCAGCAGCTTTTTTATCTTTATTAACAAAATTCTCTGTCAAAAGCGGAATCCCTGCACCACCAATCGCAGTCGCAAGCGAGATTAAAATCATTGTTACCTTGTTTGGGTTACTTGATAAGTAAGCATACAAGATTTGCAATTCTTTCAAACTATGTGAAGTGAAAAGTTTCATTGAGTTAATGAAAGACCATTGGTCAACCAATTGGAATAATTGGATGGCTGCACCCGTAATGATAAATGGGATAGCTTCTTTTACGGTTTCAATGATAATGGCATTAGCATCAATGTCAATTTCCTCAGTTTCCTTCGCTAAAATAGCTTGAAGTTTTCCTTCCTTCCAAAGGAAGAAAATCAAAACCATGACGCTGGCAATCATTCCAATGAAAGCTGCAAATGTTGATTGAACAACCGCTGAAACGTAATCTCCAGAACCAATTTTCATAATCATGAAGGCTGTCAATAACATCCAAATCACACGGATAACTTGCTCAGCAATTTGGCTCATGGCGTAAGGTTTTAGATTATTAAATCCTTGGAAAAAGCCACGAAGAACACTCATAGATGGGAAAAGGAGAACCGCCCATGCTAGGCTCTGCATGACACGAATCAAATCTTCTCCACCGCCACTCCATGCGGCTTGAATTGGTGCACCGACGTACATAATCGCTGCAAAAATAAAACCAAGCACCAAGGTTAATTTTAAAATTTTTCGTAAGAGATAGTAACTAGTCTCTTCTTGCCCAAGCGTGTTATATTTGGAAACTTGCTTTGCAATAGCAACTGGAATCCCTGCTGTTGAAATCAGTAGAAAAACAGCGTAGATATTGTAGCCCATTCCAAAAAGAGCATTGGCTTGCTCGGCATGCGTTCCCATCCAAGCGTACCAAGGAATAATGTAGAAGGCACCCAAGAGACGACTGATGAAGTTTGAAGCTGTTAACCAAGCAGCTCCACGCACCATCTGCTGTTGCTGTGTCACGTTTGTTTTGTTTTCAGACATAGTATTCTTCCTAATTTTAAAAATAAGCGTTACATTTTATTATAAACTTTTGCTTGTGACTTGTAAAACATAGACATTAAGTCTAAAATAGAGTGTATGATTACACTTGAAAAAACCCTCGAAATTCTGAAAAAAGACCATAATTTCCGCGAAATCATCTTCCACAATCATTACAGTCTAACTTGGAAGGAAAATCCTAGCTTTTCAAAAATCAGTTTTGACAGTCGTGATGTCGACAGTTCAACACTTTTCTTTGCTAAAGGGGCAACTTTTAAAAAAGAATACCTTGAACAAGCTATCCAAAAAGGCTTACCTTTTTATGTCAGCCAAGTTGATTACGAACTTGATATTCCTGCGATTATCGTAACAGATATCAAAAAAGCCATGAGCTTGATTGCTATGGAATTCTACGGTCACCCCGAAGAAAAATTAAAAATCATTGCCTTTACTGGAACTAAAGGGAAAACAACAGCGGCTTACTTTACTTACAACATTTTAAAACAAAGCCATAAACCTGCCATGTTTTCAACAATGAACACAACGCTTGATGGTAAGACATTCTTCAAATCAAAATTAACCACACCTGAAAGTCTTGACCTCTTCAAAATGATGGCAACTGCTGTTGATAATGGCATGACACACCTCATCATGGAAGTATCTAGCCAAGCTTATCTTGTTGATCGTGTTTACGGCTTAACTTTTGATGTCGGAGCATTTCTTAATATCAGTCCAGACCACATTGGACCGATTGAACACCCAACATTTGAAGATTACTTCTACCACAAGCGTCTGTTGATGGCAA
The DNA here is from genome assembly GCF_011387195.1 of Streptococcus ruminicola. NCBI lineage: Bacteria > Bacillati > Bacillota > Bacilli > Lactobacillales > Streptococcaceae > Streptococcus > Streptococcus ruminicola. The sequence continues at coordinate 429,796 of NZ_CP046919.1, forward strand.
ATAGCAAGGCTGTTGTTGTCAATGCTGGTATGGATCATTTTAAAGTTGTTGCTGAGCAAGTGGCTGACCTTCCGCATGATTTTTACGGTAAGGATTCTGATAATACTATTGAAAATGGCAGAGCTTTTGACTTTGACGTGACAGGAAAACTAGCTGGACATTACGACATTCAACTCATTGGTTCCTTTAACCAAGAAAATGCACTAGCTGCAGGTCTCGCTTGTCTTCGTTTAGGGACAAGCCCTGAAGACATCAAAAAAGGAATCGCTGAAACAAGCGTGCCAGGTCGTATGGAAGTTATTACTCAGGCAAATGGTGCCAAAGTTTTCGTTGACTACGCTCACAACGGTGATAGCCTTGAAAAATTATTATCTGTTGTTGAAGAACATCAAGCTGGAAATCTTCACCTCATTCTAGGAGCGACTGGTAATAAAGGTGAAAGTCGCCGCGCTGACTTTGCTCGTGTGATTAACGCTCACCCAAATCTTCAAGTCATCCTAACCGCTGATGACCCTAACTACGAAGACCCTAAAGCTATTGCAGACGAGATTGCCAGCCAAGTCAATCGACCACTTGAAATCGAAGTCGACCGTGAAAAAGCTATCGCAAAAGCTATGTCACTCACTCAAACCGCTGATGATGCGGTTATCATTGCTGGTAAAGGTGCTGACGCTTACCAAATCGTTAACGGTGAACGCACAGCTTATGCTGGTGATATGAACATCGCCAAAAAATACCTTAACTAAAACGATTACAATTACTATTTAGAATTATTCTAATTAATTAAAATTTTATAAAAATATTTTAAAAAAAGGCTTTTCAGAGGCCTTTTTTCTTGTTACAATGAAAAAACAATTCTCGATTTTTTTGAGACTTGTAACCACATTCATTTTTTCGAGAAAGAAGGCCATCATGTCAGAAATTCGTGCTGAACATATCACTATTGCTTATGATGATAAAACGATTATTCAGGATTTATCAACCAAGATAGCTAACGGGAAAATCACTACAATCATCGGGGCAAATGGCTGCGGTAAATCAACCTTACTAAAGGCTTTGACGCGGATTCAAGCGGTAAAAACTGGGCAAATCTTAATTGACGGCAAAGCCATCGCTGACTTGCCAACCAAAGAAATTGCAAAGCAAATTGCCCTGCTCCCACAAATGCTTGAAGCTACTGAAGGCATTAGCGTCTATGAACTCGTATCCTATGGACGTTTTCCTCACCAAAGTTATTTTGGGCAATTAACCGATGAAGACAAGGCTAAGATCAAGTGGGCAATGGAAATGACCAAAATCACTGACCTTGCTAATAAAAAAGTCGATGCTTTATCAGGTGGGCAACGCCAACGTGTCTGGATTGCCATGGCATTAGCTCAAGATACTGAGACGATTTTTCTTGATGAACCGACAACTTACCTAGATATGAATCATCAATTGGAAATTTTGGAATTGCTGAAAAAACTTAACCAAGAAGCCCATAAAACCATCATCATGGTTTTGCACGATTTGAATTTATCAGCGCGTTTTTCTGATAACTTAATTGCCATGAAAAACGGTGCTATTTGCTATCACGGTCAGGTTGAAGAAATAATGACCACTGACATTTTAAGAAATATTTTTAGCATCGAGGCACGGATCGTTCGAGATCCGATTCATAACTGTCCTATTTTGCTGACTTATCAGCTCACATAAATTTCAGGAGACCTTAGACATGAAAAAGTTTTTTGTCGCTTTAACAACATTTCTAGCAACGCTTATGCTGGTTGCTTGTCAAAATAACTCATCAACTTCAGATAGTACTGAACTATCAAGCATGCCTAAAATCACAGGATTTTCTTATCAAGGCGATATTCCTAAAAATCCTAAAAAAGTCGTTAACTTTGCTTACTCTTACACTGGCTACCTTCTTGAACTAGGCGTTAATGTGTCTAGTTACTCACTAGATTTAGAAAAAAATAGTCCTGCTTTTGGAAATGAATTAGCTGACGCGGTGAAATTAACCTCAGATGATACCGAAGCAATCGCTGCGCAAGAGCCAGACCTCATCATTGCTTTTTCAACTGATGAACACCTCAAAGAGTTAAAAGATATTGCTCCCGTCTTAGTTATTGAATATGGTAAGAGCGATTATCTTGAAATGATGACTAATCTTGGAAAAGTCTTTGGCAAAGAAGACAAAGCTCAGAAATGGCTTGATAGTTGGAAAACGAAAACCGCTAAAGCTAAAGAAGAACTTTCACCATACCTTGATGCCTCAACAAGCTTCACTGTTATGGATTTTTATGACAAAGCTATCTACCTCTATGGTAATAACTGGGGGCGCGGAGGTGAATTAATTTACGATTCACTTGGCTTTTCTGCTCCTGAAACTGTTAAAAAAGATGTCTTCTCAGCTGGTTGGTTTGGCATTTCACAAGAAGTACTTGCCGATTATGTCGGTGACTACCTTGTGCTCAATGTCAGCAAAGATACCAAAGACGCTGCTGCTTCTCTAAAAGAAAGTGATATTTGGAAAAATATTCCAGCGGTTAAAAATCAAAAAGTACTTGAAGTTGACGAAAATCTCTTCTACTTCTCTGACCCAATGTCACTTGATAAACAATTAGAAACTTTCACAGCAGCCATTAAAAAAGCCAACAGCTGATGATTATGACTCCCTTCTCTGAAAAAGGAAATCTCATGAAAGAAACTAACTTTCTTATTCAGAAAAATAAGCCAAGTCGACCTTGGCTTGTTTTTTTCAGCATTGCAATACTTTTTATTCTGGGCTGTTATTTAAGCCTGCGTTTTGGGGCGGTTGCTTACACTAATCAGCAAGTCTTTAGTGTTTTAAGAGCACCGTTAACTGATTCAAACCTACAAGACGTGATTTTTGATTTGCGGTTGCCAAGAATCCTTGCTGCTATTTTAGTTGGGGCGGCTATGGCTCAATCTGGTAGCATCATCCAAGGGGTGACAAGAAATCCCATTGCTGACCCTGGACTTCTTGGAATTAATGCAGGAGCAGGGCTAGCCTTGATTGCTGGTTATGCCATTTTTGGCAGCATGCACTACAGCATGACGCTCTTGCTTTGTCTGATTGGTGCTAGTCTTTCTGCTTGCTTGATTTTTGGGATTAGCTACCATCCTCAAAAAGGCTACCAGCAAACCCGACTTATTTTAGCGGGAGCTATGATTTCGACTCTCTTTTCATCTTTAGGTCAAGCTTTCAGCTTATATTTTGATTTGTCAAAAGCTGTGATTGGCTGGCAAGCTGGTGGACTCGCTCAGACCAATTGGAAAATACTTGCCATCATTGCTCCTTTTATCCTAGTCGGTCTGGTCTTAGCGCAGCTAATGGCTCATCAATTGACCATTCTCTGCCTTGATGAAACCGTCGCTAAAGCTTTAGGACAAAAAACGCTAGCTACTACCATTAGTCTGCTCAGCATTATTCTTATTCTATCAGCAGCTGCTGTTGCTTTGGTGGGAAGTCTTGCATTTCTTGGTTTGATTATTCCTCATTTTATAAAACTCTTTGTCGCTAAAGATTATCGTATTATTCTTCCACTTACGGCATTTGCTGGCGCGACTTTCATGGTTTGGGTTGATTTGCTTAGTCGAGTCATCAATCCTCCAGCCGAAACACCTCTTAGCGCCATTATCAGCATTGTTGGGCTTCCTTGCTTTCTTTGGTTGGTCAGAAAGGGGGAAAATCTATGACGTCTAAGCAAAAACGAGCAAGCCAATTACTTCTCCTTCTTCTTAGCTTGCTAGTTATTTTCCTACTTTCTTTATCCATTGGCTACGCTAATACCTCCTTTATTAAAGTCCTTCAAGTCTTTTTGGGGCAAGCTGACACTACAATGTCTTTGATTATTTTCAAAATCAGGCTTCCTCGTATCTTAGCTTGTATGCTTGGTGGAGCTTCTCTTGCCATGTCAGGAGTCTTGTTGCAAACCCTAACTAAAAATCCTCTGGCTGATTCTGGAATTTTGGGAATTAATGCGGGAGCTGGCTTAGTCATTGCTATGATGGTTGGCGTGCTAGATATCACAAATCTTACTAACCTAACACTCATGCCTTTCTTAGCCATGCTTGGTGGTTTCTTAACAATCAGCATTGTCTACGCCGTTTCTCACCGTAAAAATCAGCCAATTCAACCAACTCGCTTAATCATTTCAGGTGTAGGGATATCAAGTTTGCTTTCAGGTGTTATGGTGTCTGTTGTTGCCAATCTTGATATCGGGAAAACCGATTATGTCGTCTCATGGTTAAGTGGCAAAGTAAGCGGTGGAAACTGGCAATTACTGGCTATCATGTCACCTCTTCTAGGGATTATTTGGGGAATAACTGTATGGCGCAGCTACCGTCTAAACATGATGATGTTTAGCCAAGAAACGAGCATCACTCTCGGTCTTGACCTAAAAAAAGAACGACTTTGGACTCTTACGCTCTCAACATCTTTAGCCGCATTTAGCGTTGTGCTGGTGGGGAACATTACTTTTGTCGGCTTACTTTCTGGTCACATCACGCGCCGCTTATTTGGAAATGACCACCGAATCGTCCTACCTGCTAGCATGCTGATTGGTATGATTTTAATGCTGATTGCAGATACCATCGGACGAAGCCTGCTTGTCGGGACAGGTATTCCAACAGGACTGATTATTTCAGTGATTGGAGCCCCTTATTTTCTTTATCTCATGATAAAAACAGCAACATAAAAATCTGGGCACTCCCCAGATTTTTTTGCTTTATTTACTTGTAAAAATCAACGTCTCTTTATCAAATGTCATGTTCAATTGGTATTTGCCTTGGTCATTTTTGCGAATGTAATCCAATTTTTCCAAAGCTTCCACAAAAATATCTGGTCGTTTTTGAGCGACTTCGTCTTTTCTTGCAAATTTCAATAGAAAAGTAGTCATGTATTTCAAAGCGTATTGCGGATTAACATCTCCAAGTAAATCAAACAGAACTTCTTGTTCTTTAGACATTGGCAAATTCTCAGCTAGTTTGAAAAAGTAGTTAGAAAGCGTCAATTCATCTCGAGCAATGCTTGTTTTTTCAACAAGAACCAAATCATTCGTCTCATTATCTAGACGTGTTTCAAAAGAAAGTTTCTTCAACTCAGCATATATTTGGCTCTCATCATCCACAAAAATCTGACTATCTAAACTGATATTTTCAAGAGAGTTAAGCAATTCAAAACCAATTGTATAGCGTTTGTTATCACGGATAATATAACCTGCTTGGACATATTCCTCAATCAAACGATCAATTTTTGGCACTTCTTGAAATTTAGCTTTGATTTGACGCAAGGTCACATCATCTGTCTGATACAAAAAGTTAACTAAATCCTTAAAAAAAGTTTGTCGTGTTAATTTATCTGGATTAAAAATGATAATCATGTAATTCTCCTAAATATTGTAAATCCTCTGATTGCGATAGCTGGCTGGGATTGGTTCCTGCTTGATTTAAAGGCACAGCAAGTCCCAATTTATCGTAATAGGTCTGCCAAAAGTCTGAAATCACGTGCTGATCATCGCCAAATTGCATGGGAACGGTCTTAAAAATTGGCAGAATTTCTGCAATATATTGCGAACAATAATAAGTGCCATTATCTGGATAAAAACTATCATTATAAGGTTTTCCAAGTAAAGCCTTGGCTGCCACCAGAACTTGGTCTGGATTGATTTTGGGATAGCGATAAACCGAAACAAGCTGTTCATGTGTAAGCAAAAACTCTCTAAGATTTTCTCTGACAACACCTTTATCTCTTGTCGCGTGATAAATCATTTGATTAAAATAAATCGCAACATGGCTGTACTGTCCTGTCGCCTGCTGGATTGCCTGGGACATGGCTTGATTATCGCGCATAAAAAGCAAGTCACCAGCTTGCAAGTCTTGTAGTTTCATATGTTAATTGTAACAAAAAACAAAGTGTCCTGCTATAAGAAGATTTGCTACGACATTTATGAGGACTTATCTTTAAAGAAATTTTTAAGTCTGTGCTATAATGCCAGTATGAAATTACTTATCCCTAACGCTAAAGAATTAAATACTAATCAAGATGCTTTTGCCAACCAAGCCTTAGGAACTAAAAGCAAATATATTCTTGAGATCATGCTAGATTACTCTGTAGAAGATTTGGCTAATTTTTACAAAATCAATCCAGTCAAGGCTGACCAAGAGTGGCTGCGCTGGCACCGCTTATCAGACAAAGAAGCAAAAAGCTACCCTGCTTGGCTCTTATATGATGGGCTGATGTATCGCTATATGAACCGTCAGCAAGTCAGCCAAGCTGAACAAAACTACCTCGATAAGCACCTTCGCATTGCAACAGCTTTTTACGGTCTAATCAAACCGACAGAGCTGATTGCACCACACCGACTTGACTTTCAAGGCAATCTCAAAATCAACAATACCTCATTAAAACAATTCTGGCGAGAAGATTATGACAAAGACGTTCAAGATGATGACCTTATCATCTCACTTCTATCATCAGAATTCGAACAGGTCTTTTCACCCAACATTCGTAAGCGCATGATAAAAGTCATCTTTATGGAAAATCGATCTGGCAAACTCAAAATCCACTCAACCATTTCTAAAAAAGGAAGAGGACGTTTGGTTTCACTCATGGCTGAAAAGCAAATTGAAACCATCGAAGATATCAAAAACTTAACTTTCGACGGTTTCTCATTTGCCAAAGACCATTCAGATGACAAAACCATCACCTTTATCCGAGAGGAAGAATAAAAAGCAAACAAGAGAACTTGTTTGCTTTTTGTTTTGCTATTTTCTATAATAATATGCTTCTGCAGGAAAATCGACAAATTGCTGACCTGCTACTAATCTTGGTTTAGAAATGTCTGAATAATCTCCTAATGGATTTTCTACACCAATCGGAAATAATCCAATAGCAATTCCTCCCGGTGTTCCATCTATAGAACCCGCAGCTAAAAATACTAGTCCTTGATTATTTCTTGACACTGAAAATATCTTAGCATCATCACCAAGCATACCATCAGAACTTATATTCAAAATCTGTCCTCTACCATTAACCCATGTCCCAGCAATTGATTCATAATTTCCATAAAGGATTTGTTCGGTATTAATATCATACGAAGATTGAGTTTTATTTGGTGATAGTTCCTGCCAATCCAAAATACTAAAATCAAACTCTTTTTTCCCCTTGATGTCAAAGTAATCCGACAACTCTACATCTCTCCCAATAGGTACATTAGCATTTTTTATTACATCAACACCGCTATTGTCTGCTCTCAGTTGATATTGAGTGTCTTCCATTTGAGTTCCTGTTGACATCCACTTAGCTGTAATAACCGTTCCATCTGTATAAATATTTGCAGCTTCTCGATAACCACCACTTGATGCAACATAACTTTGTGCCAAATAGTCAGCTACTCCGTTATTATCATAATAAAGAGCGGCGAATTCAATTGTTCCCGTAGACTCCCAATACCGTCCAGAAAATAGTTCATCCTGTCCATTTCCATCAATATCATAATAAGCATAATGTGTTGCTGGGGTATCACTTGTATCAGTTCTAAGTTTTTCTAACACAACATCATAAATACTATTATCACTAGTTTCTTTTTTATCAGATGCCGAAGTGGATGAAGATGAGCCAGTGTACCAATTTCCTGGTACTTTCTGATTTTTATTCTTATGAGAACATGCGCTTAAAACTAGCAGAGCAAGAATAATTAATAAAATTCTCTTTTTCATTTTTATTTACTTTCTATATTACTGACATCATTGACGATAATAATAGTAATCATTAGATAAATGATAAACACCATTCTGTGTTGGTACAATTCGGGGTTTAGAAATATCAGACTTATCTCCCGATGGGTTTTCAAACCCAACTTTAAATAACGCCAATAAACCACCAGTGAAACCATTCCCCATTCCTATATAAGGAATGCCATCATTTTCATATCTAAAAGCACCTTGCAAGCTTTCTTCACCTGTGTTCCCACTTACTGTACTAGTAACAGATCCATCAGCTCGAATAACAAGAGTATCACCTTTTCCATTACGCCATGTTCCAGCAAGTGATTCGTAGTTTTCATCCTTTATCTCTGCCAAATTAATATCATTGGCTGATTCTAGCTCAGCATTATAAGCTGATTGAGTTTTTAGAGCACCAGACCAAGCATAACATTTCTGACCATCAATATTAACTTCCCACCAAGTTGAGTTATTATCAACTGATTCTCCACTAACATAATCTAATACTTGAAGAATATCACCCTTTTGTTTTTTAGTAACAACATCAGCTGATAAGCTTGGTTTTAAACGTAAGTTCAATACATCTACACTAACAACATAGTTAGCTTTTTCAGGTTTAGCATGAAAATAAACTTGTAATGCTGATTTTACCTCTTCATCTGTTGTTAATACTTTATTACCATCATCATTAGTATAACCATAAAGCACTACCTTGGTTTCATCTTTTACAGAATTAACGTTGCCATTAACACGTTGAAGTTCTTGCTCAGGAATATCTATCGTGATTTTAACACTTGGAACAAGTTCTACTCGACTAGGTTCTTCTCCATTTACAGTCATATCCCCTGATGTAACATAAGTTTGTACAGTATTAGAATCCTCATAATCTTCAATTGTATACTGTCCTTTTAAAGGGTTCCCAGCATTGAATGCCATCAATTCTGCGCCAGCTCTACATAAAGTTGCAGTACCATCATTATTTAAGCTTATCCCACATGTCATCAAGGTTGAAGTATTTGATGCAACATAATAATAACGATAATCTAAAAACCAATCAGAATAATCTTTTTTCTCTTTTGTTACATTCTTAGACTCGACAACTTCTCTTGTGCCATGGCTTGTTTTTCCTTTACTATCATTTGATTGTTGATGACACCCAATTAAAATAAAGCAACAAAATAAAAAGATGACTTTTTTCATATTAATATCTTTAATTTTTTATCTCCTCAATATACAAAGCATACAAAAAGGCGACTTGCATCGCCTTTTGTGTTATCATTATCGACATTAATTAAGCGTTGAAGCTTTCAGTCAATTGTGGGACAACTTGTTTTTTACGTGAAACAGCGCCAGCAAGGAATGCGTGGTTGTTTTCAAGTTTGAAGTTGAAGGCAGCTTCAACTTTATCCATATTAGCACCAAGTGCCAAAATTTCTGAGTTTGAGTTAAGGATATCTGTAATCATAAGAACAAAGTCAGAGTAACCGTTAGCAGAGATTGCAGCTGTCATAGCAGCTTCGATTTCTGATTGACGTTCAAGAACTTCGTTGATGTCAACTGTGTTAACTTGTGCAACACGAACTTGGTTTCCGTTAAGTTCAAATGATTTTGCATCGATATCAATCAATTCTTCAGCAGATTTTGTTGCCAAGTTTGTACCAGCTTTAAGCAATGCCAAACCGTATTCTTCAAGGTTAACGCCTGCGATTTCTGCCAAGTCAGCAGCAACAGCTGGGTCAGTTGCGTGAGTTGTTGGTGATTTAAGAAGAAGTGTATCTGAAATCAAACCAGACAAAAGCAAACCAGCCATTTCTTTAGGAATAGCAACACCGTTTTCTTTGTAGAGACGGTAAACGATTGATGAAGCTGAACCAACTGGTTCTAAACGCATGTAAAGTGGGTTAGCAGTTTCAAAGTTAGAGACACGGTGGTGGTCAATTACTTCAACAACTTCAACATCGCGGATATCTGAGATTGATTGTTGAAATTCGTTGTGGTCTGTCAAAATAACTTGGTCAGCACCTTCAGCTTTTGCTGATTCAACAACGCGTGGTGCTTCTACACCAAAGTAGTTCAATGCAAAAGTTGTTTCTTCATTTGGAGTTCCAAGAGCAACAGCTTCAGCATCTACACCAAGTTCACGTTTCAAGTATGCGTATGCGATTGATGAACCAAGCGCATCAGAGTCTGGATTTTGGTGACCAAAAACTAAAATTTTAGACATGTTTTTTACCTCATAATAATTATTTATTCTTATTTTAGCAAAATTTAAAGGAGATAGCAAAGCTAGCAGGCTCTTTTAAGCCATTATTCCAACAAAAAAGCACCTTTATCAACAAGCTCTAGTACTTAATGATAAAAGTGCTTTCTTTTTTAGTCTATTTCTTTCGTTTCTTTTACAGAATCTTCCTGAGATTTTTCTGAATCTGTCGTAAAAGTTTCTGATGTTTTTTCAGAAATATGGTCTTTTTTATCTAACTTTTCCTGTTCTAAAGCAAGACGTAAAAGACGTTCTTCTTCCTCACGATTTTCTTGATTGCGAATAGCTTCTTGGCGTTTGCGGTAAGCCATATATTTTCGGCTATTATCCACAATGTGCAAATTCTTAATGCCTTTAACTAGTAAGCGCCAGATAACGGAAATCAAAGATTCTAGTAAAAGTAATAATTCAATCACAACCACACCAAGCAAACTCCATGCCATAAAAAGTGTGACCAAAAGTTGTGAAAAAATCTTCTTTAGATTTCCTAAGTCGTTATTATGAATGGATAAAGTTTCCAAGAAAAGATTAAGAATGCCTTGTAAAAGCCCAGACTTAACAGATTTATCACTGCTTATGTCCATTTCTCCTTGGCTCGGCATCACTAAGACAATATCACCATCTTGGATATAATCAACTCTATCCCCTAGTGCGATATCAAAATCAAATAAGTCACGCGCTAATTTTTTAATCTTGCCATCTTGCGTCAAATAAACGAAGTGATCGTCAAATTTTAAAACTTTGTAACTGTTCATAGTGTCCACCTTGTGATAGAGCTTATCAAAGATTCATCTCAATGTCAATAGTCAACCTGTCTAGTGATGAATGCGTTTCATGTAGTCTGTGTAAGACTCTGTATGCATAAGCTTTTTAGCATTTTGGACACGTTCTCTAGTCGGTGGTTTAACCCCTTCAAGGGTATAAGGAATTCCCAATTCACGCCACTTGAATTCACCCAAGGTATGATAAGGCAAAATTTCAAATTTATCCACGTTTTTTAACGTTTCAACAAATTTCCCTAGCTCAATTAAGTCTTCATCAAAATCGGTCAATCCTGGAACCAAGACATGACGAATCCAGACTGGAACACCCTTATCAGACAAATAACGAGCAAAAGCTAGAATATTAGTATTGGGTTGACGTGTTACAACAATGTGTTGTTTAGGATTGATTTCTTTTAAATCTAAAAGAACTAAATCCGTCACAGCTAGTAACTTATCCACAATTTCGTGATATTCAGGCGTATCTCGGAACGTAAAACCACACGTATCAAGCGTGCAATGAATTCCTAATTCTTTAGCCTTGGTAAAAAGGGCTGTTACAAACTCAATTTGCAACATGGCTTCACCACCTGAAACGGTAATCCCACCATTTTCACCCCAGAAATGTCGATAACGCAAAGCTTCTGCTAAAACATCATCAACAGTGCGTTCACGAGAATTATTTGTCTCTAATGCCCAAGTATCTGGATTGTGACAATATTGGCAACGCATCTTGCAGCCTTGCATAAAAATGACAAAGCGAACACCAGGACCATCCACAGAACCAAAACTTTCTGTTGAATGAATCATTCCTCTCACTTTTCCGTAATCTATTTCAGTCATTTTCTAACATCCTTTGTAACCGTTTTTCTAATTTTCATTATACCATTTTCCAGAGAAAAGATGGTGATAAAAAAGCCAGTAAAACAGCTCTTATATATCAGTTTTTTAGTCAATCAAGGCGTTAAGCCATCACATCAATCTATTGAAAAAAGACTAAGCTAAAAGCTCAGTCTTCCTCAGGGGTCTGTTCTATATCAGAAATGACAACTTTCAATTTCGTCACACGACCATCTTTTACTTTATCATTTGTTAAAACAAGGTGTTTTTCTTTTGAATCAATTTCAAAGCTTTCACGACTATCCTGACTTGGAATGTTACCAACTCCTGTCAAATAGAATCCAGCAATAGTATCGACATCATCACTATCTAAATCAAGGTCAAAGTAATCATTGAAATCATTCAAGGTCATTGTACCAAGGACAATATAAGTATCTTCACCAATTTCACGAACACATTGTTCTGCTTTATCGGTTTCGTCATCAATTTCACCGACAATTTCTTCAAGCAAATCTTCAAGGGTTACAATTCCTGCAACACCACCATATTCATCAAGTAAGATTGCCATTTGATTTTGAGTGTTTCGCAATTGACGCAACAAATCATCAACAAAAATCGTTTCAGGAACAAACAAAGGTTCTTGCAAGATTTTACGCAAAACAATATTATCAAAACCTTCGCTGAAACCAGCAGCTAACAAACGTTTAGTGTGAAGGACACCAATAATCTTATCCTTATCGTCATCATAGACGGGAATACGTGAAAAGTGTCTTTTCAGAATTTCTTGAATGTTTTCTTGCGTGTCATCATTGATGTCAATCATGAAAGCATCTGTACGTGGTACCATGACTTCACGCGCCATCAATTCATCAAGTGAGAAGACACCTTGAAGCATTTCAATCTCCTCTGCATCCAAAGTCTCTTCGCTATTTGTCAGCATGTATTCAATTTCATCACGTGTCATTTTTTCATCAGCATCATCAAATGTCATCGGCGTAATACGTGATAAAAAGTTCGTTGAAGCTGAAAGCAACCATACAAACGGACTAACAATTTTTCCAATAAAAATAATAATCGGAGCAGAAATGACGGCAAGATTTTCTTTGAGGTTCATCGCGATACGTTTTGGATAAAGCTCACCAAGAACAATCGAAATGTAAGTCAAAAAGACAAGAGAAATGATGCTTCCCGCAGTCTGTGCCCAAGCAAAATTACCAAACCATGAAGCAATAACACTGCCTAGTGAAGCTGACAAACTAGCCCCTTGTAAAAGTCCGATAAAAGTAATCCCAACTTGAATCGTTGATAAAAAGTTATTTGGTTTTTCTAGGACAGACAAAAGACGGATATATTTTTTATTTCCTTCTTCTGCTTTTTGTTCAACACGTGAACGATTTAAAGACACTAAAGCCATCTCAGAAGCTGAGAAAAAGGCGTTTAATAAGGTCAAAATTAACAATAAAACAAATTGCAATACTAAATTCTGACTCGGGTCTTCCATATAAATCTTACTCCTCTTCTATCTCAAATAGGTTTTAATCACCTATATTCTATTCTTAATACAGTGACTACATTATAGCATATTTTCGAATTAAAGTGCCAAACAAATACTGCAAGCATCGACTATCTTTCTTCTATATAAAAGACCCAGTTACATAAACTGAGTCCTTTTCATATTTCCTTAGTTCAAGGTCAACACATCATCACCAGCTTGTACGTTTGTACCAGCAGGAGCTTTCATCACAAAGTCATTAAAGACATGTGAATTTGTGACAGTGACAATAACCGTATCATCAAGTCCAGCTTTTTTGATTGCTGGATCCCAGAATTCAATCAATTTATCACCTTTTTTAACATGCTCTCCTTCAACCACATAAGAAACAAATCCTGTTCCTTTTAGTTTCACGGTTCCAATACCAATGTGAATCAACAAGACAATACCATCTTCAGAAACCAAACCAACAGCGTGGCGAGTGGTAAAGACTTGACGAACCATTGCATCAAACGGCGCATAAACACAACCATCGCTTGGTTTAATGGCAAATCCTTTACCAAGTCCTTCTTTTGCAAAGATTGGGTCATCTACATCTGACAAGGCAATCAGTTGACCTGAAATTGGAGCTGAGATGTTCAGGCCACCATCTGTTTCGACCTCATCTTCGATGTATTCGTGTCCCCAAGTACGTTCAAGTTCTTCAACAATTTCAGCGTGTTTTTCTTCAGTTAATTTAACACGGAAGAAGAAAACCAAACTACTTAAAATAATCAAAGCAAATGGTAAAGCAAAGACATGAAGTTTGAAAGAAATGATTCCTGCTTTTGTAATGGAATCAGCTGTCGCACCTGTTGTCATCCCAGCAGCAACCGCTGCTGCACCAATGACAAGATTTGAAATAGCACCACCAAATTTATCCAACAAAGGACGAACTGACAAGGTCAAAGCTTCATCACGGTGACCAAGTTTCCATTGACCATATTCCACACAGTCTGTGATAATCATCAAGACCACAAGGAAAACAAGAGGTTGGGGAATAAAGAATAATTCAGCAGCAAGTAAAACAAGAGCTAGTGATGTTCCAGCTACTGAAAAGAGACCAATACCGCAAAGCATTACAGCGATACAAGCAAAGAACAAATTACGACGATTCAATTTTCCAGCTAATTGTGGAAAAAGAGAAACTGAAAGCAAACCGACAACTGTATTAATCGTACCTAAGATTGAAAATTGAGCTGCGTGTCCCATGATGTAAGTGAAGTAATACAATTCAGAAGCATTTAAAATACTAATCCCAGTTGTATACAAGACATATGACAAAGCAATCGCCATTAATTGGTCGTTTTTAGTTAAGACTTTAAGAACATCTTTGAAGCCTGTTTTTTCAGTATTTCTACGAAGGTCGGACTCAATTTCATGTGTACCAAAGGCTACAGCCAAAACAGTTAACACACCCAACAAAGCCACAATAAAGGCAAACCAGAACCAACCACGATTATCACCAGCACCGCCATTACGATGAAGTGAGAAGAAAAGAACGATTGGCATAATCACAACACTAACAATATTACCACCAATAGTTGAACCAATACGAGCAAAAGTTGCTGTTTTTTCACGTTCTTCAGAGCTAAATGATAGTGCTGGAACCATTGACCAAAAACCAATATCTTTAAAAGAATAAAAAATATCCATCATGATATAGATGAAAGCAAAGATAATCAAGTAAAGCACTGGATTTGTCTTGTTAAGTCCACCCATATCAGTAAATAAAATCAATAAAGCAAGTGAGCTGATTGTACCACCAGCTACTACCCATGGTTTGAATTTTCCCCAGCGTGTCTTTGTATTGTCAATCATATTTCCAATAAAAGGGTCAATAATCAATTCAACAATACGCAAACCTGCGATAATCTGAGTGATATACAAAACCATGCGATTATTTTGTGCTGCATCACCAGTATTAAATAAGTGTGAGGTAATAAAAGTGATGAAGTATGTTGACAAGGTCGCATAAAAAATATCGTGACCAAATGCCCCAAAAGCATATGAAATGCGTGAAGTAGCTGCAGATTTTTTCAAATCTTTGCTTGCATGAGTCGTTTGATTCATAGAACTCTCCTTCTTCTAACAACTTTGTTTTTTGATTACATGATTATAGTAAACGCTTTCCTAAACAAAGTCAATAAGTTTTAGTAAAGTTTTACTAACTTTTAGTTTAATAAATCAAACCTTTTAATGGATATTTGTCTGAATTTTCTAAAAATGATATAATAGCTATCAAACACATCTCGGAGGTCACTTATGGCTCAAATTACTTTGGAAAATGTTACGCTATCACGACAAAATAAAACCCTTCTCAAGGACATTACTTGGAAGGTCAACAAAGGGGAACATTGGGCAATCTTAGGGCTCAACGGGTCTGGTAAAACATCACTTCTAAAACTTATCACAGCAGAATACTGGACAAGTCAAGGCAGTGTTGAGGTGCTGGGAAATAAATTTGGTGGGACTGATATCAGCAATATGCGTACCAAAATCGGTATTGTCGGTTCATTTATCGCAGAACGTCTCTCTCCACACATGCTTGCTGAAAAAATTGTCCTGACTGGAAAATATAAATCAAGCATTTTATACACTGAGTATGGCGAAAAAGAGCTAAACGAGGCAAGACAAATGCTCATCTCAATTGGCGGTGAACATCTTCTTGGTCGTATTTATGCCAGCCTTTCACAAGGTGAAAAGCAACTACTTCTCATTGCTCGCAGCCTTATGGAAGAACCTGAGATTTTAATTCTCGATGAAGCAACCAGCGGTCTTGATTTATTTGCTCGTGAAAAATTACTCCGCCAAATCGAGCAAATCACAACTCTTCCAAAGGCACCAACCATCCTCTACGTCACTCACCACGCAGAAGAAATCACACGTTCTTTTACCCACGTTCTTCTCCTCAAAAAAGGGCAAATCATTGCCCAAGGTCCTAAAAATGAAGTTCTTACAGAAACTATTTTATCTGATTTTTATGACCAAAAAGTCTCAATCGTGCCGCTCGGTGATGACCGCATTTACATCAAACCTGAATTTTAATAACGAAAAACCTCTATGACCTTAATCTGTACTGACCCCAAAAAGTTGGACAATTAATTATTGAAAGGATTTAGTCCTGTATTGTACAGGGCTAAGTCCTTTTAGTTTGACTTTAATCCGTTTATTATTGTAATAATCGATGTAATGAATAATGGCTCGTTTGAGTTCATCTAGTGACTTAAAGGTCTTCTCAAAGCCATAAAACATTTCTGATTTTAAGATACCAAAGAAAGATTCCATCATACCGTTGTCTGGGCTGTTGCCTTTGCGGGACATGGATGGACGAATTCCTTTTTGATTGAGAAATTCATGATAAAACTGGTGTTGGTATTGCCACCCTTGGTCACTGTGAAGAATCGTATTGTCATAATGTTCATCTGGAAAAGCTTTCGCTAACATAGTCTTGATTTGTTCCAAATTAGGCGAAGTTGATAGTTGATAAGCAATAATTTCACTATTATAACCATCTAAAACTGGTGATAAGTATAATTTTTGAGAGCTAGCTGGAATAGCAAATTCAGTGATATCTGTATAACATTTTTCGTAAGGCTTTGAAGCTTCAAAGTGACGTTGGATGAGATTATCAGCTTTCTTGCCAACTTCACCCTTGTAAGAGGAGTATTTACGTTTACGGCGAATACGTGCAGTCAAATTCATACGTTTCATTAAGCGTTGTACTTTTTTGTGGTTGACCAAAAAGCCTTGGTTTCTTAGTTCCAAAGTGATGCGGCGATAGCCATAGTTGCCTTTGTGCTCGTCATAAATCATCTTGATTTTAGCTTTAAGAACCTTGTTTTTGTCAAGCTTATTTAGCTGTTTCAAGTGGTAATAGTAAGTTGAACGAGCCAAACCCGAAAATTCTAAAAGGATATCTAGTCTGAATCCTCCTCTAACCATTTCTCTAATTGTCGCTGTTGTTCGCGCATTTTGGCTTCGTCCCTCAAGCGAGCTGCTCTCAACTTTTTTAGGAAAACATTCTCCGTTCGTAACCGCTCATTTTCCTCTCTAAGTCGTTCTAGCTCAGTCATTTCTTCCCAGGTTTTCTTTGGTTTACGCCCCATTTTGCTTGGTCTCCCTCTTGTTTTCTCAACAATAGTATACCCATTTTTCTTGTATTGTGCTAGCCAATTGGAAAGTGTTCCTATGTTAGGAAGAGCATATTCAAGAGAGACAGACAATTGAGTACGACCTTCAAGAAGGACTTGATTGATAATTTCTTGCTTTAGTTCAGGAGAATAATACCTATTTTTACTTTTTTTAACAATCTCTACGCCATATCGGTCCATAAGCTTAACCATGTAACGTAGATTTCTAGGATTAACATCATAGGTTTGACCCAGCTGAGGCCAAGACAAACCTTGTTTTCTGAGTTTATAGATTTCTAGTTTATCTTCATAAGTTAATTTCATACAAAAAGCACCCCAATCGTTAGATTTTTTGTCTAACTTTTGGGGTGCAGTTCAATCAGAGAGGTTTTATTATTAACGTAATTTTTCAATCATAACCAAGAAAGGTGGTTGGTGAATTTGGTTAAGAGGTTTGTAAAGCATGGTTGCAAACTCTTTTTGGTCAAGAGCTGACACGTAATCAAGCACAGCATCTTTTTCCATGTCTCCACCTTCGTGACCATAATAAATCATGATAGCTAGACGACCACCGATTTCAAGACGTTCTAAGATTTTTTCAATAGCCACTAAAGTGGTATCAGGTTTTGTAATGACTGTCTTATCGGCACTTGGTAAATAGCCAAGGTTGAAAATAGCTGCGCGAATTGGCTCACTGACGTATTTATCAAGATTTTGATGCCCATCTAAAATCAACTGCGCATTTGAAATTGCCTGTTTTTCTAGGCGTTCTTGTGTGCTGTTTAGTGCTTGTTCTTGCACATCAAAAGCGTAAACTTTTTTAGCATGCTGAGCGAGAAAAGCTGTGTCATTGCCATTTCCCATGGTTGCATCAACAGCTACTGCACTATCATCTAGCACCTCAGCCAAAAAATCATGTGATAAGTGTAAGGGACGTTTTATCACGACTCAACCTCCTCTAATTTACATCCTTGATAAGAACCTCGACGTTCCATTTCTTTGTCAATGGCGTTTAAAACTTCCCATTTCTTGAGGCTCCACATTGGTCCAATCAACATGTCACGTGGAGCATCTCCAGTAATACGGTGAATAACAATATTTTTAGGAATAATTTCCAACTGGTCGCAGATAATGTTGACGTATTCGTCCATACTGAGCAATTTCAAACGCCCTTCATGGTAATCACGTTGCATTTTCGTACTTGTCATCAAGTGAAGCAAATGAAGTTTGATTCCGTCAATCTCGTTATCGCTCACACAACGTCGAACATTCTCAACCATCATCTCGTGGTTTTCCCCTGGAAGGCCATTAATCAAGTGAGAAACAATCTCAACCTTAGGAGCTAATTCACGCAGACGTTTCACCGTTTTAACGTAAAGCTCATAAGTGTGAGCACGGTTAATGATTTTAGACGTTTCATCATAAGTGGTCTGCAAACCAAGCTCAACAGTCACATGCATACGCTCAGATAATTCAGCAATGTAGGCAATGGTTTCATCAGGCAGACAGTCGGGACGTGTCCCGATATTAATCCCAACAACACCAGGTTCGTTAATAGCTTGTTCATAGCGTTCACGAATCACATCAACCGTGTCATGCGTATTGGTGAAGTTTTGGAAATAAACCAAGTATTTCTTAACTTCTGGCCATTTACGGTGCATGAAATCTATTTCTTTATAAAATTGGTCACGAATTGGAGCGTCTGGAGCCACGATAGCATCACCAGAACCTGATACCGTACAGAAAGTACAACCACCATGCGCTACCGTTCCATCACGGTTAGGACAATCAAAGCCCGCATCAATAGGAACTTTAAATATTTTTTCTCCAAAAATCTCGCGATAGTAATCATTTAGAGTATTGTAACGTTTTTTCATAGCTTTTATTATAACACTTTCTAAGCACGAGACAAACTCAAGTCACCTTAAAAAGACGACCTATCGGTCGCCTCTTTAATACTTAATCTTGTTTTCCTTGGAAACGCCATTCAAAACGCTTCTTATCATAAATTGGGTATACAGCTAGAGAGATAGCAAGAGCTAGCAACCAGCCACCCAAAATATCTGTTGGGTAATGGACACCTAAGTAGATACGAGAAACAGCTGTTAAAAGAGCAAGTACAAAAACCAATACTTGTAGCAGACGCTTAGCCACTGTTTTTGTCAAATGTTGCTCGATAATAATCATCAAACTAATAGCCACAATCATACTGGATGCCGCATGCCAACTTGGGAACGATGGCCCCATTGGTCGTTTAACTAAGAATTCCAAACTTGGTCTTGGACGATTATAAAGATACTTAAAGACTGTTGAAAAAGCCCCCATTAAAACCAAATTGCCAGCTAAAAGAAGGCCTTCCGTTTTCCAATTTTTTCGGAAATAGAAAAAGGCTGCAATGGCAAATGTATAGACAAAGACAAGCGCTTCATGACCAAAATTTGTGATGACTTTAAAGAAAGCAGTCAGATGAGCTGGTAAATCTCCACGAACGCTTAATTGAATACTTGAATCAAGTCCTGTTACAGCTTCAGGATAAAATTTTACAACATAGCCCAACATCATAAAA
Organism: Streptococcus ruminicola; assembly: GCF_011387195.1. NCBI lineage: Bacteria > Bacillati > Bacillota > Bacilli > Lactobacillales > Streptococcaceae > Streptococcus > Streptococcus ruminicola. Next base: position 449,621 of record NZ_CP046919.1, read on the forward strand.
ATCACGAGAAAGGTTGAGCCAAGTGTAAAATAGGTTTGTTTATGTTTCATGTTAATACCTTTCACAAGAATTTAGTGCAACAGTATTATTATAACGCAGTTCATTTTTTAAGCCTAGCCAAAGCCTCTAAATTCTGTGGCAAAACTGTGGCAGTTTAAACAAATGTTAAGTTCATTAGCAGATTAACTAAAAAGCCTAGGACTATGTCCCAGACCTGTCATGTATTTATTTTGTTAAAATCGGTTTTAGGCATGTCCATAAGATAAAGAAGGAAATAGAGAAAATCACTCCTTCAATCAAGTTAAATGGGACAACCATTGCAAAAAGGTAATTTCCTAAACCTAGAATAGCTGAAATATCAAAGTTTGCAAATTGGGCATAAAGTGGCACCGCATAGATATAGTTTAATACCAACATAGCCACGGTCAAACCAATCGTTCCCACAACTGAAGCCAAAACAAAAGTTTTCAAACTTGGTTTTCGATTCCAAATGAAAGCCATCGCTAACAAGAAAACTCCTAAAGTGACCACATTCATTGGCATACCAATCAAGGTGGTAACACCACCATTATTTAACATGAGTTTTAGAAGTGTTCGCAAAATCAAAATTCCAAGCGCGCTTTGCAAGTCAATCATCACAAGACCAACTAAGACTGGTAAGATTGAAAAATCAAATTGCAAGAAGCTAGCTGATGGAATCAGCGGAAATTGCAAATACATCAACAAGAACGAAAGCGTCGATAAAATGGCAATATGCGCCAATTTACGTGTGTTAGTCATAGTTTCAGGCATAAAAAAGTTCCTCCAATTTTCTCAAATTGAAAGAAGGCGTTCGAGTATATTGCTGTAGCCAAAAAGCCTAAGCAAACTCTTGGTCTTCTCCCATCCAGACTTTACTGTCGGTTCTGGAATCTCACCAGATCAACTGCCAAGCAGCTCGCGGACTTTTACATTGCTCTCGTTCTCTTAGCAAACAACGAGAGGCAACACCGCCGGTCGGGAATTGCACCCTGCCCTGAAGACACCCTTAGAATATCAAAAAAAATCAAGCTCTGCAATGTTTTTGGCTGAAAAAGCTTGATTTTATGCCGATTCTCCTCACTTTTTGGACTTTTATACGTCAAAAGCAGTCCTAAAGGACTGCTTTTCTTTTATTTTAGTTTATCATGCTCGTAAGTGTGACTGAGTTCCAAATTTGGAAATGCTTGTTGGCGAAGAGCTTCATAAACAATCATGCAGACAGTGTTTGACAAATTCAAGCTGCGCACGTGTTCATCATTCATCGGAATACGAAGAGCTTTCTCTGGATTTTCTCGCATGAAATCTTCAGGAAGTCCTTTATCTTCACGACCGAAAAGGAAATAATGATGTTTGCCATCATTGTAGTTTTCGTCAGAATAAACTTTTTCAGCGAATTTACTAATCAAGTGAACTTTCCCATCACATTTTTCCATAAATTCTTCAATGCTATCATAGAATGTCACATCAAGTTTGTCCCAGTAATCAAGCCCTGCGCGTTTCATTTTGCGGTCATCAATTGGGAATCCCATCGGACGAATGATGTGTAGTGGTGTATTGGTTGCAGCACAAGTTCTAGCAATATTTCCTGTATTTTGTGGAATTTGTGGTTGAAAAAGAACGACATGATTGACAGCTTTAGCAGACTCTTCTTGGTAATCAAGTTCTTCGATATTCATAACTATTCCTCTCCGTTTTTTGACATAAAAATAAACCACACTGCCCGGAGTCAAGCTCAGCAAACAGCGTGGTTGGCGGCGATTCATTAACTTAAATCATAACAGGTTTGATTTAAACTAACGAATTCTTGTAAATTATTATAACACTTTAACATGCAAAGTCAACGTATTTGACGCGAAAATGTCACGTTTTTACGGCTTTTTTCAATGTTTTTTCGATGTAAGCCTTTTCTTTTACAAAATTAAAAGAAGCCTTGATATGAAAGGCTTCTTAAACATTTATTATTTCTTCAAATGATATGAATAAGTTGCAATGATGATGTCTTCATACCAACGTAAACGCGCACGGATACGTAGGCTCATTTGGTTGTGGAGCATGTTTTGCCAACTGTGTTTTGGAATGAATTTTGGAATAATAACCGTCATGGTGTGATTATTTTTCTTAGCTTCATGATTCATTTTTTGAACAAACATCATGGTTGGTTTCACAATATCACGGTAGTTTGATTCAATATTGACAAAGGTAACATCTGGGAAATAGTGTTTGAATTCTTCTTCAACTTCTAAGTCTTTTTCACGTGTTTCCAAGGTTGATACGTGCATGGCAACAACCGTTTGTCCAATGCTTTTAGCATAGTTGATAGCACGAATACTTGCTTGTGTCATATTGCCGACCAAAATCAAAACCGTATTACCATCATAATGGATATTCTTAACATCATCTGTCAAACGAAGTTGCATGGCAACATTCTTGTAGTGATTCTTAATAGAATGGAACAAGAACATCAAGACAAAGATGATTGGGAAGAATGGCCAGATTTCACCAATTCTAAAAATCAATAAAATCAAAATGATGAGGTAACAAATAATTGCTCCCAAGATATTAGCCACAGAATGTTTCAAATAGCCTTGACCAAATTTGCGTTTCCAGTGAATGACCATCCCCGTTTGTGAAAGGGCAAATGGGATAAATACCCCAATGGTATAAAGTGGGATAAGGCGTTCAGTTGACCCATTAAAGATGCAAAGTAAAGCAATTGCTCCTACTGCTAGGGTGATGATACCATTTGAATAGCCAAGACGTGCCCCTTTTTCCATAAAGAGGTGAGGCATGTATTTGTTCTTAGCCATGTTGAAAGATAACATTGGAAAGGCAGAAAAGCCAGTATTTGCAGCAACCGCCAAGATTAAGGCTGTTGATAATTGGAAAATGTAGAACAAAGCATTTCCGATTGTTGAATCACCAAAGATACGTTGCGCAATTTGAGCCAAAATGGTTACATGAGCTGATGGTGTAATTCCCAACCAATAGTTTAGGAAAGTAATCCCTGCAAACATAATCCCAAGAATTAGTGACATGATGGCAAGGGTGCCAGCTGCGTTTTTTTCTTTTGGTTTCTTGAAAAATGGCACCGCATTTGAAATAGCTTCAACACCAGTAAGTGAAGCTGAACCGCTGGTAAAAGCTCTCAGCAAAAGAATGATAGACACTCTTGGAACCACTTTACCAATGTGTGCTGTTGCCGTATAAGCCAAATGCCCAGTCAGAATTTGAAAAGCACCATATGCAATCAAGAATAAGATACTTACAATGAACAAATAAACTGGAATCATCAAAGATTTTGCCGATTCGCGCAAACCACGCAAATTCATAAACATCAAAGCCAAAACCAGAACAATCGAAATTTCTAAATTAAATTCCTTAATGGCTGGAAAAGCTGATGTAATCGCATCGGCACCAGATGACACCGAAACAGCTACTGTCAACATATAGTCAACCAACAAACTACCACCCGCAATTAATCCCATACTTGGTGATAAATTTTCCGTAGATACCATGTAGGCACCGCCACCTTTAGGGTAAGCATGGATAACTTGTTGGTAAGAAATCGTTAGGCTTGCTAACAATACCAAAACCAAAAGTCCAATTGGTAAAGACCACCAAATTGCCGCCGCAGAAATAGTTGTCAAAACTAAGATAACTTGTTCTGGACCATAAGCAATAGATGAAAGGGCATCGCTGGACAACATGGCCAAGGCTTGTGATTTGGATAGCAGATGATCCTCGTCAGTCTCGCCAGCTGATTCCAGGGGATTACCAATAAAAACATTTCGTAACTTTTCAAGCATTGAAATTTCTCCCTAAAATTAGATAACGACTCATTATAGTTCTCTCACTGACATTTCGCAAGCGTTTTGATGATTTGTAACCTAATTTTAACAATCATTGTTAGCTTTGATAAATCAAGCTTAATCCCTTGTTAGCAGTTGGAATGGCTAGTATTTTTAGGAAAAATAGAGTAATATAGATACGATACATTTCGGAGGTTAAAATGAAAATAATTGTTGTCGGCGGAGGTAAGGTTGGTACCGCACTTTGTCGCTCTCTTGTTGAAGAAAAACACAATGTCGTCTTAATTGAAGAAAAAGAAGCTGTTTTAAAAAATATTACCAAACGTCACGATATCATGGGAATCGTTGGTAATGGTGCTAACTTTAAAATCCTTGAGCAAGCTGATGTTGCTAACTGCGATATCTTCATTGCTCTGACTGATAAAGACGAAGTTAATATGATTTCAGCCGTTCTTGCCAAACAAATGGGCGCTAAAGAAACGGTTGTCCGTGTTCGTAATCCAGAATACTCAAACGCTTATTTCAAAGATAAGAATTTCCTTGGCTTTTCTTTGGTGGTCAATCCAGAATTGTTAACTGCACGTTATATTGCTAATACTGTTGACTTTCCAAATGCCCTTTCTGTTGAGCACTTTGTCAATGGACGTGTCATGCTGATGGAATTTGTAATTTCTGATGGCAGCAAACTTTGCCACATGAGTTTAAGCCAGTTCCGTAAAAAATTCGGCAACATAGTTATCTGTGCTATCGAACGTCGCGGAAAATTAATCATTCCTGATGGTGATGCAACACTACAAACTGCTGATAAGATTTTCGTTACAGGAAATCGTATTGACATGATTCTTTTCCACAATTCTGTAAAAACCAAATCTATCAAGAACATGATGATTATTGGTGCTGGACGAATTGCATACTACTTGCTCAACATTCTTAAGAACACTAAGATGAATCTTAAGGTCATTGAAAATAATCCTGAGCAAGCTCAGATGTTCAGCCAAGAATTTCCAAACGTCCATGTCGTCCAAGGTGACGGTACGGCTAAAAGTGTGCTTTTGGAAGAATGTGTGGAAAACTTTGATGCAGTCGCAACACTAACAGGGGTGGATGAAGAAAACATCATCACTTCTATGTTCCTTGAAACACTTGGTGTACGAAAAAATATCACCAAAGTTAACCGTACTAGCTTGCTTGAAATTATTGACACTAGCCAATTTTCAAGTATTGTCACACCAAAAAGTATTGCGGTTGATAGCATGATGCACTTCATTCGTGGTCGTGTGAACGCCCAAGACTCAAACCTTGATGCCATGCACCACGTCGCTAATGGTCGTATCGAGACCTTGCAATTTGAAATTCGTGAAAACAATAAAATGGCAGGTAAGAGTCTGTCATCACTAAAATTCAAGGAAAATATTCTTATCGCCGCGATTATCCGCAAAGGTAAAACCATTTATCCAACTGGTGAGGATGTCTTTGAAGTTGGTGATAAGATTGTTGTCGTAACCTTCTTGAAAAACATCACGCGTATCTACGATTTGTTAGCGAGGTAAGTTATGAATAAAAGTATGGTTCGTTACCTCCTTTCAAAATTACTCTTAATCGAAGCCTCTTTGATGTTAGTGCCTGTGATTGTGGCTTTCATTTATCATGAAGATATGCGCGTGATTAACAGCCTGGTCATCACGATTGGAATGCTTGTCATCATTGGACTTCTTGGGGTTGCTTTCAAGCCAAAGAATTACCATGTTTACACCAAAGAGGGACTCTTAATCGTTGCTCTATGTTGGATACTCTGGTCATTCTTTGGAGCGCTGCCATTTGTACTTTCAGGACAAATTCCAAGTATCATTGACGCTTTCTTTGAAATGGTTTCTGGATTTACCACGACTGGTGCTACTATTTTACCTGATGTTGCGGTGCTATCACACTCGCTACTCTTCTGGCGAAGTTTCGCCCACCTTATCGGTGGTATGGGAGTGCTGGTGTTTGCGCTAGCCATTATGGAAAATAGTAAAAATAGCCACTTGGAAGTCATGCGTGCTGAAGTGCCTGGTCCTGTCTTTGGTAAAGTGGTTTCTAAACTGAAAGAAACAGCGCAAATTCTTTATGTCATTTACCTCAGCATGTTTGCCATTTTGGTAGTTATTTTAATGGTAGCTGGTATGCCTGCCTTTGATAGTATTATTACTGCCATGGGCTGTGCTGGTACTGGTGGTTTTGGAGTCTATAATGATTCTATTGCTCATTACAACAGTTCACTAATCACAAATATTGTCTCAATTGCTGTACTCCTTTTTGGGATTAACTTTAACCTGTACTACTTCTTATTGCTTCGTAAGTTTAAAGCATTCTTTAAAGACGAAGAACTAAGAACTTATATTGGGATTGTTGTGATTGCAACAGCTCTAATCTGGTTGAATGTCAGTGGCCTTTACCCAAGCGCTGGTAAGGCTTTGGAAAATTCATTATTTGAAGTGGCTAACGTCATGACAACAACAGGATTTGGAGTAACTGATTTGACCGTTTGGCCTTTGTTTGCTCAGGTTATTCTACTCTTTCTCATGTTTGTCGGAGGATCTGCTGGATCAACTGCAGGTGGTATTAAGGTCATGCGTACACTTATCTTGACAAAAATTGCAAGGAATCAAGTGCTCTCAACCCTTTATCCAAACCGTATCATGACTATTCATATCAACGAGCAACCACTTGATAAGGAAATTCAACACGGTGTCCTTAAGTATTTGACGCTTTACGTTTTCTTACTTCTAGGATTGACTTTGATGTTATCCCTTGATAATAATAACTTTATGGTTGTTGTCAGCGCAGCAACATCAACCTTTAACAACATCGGACCAATGCTCGGAACAAGTCAAACCTTTGCAATCTTTAGTCCATTTTCAAAACTACTCATGTCATTTGCTATGATTGCAGGACGTTTGGAAATCTACCCAATGTTACTACTTTTCATTCCAAAAACATGGTCAAAATATTAAAAATCGAAAAGAGGAAAGCCTTAGCTTTCCTCTTTTTTTCTTCGAAAATCTTTATTGCGTCGAAGGGTAAAATAATCTGGGACCGGATCATCACCACCCTCTACAAATGGATGGCAACGTAAAATACGTGCAATTCCCATAAGAACACCTTTTATCCCATGCTTTTCAATCGCCACAATCATGTAATTCGAACAGCTTGGTCGATAGCGACATGATGGAGGGGTCATGGGGGAAATCCGTTTTTGATACCATTTAACAAGCGCAATAAGCAGTTTTTTTATCATTTTTGTTTGTTAACAGCTAAATTATGTAACTGGCTGATTTCTTTTTTGCTCAAACGACGTGATTCACCTGGGCGAAGACCTGATAGATCCAAAGTCCCAAAGTTCGTACGAGACAATTTATCTACCAAAAGTCCAACTGATTCGAACATTTTCTTAACTTGGTGGTTACGTCCTTCATGGATAGTCAATTCAACCACTGAACGATTTTTTTCAGGATCTACTTTGATGATGTTGTAACGAGCTGGTTTTGTCTTTTTGCCATCGATAACAACACCACGTGTTAATGGACGAAGATTTTCTTTTGTCGCAAGTCCTTTAACACGAGCTAAGTAGACTTTGTCGATTTCGTTACGTGGGTGAATCATTTCATCTGTGAAATCACCATCATTTGTCAAAATCAAAAGTCCAGTAGTATCCCAGTCCAAACGTCCAACAGGGTAAATACGTTCTGTAACATTTGGTAGCAAGTCAACAACCGTTTTACGGCCTTTGTCATCTGATACACTTGAAATCACACCACGAGGTTTATTAAGAAGGTAATAAACTTTTTCTTCGTTATAGATTGGTGTCCCTTCAACTTCAACAACATCACCAGCTTTAACCGTTGTAGCTAGTTCTGTGACAACTTTACCGTTGATGGTTACCAAACCTCTTTTAATCAAATCTTCAGCTTTACGACGGCTGGCAATTCCCGCATGGGCAATGTATTTATTAATTCTCATATTCTTTCCTTTAACTGCTTTTTAGCTATTTTACATCATTTCGTCAGTTTTAGCGAGTTCTGTTTCTTCTTGGGCTAATTCTGGATCTTCAAAAAGGGTCATTTCTTCATCAACCACTTCGATATTTGACACGTCAATCAGCTCACTTAGGTCATTGATTCCCATAAAATCTAGGAAATAATCCGTTGTCGCATAAATATTTGGTCGACCAATTACTTCTTTTTTACCAGCTTCGCAAATTAAACCTAGAGCCATTAATTTACTGATAGCACTGCTAGAATTAACTCCACGAATATCATCAACTTCAATACGTGTTATCGGTTGTTTGTAAGCAATAATGGATAAAACTTCCAAACTGGCACGTGATAAACTTTGATTGACTGGAGCTTTTGCAAAATCACGAAGCAAATCAGCAAAAATCTCTTTAGTCACAATTTTATAACAACCTGCTGTCTCAATCAAACAAAGACTTGATGAGTCGTCAGCTTTGTATTTCTGTGCTAATTTTTCCAATTGTTGTTGGAGCGCCGTTGGTGTTAAATTAACCATACTAGCCAAATGACGTAAGCTCAAGCCTTCTTCACCTGCTACAAAAAGAAGAGCTTCAATCTGAGCTAAATAGTTCATATAACTTCCTTTCTTAAGTTTGTTTACCAAGGGTTATCGTTTTTTCACTCAACTAACACTTCGTAAAACAATATCTCCAAAGTTTTCCTCTTGTTCTACTTCCACCTCATGGACTTTAATCAATTCTAAAGTCGCCAAAAATAAGGTAATCATCTCTGGAATAGATTGACATTCTTTGAAAACCTTGTTCAAAACAAGTTTTTTAGACTGACTGAGACGTTCTGAAATAACCGTCATCATGTCTTCAATACGATAATCATCACGCTCAACAACCGTATGACTATTTTTCAATTCTCTTTGCTTTTCAGCCATAACATGTGAAAATGACAAGAAAAGATCCATAATCGTCTTGTCATGAGCTAAAACCGCATCTTCAAAAATTAATTCTTGTTTTGGTTTTGAGTAAAATTTAGCACGTTCATCGTGCTGAGCTGACATTTCCTCACTAATCGCCTTGAAGCGACGATATTCTTCGATTTGTGTCAACAATTCTTGTTCAGGGTCATCTTCTTCTGGCTCTGCTTCAACAATTTTTGGAAGTAGCTTACGGCTTTTAATCAGCATGAGCTGACTGGCCATAACCATATATTCACCAGCCACTTCTAATTTCATGGCTTGTAAGGTTGAGATATAAGCCAAATACTGCTCGATAACTTCCACGATTGGAACGTCGTAAATATCCATCTGATATTTAGAGACCAAGTGCAAAAGCAAATCCAGAGGCCCTTCAAAATCTTTTAATTTAATATCCATTAGTTATAAAATTTCTCTAAAGTCACTGGACTCTTAAGCCCTAAATTGCGACTAACTTCTAATAAAGATTTTCCTGCTACTTTTTGATGTAAAACATATTGATGGCGCATGTCCTGCGCTGATAAGTCTTCCAGACCTAAAGAAGCCAAAAATGCTTTTAATTGATTGAAGAACCATTGTCTTGAATAAGATTTACCTTGATTATCAAAAAGATAAATCTGTTCTTCAGACAAATTGGCAGTCATGTAATCAAGCAATTTTGCAGGAACTTCTAGCACTCTGACCAAGCCAGCTTTTTGCACGCGCAAAACAGCAAAAGTCCTATCCAAATCAGCAACTTTTAAGCCTTGAAGGTCACTAGACGACAGGCCCAGTTCAATCATCAAAAGCGCAATCAACTGACCTGCTTGATAAGAACTTTCTTGATAAAAAGCCGAATAATCCAGCAACTCCTTACTAACCGGTTTCGTGGCCAATTTTTCTTTATTGCTTAATTTATAAAAACGATCTAAGCGCTCAGTATCATACAAAAAATACAAAAACTGATTTACCGCTGAAATCTTACGCTTTTTGGCTGAGGTTTTTAAAGGTGCCAATGAATGCTCATAAAGCGCCAGCTTTTCTTTGCTGACTTTGCCATCAACAGCCTCAACAAACTGCTGCAAATCATAAAAATAAGCATTTCTAGAATTCTCTGAGAGAGACTTACTGTCAATAAATTCTTGGATAAAATCAATCATCTTTCGGGGTAATCGTATAATAATCAGTGAAATCGTGTAAGAGACTATTAACAGCCTTTAGAATCGATTTACGTGTAATAATGCCTAGGAAGTGGTTATTTTTATCTAAGACTGGCAAGAAAGGATAGTCCACTAACAAATGCATAATATCCGTTAAGCTTGAAGTATCACTAATGGTTTGTAATTTGGTATTAACCATCTTACCAATATCAGTCTGAGCCAATTCCCAATCGGTCAATTGATTTTTAGCTTGATAAGACATAATGTCAGCAATGCTGATAGTTCCAACGTATTCTTTATCTTTGGTGATAACAGGAACACGTGAATAACCATTATTAGCTAAAAGTAACATAGCGTGGTCTGAATTATGCGTATCAATAAAAATCGCCAAATCTTCTGCCGGAATCAAGTAATGATCCAAATGGCTAAGAAGAAATTCTTCAAATTCTTTTGCTATCATCTGTCAAATTCCTTTGAAAGTGCCGGATAGAGTTTGTGGTCACGTGTGTAAAAATCAACCTTAATCTTGTCTTTAGTGATAATTACTTTAGCATAAAGCTTTTCTTTGACATCACCACGAGGTTGAAGAACACTACCTGGATTGATAAAAACAGTTTTACCATTACGCCAAGCTGCTGCTCGGTGCAAGTGCCCATAAAGGCAGATATCTGCATCTTCTTCTTGAGCAAATAAATCCAATCTATCCCATGTAAAATTAATGTTATAAAGGTGTCCGTGAGTTTGTGCTATGACAATATCGTCAAGATAAGTTGTCAATCTTTCAGGATAACCATTATCGTAATCACAATTACCACGAACCACTTTGATACCATCCCAAATGGGATCTGAACTTGGTAGCTCAGAATCTCCATTATGGAAAATGGCATCAACTTCGCCTTGATAACGTTGTTTAATATTGCTAATAATCTCACGGTCACCGTGAGAATCACTCATTACAATTATTGTTCTGCTTTCCATACTGGGAATGCCTCCATTAATTTCTTAACAGCCAACCCGCGATGTGAGATTTCATTTTTTTCATCTGCTGTCAATTCAGCAGCGTGACGTCCAGTTTCACCAACTAAGAATAGTGGGTCATAACCAAAGCCGTTGTCGCCTTTTGCTTCCATAGCAATGTAGCCAGGCCAATCTGCTTCAACAACCAAACTTTCCTTATCTGGTGCAGCAACCACAAGTGTTGTGTGGAATTGCGCTGAACGGTCTTTCATATCAAATACCATTGCTAATTCATGAAGCAATTTAGCATTGTTTGATTCATCTGTTGCATCAGGTCCAGAAAAACGAGCTGACCATACACCAGGAAGACCACCAAGAACATCCACTTTCAAACCAGAATCGTCAGCTAAGACCATTTTCCCAGTCAATTTTGAAATAGTTTCAGCTTTCAATCGAGCATTTTCTTCAAATGTCATTCCAGTTTCTTCGACTTCAGGTAATTCTGGGTGATTGTTTAGATTTTCAACTTTGATACCTAGTTGATCAAACATTTTACGAAATTCTTTGGTTTTACCTTCATTGCGTGTAGCAATCAAGATTGTATCACCAAATGCATTTTCAGATGATTTTCCAAAAAAGGCTGACGCAGCAACACCGTCTTCTGGTAGATGCACAAATAACAATTGGTCATCCTCAGTAACCACAACCGCACCCGCACGTTGTTGCACTTCTAAATGACGATTAGTTTCTTCGTTAATCATGCCAACAACAAAGCGAATCAATTGAAAATCAGATGATTTTTTAACAACAGTGACGTTGTAGCCGTTAAATTCGTCTTTATGGCAGCCGCCTTCACCGTGTCCGTGACATTTACCACAGCATTTGCTGGCAACAAGTTTTGCAACTTGTTGGCTCAATTTAAAAAGGGCATCATCACTAACATTTCCAAGTCCTGAAATGGCGTTGAAGCCACCCCATTCGCCAAGGAACCAATTTTCTTTATCTTTATACTCATAAATTTTATCAGCCATTTATTACTATCTCATTTCTATTTGTTCAACTTTTCCAAATCAACATGTTGCACATCAATGTCAGTTCCTAGCCAGTTCACCGCAATTTCTTTAAAACGCTGACTACTTGCTGTTGTGTAGAAATGGTGATCAACAGCATGTTCTGTGCGACTGTGATTAATTTCAAAGTAATTTAATAACACTGACACATCTCGAATACATTCAGCACCACTATCGATTAATTTAACATTAGGTCCCATCACATTTTGAATGATTGGACGAAGTAGTGGGTAATGCGTACATCCAAGAACCAATGTGTCAACTTTGCCAACAAGCGGCGCTAAACTTTCGTAAACGACTTTTTTAGCAACACTTGACCCCATTTCATTTGATTCAACGATTGGAACAAACTTGGGACAAGCTAAACCGCTAACTTCCATTTTTGGGGATAATGATTTTATCTTTTCAGGATAAACTTCTGAATTAATGGTCATCGGAGTTCCGATAATCCCAATTTTACCGTTACGTGTCGATTTAATCGCGGCACTAGAACCTGGTAAAATAACACCAAGAACAGGAATATCAAGCTTTTCTTTAACTTCTTTCCAAGCAACTGCTGTCGCTGTATTACAAGCAAAGACAATCATCTTAACATTTTTAGTTAACAAGAAATTAACCAATTCCCAAGTGTATTCTCTAATTTGTTCAGCAGGTCTAGGACCGTAAGGAGCTCTTGCTGAGTCTCCAATATATACAATTTCTTCATGTGGTAGTTGACGCATTAATTCACGTACAACTGTTAAACCACCAACTCCAGAATCTAAAAAACCAATTGGTCTATTATCCATAGAATCTTCTTTCTAATAAGGGAATTAGACTTAGAAAAAACCCAGTTGGTGAGCCAACTGAGTCATTCATTTCTGAGCTCTGTGCTCGAAAACGTTTGTTAAAGACTGACTTGTATGTAAGGTCAAAAACTATCAAACAATAAGTCATCCGCCTTTAGCATTTTTCAAACCAAAGCGTAAAGATTATTTTTTAGCTTTTGCTGCAGCTGCTTTTGATTGTTTGATAATGTTACGGTACGTTTGTTGAATTTTTGCTTCACTAGGTTTTTGACCCATTTGGCTCATCATTTCACGGATCGCATCAGGCGTCAAGCGTGGGTGTTCACCGATTTCCTTTTCAAACTGTTTACGAGCGATAAAAACGCCACCAACAAGGCCACCAAACAAAGCAACCAAAACTAACAAAATCCAAAGAAATGTTGTCATGAATATTTTCTCCTAAGTTTTTTACATAATTTATTATAGCAAAAATGGAAAGAGTTTACAAATTCTTGAAAGCTTTTTCTTAAGCATAAAAACAATAAAATTGGGAGACCATTTCAATTATTTGTATTTCCTTTTTTAAAATTATTCTCAGACAACCACTTTTTATACAGCTCAGCAAATCTCATTTCTTCATCGTCACTGTAGCCGTTAAAAACAACTCGGTCGATATCTTCCTGATTAAAATAAAAAATTTGTTCAGGATTTAATCCCATTGGATAAATCGCTGATGAATAATCAAATAGAACATCTTCTCCATTTTGCTTAATTGTTACACCACGATTTAAAATCATCAATTTCTGACTGCCATCTTTTAAATACACAATACTCCCAATTGGTAATATATTTAACATAAAACTCCCCCATTTATTAAATTTCTTCGATTTTTTCAAAATCAAGATGATTTAAATTGTAATTTACCCCAATTGGCAAAATTCGATACGAAAAAGTAAATATAGCAAATGAAAACAAACCACTTAGAATTAGAAGTGTTATTTCATCATAAAAAAGATAAAATCCCAAGCAAAAGAGCGTAAACATTACAAATATCGGGCCTAAGCCATAAACACGTTGATTATCTGTTTTTAGCACCAATTTCATGCATTTCCTGTTTACTAATTTCTTTTTCACTCTTTTGTCCTCATACTTAAAAACACCTAGGTAAATGAAATATCCAATAGTTAATGATAAAATGAACAACAATACTTTTTGAAAGAGATTATCTACAATTCCAGTTGCCTTCAAATTATTTTCTAAAAAGTTATACAATATTTTTAAAAATGGCTGTACCATCAAAACAACCGCCGTTGTTCCCAATTGTGATTTTTTAAGATTAAACAAATTGTCTTTATCATCACTTTCAAATAAAATTGCTTCAACATTCTGTGCTTTATGTCCCCAAAAATATAATTTTGAACTCATACTCACATTATCTAAAATATATTTTTTTCCATTTGCTCTCACAACATGGTAACTTCCTGAAACTTGTGTTATTTTAAACTCCATTAACGTCTATCTCCCCCAAAATACTTTTTGAATTGATTTAACACTTGAATCAAAAGATTTACCAATGCTTTTGAAATCATTATTGAGATAGTCTCCCATATCATTTGTAATATCTTTTATTCCTAAAAAATTGTTATTGTATGCTATCGAAACGCCAAAACCAACTGCAACACCAGCACCAATTGCCCATCCTACAGGATTACTAGCAATAGCTAACGAGGCCGCTGTAGCTATGCCGCTTCCAGAGAGTGCTGCTGTTCCTATTCCAACTTCTAATGCACTGACCCCAAGTGCCGTAGCTGTAGTTGTTGTAGCTGTGTGCACAAAAGCTCGACCGGCATTCTCTCCACTTAAGTTTGACGCAAAATCAATCCCCATAAATAAAGAGCTTATTCCTGATAAACCAATTGAGGCTGTCGTTCCAACAATTGGTAAACTATATTCCGAAACAGTAACAGTTTTAAGTGCTCTTTTTATTGCTGAGTAAGTAGCCAAATCAATATAGTCGGACTGATTAAATGTCATTGACAAGTTTGTATTACCAAAATAACTATCTTTATTGACATAATAATGCATATAATCATCAATATTCGGCATTGAATCATCTAAACTACTAATTTTATACTTACTTAACTCCTCTGTTGAACCTGTAAGAATACCAGTCGTTAAATCATTATTAAATATTGTAGGGACTCTTATCTCTTTTAGATTCTTTTCTAGAAAATACCCACTATATTTAGAATCATACAAATTCTTGGCGAGTTCGTTTTTTAGCTGGTCTCGTCTAGCCTTACCGCTAACAACAAGTTTAGTTTCTTTAACTTCTGTCTTGAATGCTGTTTTCTTGTAAAAATCCGTAGCTTTTTTACTGGTATATGAGCTACTTCCTAAGTCAGATAAGCTTCCAATTTGCGTATTTTGTTCGTCTAGGATGTCGCCTGCTTCACTGATGAAGACGGTATTATTGAAAGTTTCCATGTCTTTAATGGTGTTAGTTAGGACTTTCTTGGCACCTCTAAATTCTGAAATGGCATCATCCGTTGTCACTTTGGTTAGTGTGACAATGTCTGCGACATCGTCAATTGCCTTGTTAATCGCGTTAGAGCTTGTCTTTAGTTGCTCTAGCGGTGAATCGAATTTGTCCACCATTTGTTGTAAGACATCCGTGTCGATAATGGCAGAGTCACTGTTTTCACTCACAATACTCTTAAAAGTGCTGATAAGATTATCATAGCCCTGCGAGATGACATCCAAGCTATTCACATAATTCGTCAGCAAAGGCACTTGGTAATTAGTGATTTTATTATCAATCGCATCTTTAACGTCACCTTTTAGAGCCTCTGAATTGGCTGCGCTTTTTAGTTTTTTCTTGGCACTTGATAGTTGACTCTTTGTTTGGCTGATAGAGCTTTTGAGGCTATCGCGCTGCGCTATTACCTCACTCATCTTAATCTTCATAAATCTCTCCCAAAATTTAACCGATTTTTTCTAATCATTATATCATAAATTGAAACAGTTTTCAGAAATTTATTTCAAACAAAAAACAGCTAACTAAAGGCCATCTGTAGTCCTTAGCTAACTGCTCTTATAACTTATTCAAAATCAAATCCTTTAATGGTTGCAAAATAATCTTCTGGTGTTTCGGCACGGCGGATTAAACGTGCACTGCCATCTTCTTGATAAAGAATCTCAGCTGAACGTAAGCGACCATTGTATTGATAACCCATTGAAAAACCGTGTGCTCCTGTATCATGAATGACCAAGGTATCACCGATGCGCGCTTCAGGTAATTCACGCTGTTTAGCAAATTTATCGTTGTTTTCACAAAGGGAACCAACCACATCGACCACCTCAAGTTTTCCATTGGGATTTGTCATGTTTGTGATGTGATGATAAGCATCATACATGGCTGGGCGCATCAAGTTAACAGCTGAGGCGTCAACACCAATGTATGTGCGATACGTTTGTTTGCGGTGACGAACTTTGGTTACAAGCAAACCATGTGGCGCCAGCATGAAGCGACCAAGTTCAGTAAAGATTTTCACATCACCAAGCCCAACAGGAACCAACACCTCATCAAAGACACGGTGGACCCCTTCACCAATCACCGCAATATCATTAGCTTTTTGTTCTGGACGGTAGTTGACTCCAACACCACCAGATAAATTGATAAAGTTAATCACAACGCCAGTTTTTTCTTTCACTTCAACAGCTAATTCAAATAACTGACGAGCTAATTCTGGGTAGTAATCATTAGTCACTGTGTTTGAAGCAAGGAATGAATGGATACCAAAGTTTTTGACACCTTCTGCTTTCAAATCTTTGAAGCCTTGAATCAACTGGTCTTTAGTCATCCCAAATTTTGATTCTTCAGGATTGTCCATAATATCAGTTCCAAGCGAGAAAACACCACCCGGATTGTATCGAAGTGACACAGTATCTGGTAATCCTGCCACTTCTTTTAAAAAGGCAATATGTTCGTAAGCATCAAGGTTAATGGTTGCCCCAATTTCTCTAGCGTACTTGAATTCACGCGCTGGCGTATCATTTGATGAGAACATAATATCAGTAAAGCCAAGCTTATGGCTCATCAAAAGTTCTACTTCTGTCGCACAATCCACCCCGCAATTTTCCTCTTGTAAAATTTTCAAGATAGCTGGTGTTGGAGTTGCTTTTACGGCAAAATATTCCTTAAACCCTTTATTCCAAGCAAAGGCCTTGTTCAAAGCGCGAGCCTTTTCACGAATCCCTTTTTCATCGTAAAGGTGAAATGGCGTTGGAAATTCATTCGTAATGTTTTGAAGCTCTTTGGCTGAAATAAATGGTGTTTTCATAATTAATTCCTCGAATTTTCAAAATATTAGGACTATTATAACATAAAGACAAGAAATGACCAACGACCTTAGCCTGAAAAACGAAAAAAACTAGTGCAAACAAAGTTGCACTAGTTAATTCATTAATCATCGCTTCCGAACAAGCGAAGCAAATTCAAGAATAAGTTGATAAAGTCAAGGTAAAGACTAAGTGCCATTGAAATAGCCCAGCCATCACCAACTTGACCACCTGTCGCTTCATAAACACGCTTAATCATTTGATTGTCATAAGCGATAAGCCCTGAGAAAATCAATACTGAAATAATACTGATAACAAAGCTCATCATCCCTGAGCCAATAAAAATATTGACAAAGCTTGCAATGATAATCCCAATCAAAGCTGCCAAGGCTGCTTTTGCAAAGCCAGACAAATCTTTTTTAATGACAAAACCAAGGACTGACATCACACCAAAGACTAAGGCAGATGAGACAAAGGCTTGTAAAACCGTTGTTTGTGTGTAAGCAACAATGATGAAACTTAAAGTAAAGCCATTCAGAGCTGAATAAAATAAAAACAAAGGCAAAGCAGATGGTGTATTTTTACGAGCAGCACCGCTAGCTAAGAAAACCAAAGCCAACTCTAAGAAAACTGCACCATAATAAATAAATGGGTGATTAGTCATGATGTTAATCATATTGTCAGTAAAGACGTAAAGCATCAAGAATGAGACAAAGGCTGACAAACCAATTCCCATACCAACTAATCCATATATTTTAGCAAAAAAGCGATTCAAACCACTATCGGTCTGTGTGTAAATAATATCGTTCTGATTCAAAAGAATCTCCCTTCCTGATAAATTCTATCCATTAGCGATGGTTACTTGGTAAAATCTTACGACTGTAGCGTCTTTTCTTACCAAAACGATTGCGAAATGGTGTAATGGCTTCTTTGACAGCCCAATACTTATCGACCATCGTCACAATGTAACCTTCTTTATAACGCGGCGGAGCAATCGTTGCCCCCCACATGTGTTTTAAAATGATATCTTCTTCACGCTTATTTAAAGTCGTTAATTTTCTAGCGTTTCGAACAGCAATTCTTGGATGTACCCACGCATGCCCCTTATTAAACTTGGTTTCTCGCCAATCATAATAAAAGAAATCATGCAAAAGACCTCCACGCGCAGTGGCTTTTTCATCCCAACCTAGTTTTTTAGCAATCTTATAACTCGTATAAGCCACATTAATTGAATGTTCCATACGGGTTGAATAATGATGCTGCGGAATATTATCTAGCTTCTGAAAACGGGGGTGTTTGATGAGATGACCAACGAGTTCCATGAACTCTTTATCTTTTTTATATGCACCCATTAGAATCACCTTCTTTCACCCTAATTATAGCATATCAGCTTAAAATAGACTGAAACGATGACTAAAAAATTCAAAGTATGAAAACGTTTAAGATTAAATTAAACTAAAGAGAACAATCCCTGTTGCCACAGCAACGTTCAAACTTTCTGCTTGTCCAGGCATAATGATGTGGGCCAAGATGTCAGCTTGTTTTGTCATTTGCTCTGAAATGCCATTTCCTTCATTTCCCATGACAAGAGCAAACTCACCTTTATGCTCAACAGTCTTATAATCAACAGAATCTTTTGAAAGCGTCGTAGCAACTAATGGCACACCAAGACTTTGCAATTTTTGGCAAGCTTCATAAACATTGGTACGCCAAACTGGCAAATGAAAATGACTACCTTGCATTGAACGAAGAGTTTTTTGATTGTAAATATCTGCCGTTTTCTCAGAAATCAATACCCCATCAAAACCAGCAGCATCAGCCGTACGAATCATGGTTCCGACATTCCCAGGGTCTTGAACATCTTCTAATACCAAGTAGCGACCAGCTTTCAAGTCAGCTAGGGGCAAGCTTGGCATCACCACCTCTGCAATAATGCCTTGTGGTGTCTTAGAGTCTGTTAATTCTTTTAATACCTCTGGCGTCACATAAGTCACATGAGATAAGCCTTCAACACGGTCTGAAAACTCTTCAAGGACAAAAATGTTCAAAAATTCTGCATCAGCTTTTTGAGCTTCTTCAAACAAGTGCCAGCCTTCAATTAAATAAGAATGCTCACGGTATTTTTTTTTCAATAATTTTTTAGTCTTTTTAATGAGATTATTTGATTTAGAAGTTATAATAGTCATAAGAAGATTATAGCATATAATAGGAGGAATTTGAGATGAAAAAAGTTCGTCTAATTGTCTCAGGCCGAGTTCAAGGAGTGGGTTTTCGTTATTCGACTTTCGCCCTTGCTCAAAGTCTAGGTGATATTTACGGTCGCGTCTGGAATAATGATGATGGTACCGTTGAAATCCTTGCCCAGTCCGACGATTCCGCTAAAATAGCAAAATTTATTCAAGAAATTCGCAAAGGACCATCTAAATGGGCAAAAGTAACCTACGTCGACGTCAAAATGGCAAATTTTAAAGATTACACTGATTTCCAAATTGCCAACTAATTCTATAAATAAGACTACAGACGTATTGAGAAAATGCAGAAAAAACAGTAAAATAATAGGGTATTATAATAAAAGGAAACAATCAATTGAAAAAGAAACTAAATCGCGTCCTCTTTTCAGGACTAAGCTTATCGTTATTGTTCTTACTAAGTGGTTGTGTCAGCCGAGATTCACATGGTAACCCAACAGGGACTATTTGGCACTTGCTCGGTGAACCAATGGCAAAACTTATCCAATACTTTGCCAACAACATGGACCTTGGATTTGGCTTAGCCATTATCTTAGTAACAATCATTGTTCGTTGTATCATTCTTCCGCTTGGACTTTACCAATCATGGAAAGCAAGCTACCAATCAGAAAAGATGGCTTACTTAAAACCAATCTTTGCACCAATCAACGAACGCATGCGTAATGCGACTACACAAGAAGAAAAATTGGCTGCACAAACAGAATTGATGGCTGCTCAAAAAGAAAACGGCATTAACATGCTTGGCGGTATGGGATGTCTTCCACTTCTTGTTCAAATGCCATTCTTCTCAGCTATGTACTTCGCAGCTCAATATACACAAGGTGTTTCTGAAAGTACTTTCCTAGGCATTGACCTTGGAAGCCGTAGTATGCCACTAACAGCTGTTATCGCTATCCTCTACTTCTTCCAATCATGGTTATCAATGCAAGCTGTCGCTGAAGAACAACGTGCAGCCATGAAAGGAACAATGTATGTTATGCCGCTCATGATGGTCTTCTTTGGTATGAGCATGCCAGCTAGTGTTCTTCTTTACTGGTTAGTCGGTGGTTTCTTCTCAATCATTCAACAATTGATTACAATGTTTATCATTAAACCAAAACTTCGTAAACAAATCGCTGAAGAATTTGAAAAGAACCCTCCAAAAACATACAAATCATCAAAACGTAAAGACGTAACACCAACAGCTACTACTCAACTTAACAAACCTAAGAAAAGTAACCGTAACGCTGGTAAACAACGTCACCGTAAATAATTCATAAACCAGAACACCAGAAAATTATTTCTGGTGTTTTAGTTTCCTTTTAATAACAGAACAAACAAAAAAGGCTTAACAGCCTTTTTTTATGATTAAGCAGTTTTTTCAACACTAATGATTTCAACATCGTAGTTTCCAGCAGGTGATTCGATTGTCACGATGTCACCTGTTTTTTTACCAATCAAAGCTTGAGCGATTGGGCTTTCGTTAGAAATACGTCCAGCAAAGATATCAGCACCAGCAGCACCAACGATGTGGTAAACATCTTTATCAGTTGTTCCAACTTCTTGAACAGTAACTGTTTTACCGATAGCAACTTCATCTTTTGCTACAGCATCGCTATCAATGATTTCAGCATAACGGATTTTAGTTTCAATGATTTGGATTTGACCTTCAACGAATGCTTGTTCGTCTTTTGCTGCATCATACTCAGAGTTTTCTGAAAGGTCACCGTATGAACGAGCGATTTTAATACGTTCAACAACTTCTGGGCGACGAACTAATTTTAGTTCTTCTAATTCTTGTTCAAGTTGTTCTTTTTCAGCAAGGGTCATTGGATAAGTTTTTTCTGCCATTTTCTATCTCTTTTCTAAAAATTTATTTTTTGGATAATCTACAAATACAAACATGATGTTAGTCACACCATGTTTGTCATCAATTATTCATTTATTTGACTATTAACATATTTTTCAACATTAGCTTTGTGGTCATCAAAGTTTTCTGAGTAGTAGACCTTACCTGTCTTAACATCTGCAACGAAGTAATAGTAATTCGTTGAAGCAGGGTTAACGGTTGCTTCGATAGCTGATAGGCTAGGAGCGTCTACCGGACCAGGCATCAAACCAGTGTTGGTATAAACATTATACGGTGAATCAATCGATGTGTCAATACTTGCATCAGCCGCTAGACTCGTCTCTTCACCAAGTTTACCCATTGCATACAAAATAGCAATATTACTTTGGAGTGGCATGTTATTATTCATGCGATTATAGAAGACACTAGCAATATTTCTGCGATCATCATCAGTTGAACCTTCTTTTTCAACTAATGATGCAAGTGTTAAAACATCATTAACTGATTTTCCACTTGCAGCAATAGTATCGTAGTACTGAGACATGTAAGAATCCATTGTTGAAATCATGTCCTCAACAATATCTTCCATACTTGTCTTTTCATAGTAGCTGTACGTTGCTGGGAAAAGATACCCTTCTAGTCGATAAGTTACTTTATCAGCCTCAGGAAGACTACCTAAAAGTTTTGGATACTTAGCTGCCATTTTTGAAATAAAGGCATCATCTTGAACGACTTTCAAGAAATCATCAGCCGTATATGGCGTTGAAGCGTGTTTCTTAGCTGAATTTTTAGTCACAGCTTCAGAAATTTGCTTGATCGTATAACCTTCAGTTACCAAGATTTTACCAAGTGATGGTTTTTCTGGTTGAGGTGTTCCACCTTCTTTAAGTTGTTTACAAATCTCATCCAAATCCATGCTTGGTTGCAAATTATAGTATCCACTTTGGAAATTGCTGTAATTTTTAAATTTTGTGTAGTAATTAAAGATAGTTGCACTCTTAATCACACCAGATTTTTCAAGGATTTGCCCGATGTATTTGTTCCCAGATCCTTCTGGAATATCAACCGTAATGTATTTCTTTGATGAACTATCAAGTGGCTTAATAGAACTATCAACATAGCGGTATACAAAGAAACCTGTTGCGATTAAGGCAATGATAATTGCTGAAATTAAAACTAAGGCAATTTTTCCTGCTAAACTATTTGTCTTTTGACGTTTTCTTCTGCGTTTTGTTCCCACTTTATTCTCCAAGTCTGTCTCTGTTTCATCTGATTGGTCAGAATCTTGCTCAAATTGAAGACTATCTTTTGATTCAGACTCACCTGAAGGGGTATCAGAAATATCTGGATTACCATCATAACCTACACCATCTGTTGCTCTCACAAGATAACTTTCTTGTTCATCATCAGCCTTAGCTGACTCTGCTCCATCAGGGTTAAAGGTCTGATCGATATTTCTCAGTACGTCTTTAATTTTTTGATTATCTATTTTGGTTTCAATCTGATTCTCAGCTAAAGCAGTTTTCGCTTTCTCTTCAAGGCGACGTTTTTCTTCTCGAATCTTAGCCTCTTGACGCTCTCTTCGATCTTCTGCTTCGTATTCAGCCATTAGTTCAGCCGTTCGACGCGCAAATTCTTCTGCTTCTTTTTCCTTTTGGCGAAGTTCTAAATCATGTTGCTTGCGTAAGCGATTAGCTTCTTCAAGTTCAGCTAAAATTTGCTCCTTAAAACTTTTTTCTTTTTGAGTTTTTGGCTTATCGTCGTTAAATTCGGTCAAAGCTTATCCTCCTACTCTTAATCAATCGCCATTATATCCTAAAATATAGTGAAAATCAACTCGCAGCAGTCTTTGTTATCTATTCTTAACAATCACTTTGTCACTTCTTACGCTACCGCTGGAGACTCCCAAACCATATTAAACCAAGTGGTTCCACCGTGTGCTGAGTCTGCCTCTCCTTCATCGATAAAACCATTTCTCTCATAGTAAGGGATAAGCTGCTCATGACAGGTCAAGGTGAGACCTATACACTTTCTAGCAACAGCTAAATCTTTCATCGTAGCAAGCAAAGCCATCCCGATACCTTGATTCTGAAAATCAGGAGCAATCGAAAGACTCGTAATAGCAATAAAACCTCCGTGGTCAGGATTTTTAACAACGTGATGGAATAAATCATCTGTTAAGTAACGTTGTCCAATCACCGGTCCTTCAATGTAACCACAAATCTCCCCATCAAGCTCAGCTACCAAGAAAGTATCTGGAATGGTCAAAATGCGCTCTTTCATATCTTCTTGACTTGCTGCTTCTTGCGCAGAAAAATTCTCACGCTCAATAGCTACGATAGCCTCTAAATCCTCAAGGCGTACATTTCTGATAATCATAAAATCCCCCACAAAAGAAAAAGAGCTTTCGCTCCTTTTCAAGATAATTGGTTATTATTGTGTGTTGTTAGCCAAGCTTGCCAACAATTCTTCAAATGAACGTTCATACATTTGGATATCACCAGCACCCATGAAGACGTAAACAGCATTGTCATGGTCAAGTAATGGTGAGACATTATCAAGGCTGATAACTTTAGCTGATTTATTAATTTTAACAGCCAAGTCTTCAACTTTAACATCACCATGGTCAACTTCACGTGCTGAACCATAAATTGGTGCTAAGTAAACTGAATCAGCTTGATTCAAAGCATTAGCGAATTCATCCAAAAGTGCAATCGTACGAGTGAATGTGTGTGGTTGGAAAACAGCCACAATTTCTTTGCTTGGGTATTTTTGACGTGCAGCATCAAGTGTTGCAATGATTTCAGTTGGATGGTGAGCAAAGTCATCAATGATTGTTGTGTTGTTAATTACTTTTTCAGTGAAACGACGCTTAACACCAGAAAATGTCTTCATGTGTTCTGCTACCAATTCCATATCAATACCTGCTACGTAAAGGTTAGCAATAACAGCTGTCGCATTCAAGATATTGTGACGACCAAATGCTGGAAGGTGGAATGAACCAAGTTCTTCTTCACCATGTTTTACTTTGAAAGCAGATCCATTTGTTGTACGAACAACATCATAAGCCATGAAATCATCGCTATCTTTAAATCCATAGTAGTAAATATCTGCATCAGATGTGATTTTACGAAGATATGGATCATCACCGAACAAGAACAAAGCTTTTTGAACTTGTTTTGCATAATCATTGAAAGCATCGAAAACATCATCAATGCTCTTGAAATAATCAGGGTGGTCAAAGTCGATGTTTGTGATGATTGAGTATTCTGGGTGGTAAGGCATGAAGTGACGTTGGTATTCGTCAGATTCAAAGACAAAGTAATTGCTGTTTGCTGAACCACGTCCAGTACCATCACCGATTAAGTATGATGTATCTGTAATATTTTTAAGAACATGTGCCATCAAACCTGTTGTTGATGTTTTTCCGTGTGCACCTGCTACACCAAAGCTTGTGAATTGGCGCATGAAATCACCGAGGAATTCATGGTAACGTTTGAATTTGAAACCATTTTTGACAGCATAGGCAATTTCGACATTGTTATCTTCACGGAAAGCATTACCGGCAATTAATTCAACATCTGATGTGATGTTGTCTTCAGAAAATGGAAGAATTTCAATTCCTGCTTGTTCTAAACCACGTTGTGTGAAATAGTATTTACTAACGTCACTTCCTTGAACTTTGTGTCCCATTTGGTGCAACATCAAAGCAAGAGCACTCATACCAGATCCTTTAATTCCGATAAAATGATAGGTTTTAGACATGTTTTCTCCTCTATATACAACTGCAGTGCAGTTTATTTTGCATCGTCAAAGCGTGTTAAATTCAATTCTTGAGCCACTTTGTGTTCTCTTTGACTTTGCAAGACTTCCTTATTATAAATTTGACTTTCTTTTAAGAAGTCATAATTATTTTTCTTAGGTTTAGTTGTTGATGAATTATCTGGCTTTTTATAAGTTACGGGAATTTCTGCCAAGATATAATCATCTTGATGCAACCTTTCGGTTAAATGACTCAGACTGCTTGTAGGCTTTGCTGTTTTCTTAGGCAATGTTGCCTTAAGCTGTTGCTGTAAAGCTGCCTTAGAAGGCGCTTTAACTTCTTTTGAAAGATAAGCTTGACGTTTTCTTCGAATATCACGTCTTGCTTCTTCACGCGCTAACTCAGCATAAGATTTACCTTGAGTCACCGATTCTATGCGGCTGGCATCTTGTTCATCTTTGCCAACAAAATTATAGTCTCTAGTAACATCATCATAGTTTTTATCTTGATAAGCTCCGTGAATATTGGTAATCAAATCTTCATTTTCATATAAAGCCATTACTTTGGGTGGATTGCTTACTGGCTCCCCGTCTGCAACAAGCGGAAAGCGTCTTTGATTTCTAATCACAGCGTCACATCCTCTCTTAACGTATTATGTTTATTAATTATCATCACTCACTAAGAAATATGGGGAACTTATCCTTGACAACCCCTCGTCCTAGTAACTAAATGCTAGCGCTTAAAAACTAGGCCTAAGCTCCTAACTTTTTAAACGTAGCTCCAACTTTGTAGCATTTT
The DNA here is from genome assembly GCF_011387195.1 of Streptococcus ruminicola. Lineage (NCBI taxonomy): Bacteria > Bacillati > Bacillota > Bacilli > Lactobacillales > Streptococcaceae > Streptococcus > Streptococcus ruminicola. Next base: position 475,343 of record NZ_CP046919.1, read on the forward strand.
TATTATAAACTAATTCATTCCATTTTTCAAAGTTTTCATAAAAAGAAAGTCAGTCTCCCTTAAAGGTTAGACTGACTTAAAACTTAATGCTCTAATCCAAGGATTTCCTTGATTTCTTCGATGGTCATGCTTGCTCTTGTTTCATTACCATCAAGAACTGTCGTGACAAGATTTTTCTTGCTTTCTTGCATCTCAAGGATTTTTTCTTCAATAGTCCCGCGCGTAATCAAACGATAGACTTCAACATTTTCTTTTTGACCAATACGGTGAGCACGGCTGATGGCTTGCATTTCTACCGCTGGGTTCCACCAAAGGTCAATCAAAATAACTGTATCAGCCCCTGTTAGATTCAAGCCAACTCCTCCTGCTTTCAAAGAAATCAAGAAGGTATCTTTTGAACCATTGTTAAAAGCACGAGTCATTTCTTGACGAGCATTAGCTGGGGTCGAACCAGTAATCTTATAAGAAGTTAAACCTAGTTCTTCAATCTCTTTTTCAGCAATGTCTAGCATGCCACGGAATTGTGAGAAGATAAGTGCTCGGTGACCATTTTCTTTGATTTGCGTTAACAAATCACGAAGACTATCAAGTTTTCCACTTTCTCCTTGATAATCCATAAAGAGCGCTGGGGTATCACAGATTTGACGCAGGCGTGTGATTCCTGATAAAATCTCGATTTTACGACGATTAATATCCGCATCTGAAGCTCCAGCAATGGTTTCTTGCATTTGACGGAGCTGCGCAAGATAAATAGCTTTTTGCTTGCGGTCAAGCTCATTTGGATAATTGATTTCAATCAAATCTGGCAACTCTGGCAGAACTTCTTCTTTGCGACGACGCATAATAAACGGCTTGATAAATCGTGCGACTTGTTTGGCATCCATTTTTAAAAAGCGTTTTTTATCTGGTAATAAACCTGGCAATACAATTTGGAAAATTGACCAAATTTCAAGGAGTTTATTTTCAATTGGCGTTCCTGAAAGGGCGAAGCAATTTTTAACTTCAAATTGACGCAAGTAATGCGCAATCTTGGTTTGAGTATTTTTCATCACCTGGGCTTCATCTAAAATCAAATAATCAAAATTCAACTGATTGTATTCTGCAAAATCTTGGCGGAAAGAAGAATAGCTTGTAATCACCACCTGATGATTTTCAGCAATAATCTCATCGCGCACTGCTTTTAAACCATAAGAAACAGCCACATCTATCTCAGGAGCAAAGCGAGTGAATTCGTCTTTCCAGTTATAAATCAAACTTGACGGTGATAAGATTAAAATACGTGTTTCTTCTTTCAAGTGCGAAGCTAGAAAAGCAATGGTTTGAAGGGTTTTACCCAGCCCCATGTCATCGGCTAGAATACCACCAAAGCCGTAGTGGTCAAGCATGGACATCCAACGAACACCAGTCATTTGGTAATCACGCAATTGTGTTTGTAGAGGTGGCAAAGTGACCTCAAATTCTTCTGGGTGGGTTAAATCATGTGCTAATTGTTCAAATTCTTTTGAGAAGGAAATGCGGTCATTTCCTTGGAACAAATCTGAAATTTGGAAAGCTGAAATAGCATCTAGTTGCAAATGCCCATTATCCAGTTGTTTGGCACGTAAGTTTTGAAGAGTGCTACTAACACGCTGAGTTTCTTCATCAAAGACAACTAACTTACCAGCTCCATTGACAAAATAAGGTTGATTTTTAAAGAGTGCTTCTAAGGCATCATCAATATCATTTTCAAAAACCGTTGAAAAATCAAATGAGATATCTAGCAGACCACCTTTAGTATGAACAGAAACCTGTGGTTCTTCAAATTGACGCATCTCTTCAAGTTCATCAGCCAAAGTAACCTGACCTAGTCGTGCTAATTGTCCCAAAGTTCGTGTGAAGAAATCGTACAAATCCTTATCAGCTAGCGGCGCATGATAAGACGAGAATGAGGCTGAAAAACCATTAGCTTCCAAAGTTCTAAAGACTTTTTCCTCATGTTTAAAATGACTGGCAAACGGTAATTCTTCAAGCTCACGTTTGCTATGAACGGTCACATTGCCATAATCAAAAGAGACGTGCAAAGCAACTTCTCGGTATTCATTGAGTTCTAAATAAAAAGTTACTTTGAAATCACGAATATCAAAACTCTTCGGCGCTTCAACCTTACCCAGTTCTTTAAAATCTAAAAGACTGGCTGCTAATTTTGCTTGGTCGTCTAAATCAAAGAACAAATGTTTTGCCAAATCAGCCTCAATTGGCAAACTACGAATAGCCGTTAAAATCTTTTGTTGCTTCAAATTCAAACTGAAAATAAACCCATTTGTGAACAAAAAGGCATTATTAAAGAGCGGTTGATATTCTTTTTCACTAATGATTAATTCAATTGATTGACGATGAACCACCACTTTAAATTGAATTAAGTCTTCTGAACCACTTAGTGGTCTAAAAATCAGCTGCCCATAAGTTTGATGATTATGTTCAAATGAAAAATCATAAAGGTCATTAAAGAGGTTGATACCTTCTTCAAAAGTTCCACTTGTCAATGAAAGATTTCGACCATGATTTGGTAAGATGTAGTCAACATCAAGATGATCACCATCTGGAATCACTCGCCATAAAAATTGAATCAATTCCTGACTGGCTTCATCAAATTGAATCAATGATAAAGGTTCAAAATAATTTTTCCCAATCTGGTAATATCCCTCATTTTTAACAGCGTTCAAAAAGGCTTTAATGTCTCGGACAACATAAGCGCGGTCATCTGGCAATCGATTGATTTTTAAGGTCCACCAATAATCTGATGAATAGGGGCTTTGATTACCATGAGCTGCCAAACGATATTTTGTGGTATCGTCATCATTAATCACCAAGCCATCCAAAAAAACACTACCAAAAGAGGTATTTTTCTTAGTTTCTTGCTGTGTTTCTTGGTGTGAGCTCAATTCATCTGATAACTCTTTTCCTTCCGTATTATTCTTGAGATAGTATTCTACGGCTGCTAAATGCTCACAATATTTTTTCTTGGCAAAAAAGTCACAGTCACACCTAACTTGTTCATCTTCTAGCGAATATTGAAGATGGTGTGTCCCCACCTTTGCCTGAATTAAATCTTCTCGCTTACTGATAATGTCAACCAAACCTTGTTCGTAAAGTTCTATACCTTGATTGCGAATTCGACCTGGAATCATTCTACCCAATCTAAGCCACCACCTTTTTCCTTATCCTTTAATTATATCAAATTCAACCCTCTTTAGCTTAGAAAAATGGTTATTCAATTTTATTTTTTTAAAGGCACCAAAAAAAGCACCCTAATGGGTGCTTTTAATCTTATTTACGTTTGCGGGCAATCAAGTTGATTGGTGTACCTTCGAAACCGAAAGCTGCACGGATTTGATTTTCTAAGAAACGCATATATGAGAAGTGCATAAGCTCTTCTTCGTTAACAAAGATAACAAACGTTGGTGGTTTAACGGAAACTTGTGTGCCATAGAAGATTTTCAAACGTTTACCTTTATCGGTTGGTGTTGGGTTAATAGCAATCGCATCCATGATAACATCGTTAAGAACAGCTGATGGAATACGTTTGTTTTGACTTTCGCTGATTTTCTTAATCATTTCAGGCAATTTGTTCAAACGTTGTTTTGTTGCTGCTGATACGAAGATGATTGGAGCATATGACAAGAATTGGAATTGATCACGAATATCTTCTTCCCATTTTGCTACAGTGTGGTTATTTTTTTCGATGGTATCCCATTTGTTAACAACGATGATAATCCCTTTACCAGCTTCATGTGCAAAACCAGCGATACGTTTATCATACTCACGAATACCTTCTTCAGCGTTAATAACCATAAGAACAATATCTGAACGGTCAATAGCACGCATTGAACGCATCACTGAGTATTTTTCAGTGTTTTCATAAACTTTACCAGATTTACGCATACCAGCGGTGTCAATCATTGTGTATTCTTGACCTTCGCTGTCAATAAAGTTTGTATCAATAGCATCACGTGTTGTACCGGCAATTGGACTTGCGATAACACGTTCTTCACCAAGAATCGCATTAATCAAGCTTGATTTACCAACGTTTGGACGTCCGATCAAACTGAACTTGATAATGTCTGGATTTTCGTCCTCTTCTTCCACAGGAAGATTTTCAACGATTGCATCCAAAACATCCCCTGTACCAATCCCGTGAACAGATGAAACTGGATATGGATCACCAAGGCCAAGTGAGTAGAAGTCGTAGATATCATTACGCATTTCTGGATTATCTACTTTATTGACAACTAAGATAACTGGTTTATTGGTACGGTACAAGATTTTTGAAACGTACTCATCAGCATCTGTAACACCTTCTTTTCCTGATACCACAAAGACGATAACATCTGCTTCTGTCATCGCAATATCAGCTTGGTGTTTGATTTGTTCCATAAATGGTGCATCAACATCATCAATACCACCTGTATCAATCAATGAAAACTTGCGGTTAAGCCATTCACCTGTTGTATAGATACGGTCACGAGTAACACCCTCGACATCTTCAACAATTGAAATACGCTCACCTGCGATACGGTTAAACAAAGTCGATTTGCCGACGTTTGGACGTCCGACAATAGCAACTGTAGGTAAAGCCATAATTCTTAATACCTGTTCGTTAAAACAGCTCAGCGCTACTTTAAGTGACTACTTGCCACACGAAAACATCTTGGATGTTTTCGCCGAAATTCCTTTCACATTCTTTTATCTATTTATCACTTTTAATGATTTATACAATTAACGTCGATTTTCACCTTGGAGATGAATTTCTCGAGCTAAATAACGGATACGTTCCATAACACGCTTGGCTTGCCAAGTTTCATCACCAGAACGTGAGATTGAGAAGTGTTCTTCAAGTCCCTTAAAATCAAGGTTAGAAGTGAAGAACGTTAACAGATTTTCTTGCATACGATACTGAAGAATCACTTGGAGCACATCATCACGAATCCAAGAACTTTGTTGTTCAGCACCAATATCATCCAGTACCAAAATCTCAGATTGCTTAATTTGGTCAATCTGCTCTTTCACAGTACCAGTATTAATGGCATTCTTAATGTCAACACAGAAAGTTGGAAAATGCAAGAGAGTTGTTGACTTACCATACTTAGCTGACAGGCGATTTGCTAAGTAAGCCATCAAGTAAGATTTCCCGACACCAAAGGTTCCAAAAACATAAAGTCCCTTTTGCGGTTTATCTTCAAGATTCTTAATGTAATCATTCAAATAATTATAAATCTCGATACGGTTAGGGTCGCCAAGGTCAATGTCATCCGTTGAAATATGCTTCAGACTTGTTGGCAAACCAATCAAGGTCACACGGTTTTTAATATCTTGACGTTTTTTAGCTTCTACCAACTCGCGAGTCTCTAAATAAATGACATCAGCATACCCTTCATTCATGCTAAGAGCTGGCTTATAACCTTTTGCCACATATGAAGCATCTTGATTTTGAAACTTCTCGCGTTCAACCATAAACTGATTAAACTTAGGGAGGCTACGATTAATCTGCTCTTGAGTCAAGCCATTTGACGTGATAAAATCAGCAATTTCCTTATCCGCTAAAATAGCTTGAGTCAATTCATTAAGATCAGTTCGACTTTGGCGAAGCTGTTTAGCCAAGGTTTGTCCGATTTTTTCCATCACTCACTCCTTAATCTTCTAACATGCTACGTCTAAGCTCTTCAAGTTTTGCCTTTTCTTCAGCTGTCGCAACATGTTTGTATTCTTTTGCTGTCCATTCTGGAACATTAGTTTTAGTCACTTTTGCTTTAGCTTTGCGTTCTTTATTTCGTTGCGTGAAACTACGCATCTTAAGAACAGCCGCTTCTGCTGTCGTAATTTTTTGGTAAGCAAAATCATTTGCCACCTTCATGATATAAGGTTTGTTGATATTGGCTGACTGCGTTTTATTCAAAGTGTAAAGAACCATCACATTAATGACTTCATCTAGGAAATCCATATTAGCCAGTTCTTCTAAAACTTTGCGCTCACTTTCAGTAACCACAGCACGACGGGGTGCTTTGATTTTTTCAAGAAATTCCTTGGCAGAAGCTTGTTTAGCTTCTCTGATGATCACTTGTTCTTTAGCATCAAATTGCTCTTTGGTTTGGTTATTAGCTGTTTTTTTCTGCTCAAGCTGTACCGTCATTCGTTGTGGCGAAATTTTACCATTAATAGCCGTACTTTTTGCCAATTGATAAATGTCAAACCAATTCATGCTGTATTTATCAGCTAGGCTATAAATCTTAACTACATCAGCTTTTTCATCTTTGAATTGCAAACCATCACGTAACATTAAACGCTCAAAACTGTCCAAATCGAAATGGTTTTTTGACACTGTCTTAGGCACTTTTGGATTTTCATCTACTGAAAAAATATCAGAGAACTTCTTAGAAACATCACGCGCACCATCAGGCAGAACCACATCCAACTCAGCCACCGCAACATCACCAATCCTTTGTTCTAATAAACGACGGTAAATTGCATTGGCTAAGAACGTTTCGCGATTTAAGGCAGGTTGTAATTTCAAAACATAAGCATCTCGTGTTTGGTATAAAACCAGTAAGTCTACTGCGGTTAAGATAGCCAGAGCTTCCTCGACTTCTTGCATGCTCAACTGTAAGTGATTCAAAATCTCACTAAACTTATGACGTTTGATACCATCATCAAAGAAAGCAAGCAGATACTCATACAAAAGCACCGCATGGTTCCCGATAACAGGATGATATAGCTGACTTAGACTATCAGAATCCAACAAAACCTTATTGTTTTTGACATAAGAAAATTCATCAATCGGTCTCATTTAGCTTACTTCTTTTCTTCTTGCTACGCACACGATTCGTAATTTGCTGCAAAAGTTCCTCAATCTCATCAACATCTTTAAATGATTTATAAACTGAGGCAAAACGAACATAAGTAATTTCATCAAGTTCTGCCAGCTCATCCATGACCAGATTACCAATCACAGTACTCGGAACTTCACTTTCGTATTCGCTACGAATTTTTTGTTCAATACGAGACACCACCTGTTCAATATCATCGCTTGATACTGGACGTTTTTGTGCGCTTTGAAAAATTCCATTTAGGATTTTTTCACGAGAAAATTGTTCACGCGTTCCATCTTTTTTAATGACTAACAAGGGTAGTTCTTCAACGCGTTCAAAGGTTGTAAAACGCGCATGACAATTTTCACATTCTCGGCGTCGTCGAATCGTATTACCATCTTCTGCTTGACGGCTATCGATGACACTCGATTTATTATAATTACATTTTGGACAACGCATACAAACACCCCATTCTACCAATTATTCTAATACTTAATTTTAACATAAATTCACTCATTATGAAAGTAATACCAGCCTAAGCTGGCTAGCTGTTGTCATCCCTTTTCTAACAAAATATTTCTCATACTTCATTAGAAAAACGAACAGACCGAGAAAGCTCAGTCTGTCTTTTTAATTTTTTCTGTCGTAACAAGTGGAATGATTAAAGTAAACTCAGTCCCCTCATCAACAACACTGCTGACGCTAACTTTGAGTTCATAAGCATCCACAATTTGCTTAAGAATGGCTAAACCAATTCCAAGCCCACCTTGTGTTGAAACACGGTTACGTGACTTATCAGTACGATAGAATCGTTCAAAGATATGATTAAGGTCATCTTGTGAAATTCCCTCACCTTCATCACGAACTTTTACAATTGCATTATCTCCTAAAACATCCAAAGTCACATGAATATTTTTACTACCTGAAGAATATTTTACGCCATTATCAATCAAGATTAAAATAGCCTGTTCAAAATGATGCTTGTAAATCTCTGCATAAATACAATCTTCAACCGTTGAAACGAGTGAAAAACGGAAATCAGGATACAGAATGCGGAAATTTCCTAAAACAACGTCAATGGATTGTTTTAAATCTGTAACCTCTCCCTTATGAAGATCAAAACTTCCTTGAACACGAATCATATCTAGCATGTCATTTACCATAATTGACATGCGATCCGCCTCATGATAAGCGGCATCAAGACTCTCGCATAAAACTTCTGGGTCATCTTTTCCCCAGCGCTGCAACAAGCCTAAATGCCCCTTGATGACAGCAATCGGTGTGCGCAATTCATGGCTAACATCACTAACAAAGCGTGTTTGTCGCTTAGCAAATCCCTCAATTTGCTCTAAAACGCTATCAAAATTTTGTGACAAATCTTCAATTTCATCACCAGATTGAATATCCGAACGTAAAGCTAATTCACTTGGACTTTCAGCGAGTTTATCAACAAATGTTTGAAATTCGCGAAGTGGCCTCAACGTCCTATGCGATACCGCAAGAACTAAATAAAAAATCACACAAGCTTCGACAAGTTCACATAGCAAAGTAATCACTACAAAAGTATGACGAGCCATAAAATACGAAGCAATACTTTGGTAGACGGTTACGTAACCAATAACTTTTCGACTATCTTTGGAATAAATTTTTTCACTCTGGTAAAAACCAGTAAAAGCTGGCGAACGGTACATCACCGTTTCACCAACTTTTCCAATTTTCATTGTCGATAGTACTTTATCGGTTGTCAAAACTAATTGTTTATCTTTATTAAAGACAGAAACTTCTTGATTATCAAAAATCAATTCGTCAATGCCGCCTTGCCTATCAAGAATATACTTCTTATCGGCATTTTCAATAAGCGAACCTGAAGCACCATATTGATTCAACAAATCTAATAACTTCTCTTGCGAAAGAGAAGTTTCTTTAGATAAAAATTCACGAACAACTTCTGTGGATTGCTCGGTGTTATAACGATCTTTTGAAAGAAAAATTCGTGTCACACCAAAATAAATAACTAAGTTAAAAGCTGATAAAATCAACAAAACCCACAGAAAAGTTTTTACTGAAATTTTTTTAGATAATGACTTTTTAAAGCACTTTATCATTATTTTTCTCGAATAATATAACCCATTCCACGAACTGTTTGGATATATGATTCTTTACCAGGAATATCAATTTTACCACGTAGGTAACGGATGTAAACATCCACGACATTTGTTTCGATGTCTGTATCATAACGCCAAACACTTGCCAAAAGTTCTTCACGTGTCATTACGCGATTAACATTTGAAAGAAGCACGCTCAACAAATCGTATTCACGTTTTGTTAATGAAATTTCATCATCACCACGCACTGCAGAACGATTTTGTGGGTTCAAACGAAGACCTAAGAGACCTTCTTTTGCTTGACCTTCTTTGTCTTGTTTAGAATTAGCATCTTGACGACGGAATACTGCACGAACACGAGCGAGTAATTCTTCAATAGCAAATGGTTTTACAATGTAATCATCTGCTCCACGGTCAAGACCAGCAACAATATCCATAATAGAATCACGAGCAGTCATCATGATAATTGAAGTGTCTTTTTCCAAACGAAGACGACGTGTAATTTCGAATCCGTCCATATCAGGTAACATCAAATCTAATAGGATCAAATCAAAATCATCATCCAATGCAGTTTGAAGCCCTAAACGTCCATTTGTCTCAACAACTACTGAATACCCCTCATGTTGTAATTCTAAAGACACGAAGCGTGCAAGATTTTTTTCATCCTCAATAATTAAAATCTTTTTACTCATTGTCACCAACCTTTTATTTAATGTAAAGATTATAAAATCTAATTATTTGCCTAGTACACAACCCTAATTATCGCTTTAATTTTCATTCCAATCATGAGAAAAATCCATCCATCACTCTATCCCTTTTTAATATCTTTCTCAGAAATGACTCTTCAGCCAAGTATACTATAGTGCCCTAAAAGTATATCAAAGTGTAAGCGATAATTCAAGAAAATTTTATCTATTTAATGTAAATTATATTAATCTTCAAATAGGCCATTTAAAGCTGAAAATGGGTTATTTTCTTTTTTCTTTTCATTTTGCAATGCTTCGTATTGTTCTTCTGTCATGACAGACCAATTTTGTCCTGATGGCATGTCATCTGATTGACGTTCTTCATCACTCAAGACTTGCATAGGAATTGTTAAAAGAATATTATCAATGGCACTTTCTTCCAAATCAATAACATCCTCTTCTAATACTAAAGCAAGATTTTCTTTGACCAAGTCTTCTTTGGCGTGAAGATCAGCTGACTCAACAAAGACCTCTGAAACGTCTTCAACTTGGTGAACATCAACAGGTTGCATTGAACGACTTGATGGTAAAGTAATTGTATAATCCAATCGATAATTCAATAGGTACAATCCATCATCGTATGAAACAATTCCGTTTACAGAAACTGCTTTGACGTCTAAAACTTCGCTTGAGCGTTGCATTAATTTTTCTTTAATATTCAAAGATTCATTAAAAGCAATCCCCTCAGCATTTTTCTTTATTTCTGAAATAGCTATTATCATTATTCTACCTCTTTTAAATTTCCTTACCATTATACCAGCTTTTTTAGCTCTTGTCTTTATGATATTGATGTCAAATTCATTATATTAGAATTCTTATGAATAATGGATAAAAGCTCACAATAACTTGTGAGCTTTTACCATTTACATATGACGAAGACGATCGATTCGATCGGCAATAGATGGATGGGTGTTAAAGAGTGAACTAAATCGTTCACCTTTTTTAAGTGGGTCATTAATATACAAAGCAGCACTAGCTTGGTCTACTGGATGATGCATTGGTGATGAGTCTTCAAGTTTTTGAAGAGCCTTAATCATGCCTTCTGGATTTCGTGTTAATTCTACAGAGCTAGCATCGGCAAGAAATTCACGTTGACGTGAGATGGCAAGCTGAACTAAGGTAGCAGCAAGTGGTGCCAAGAAAAGCGAAATCAAAGACAAGATGAGCACAATAATCCCCATAGCTCCTTCGTCACGATCATTAGAGCGGCGGCGATTACTTCCACCAAACCACATCATACGACTTCCAAAGCTTGCAATCATTGTTACAGCACTAGCAAGAGCAACAGCAATTGTCGATATACGAATATCATAATTTCGAATGTGGCTAACTTCGTGTCCGATAACTCCTTCAAGTTCTTCACGATTCATCAAAGCTAACAAACCTGTTGTTGCTGCCACGGCAGCATTTTCAGGGCTTGACCCTGTGGCAAAAGCGTTAAGCGACTCATCCTCAACAATAAAGACACGTGGCATTGGAATTTGTGCAACCATAGCCATATCTTCAACGATATGATAAAGTTGTGGTGCCTCTTCTTCAGTCACTTCACGCGCATTATTCATTGCCATGACGACATTAGTGGATTGAAGAATCATGCTCACTGCATAAATACCACCGATAATCAGAGCAATGACAACACCAAAACTTAAACTATCTAACCAAAGGTATCCAACTGCTGCACCGATAGCTGCCAAAATCAAGAAGAAGACAAAGAGCAAAACAACTGTCTTGCGCTTATTGCTGGCAATTTGATCATATAACATAATTTTCTCTTATAATGAAAGAGTCTCTCTAAGCTCATTGAACCACCTAAAGAGACTCTTTATATTCCTTTCGTTTAAGATAACTTGTCTTAAAAGTTATTTTTTGAATTGATTAAAAATCAAATGATACTTTTGGTGTTTCTTTTTCATCTTCAGGTGTTTCCAAGAATTGGCTTGGTTTAAATCCGAAAAGACCTGCAATAATATTAGTTGGGAATGTTTCCAACTTCACGTTGTAGTTTGCTGTAGTTGTGTTGAACAATTGACGTGAATAAGAAATTTTATTTTCAGTATTTGTCAATTCGTCTTGCAATTTAATAAAGCTATTATTTGCTTTAAGTTCAGGATAATTTTCAGCAACAGCAATCAAGCCTGACAATTGTTTTGTAAGAGCGTTTGAAGCATGCATTGCTTCTGCAGGGCTTTGTGCTTGTGCTACTTGGCTACGCAATTCTGTAATTTTAGCAAATGTTTTTTCTTCATAAGCAGCATAACCTTTAACTGTTTCAATTAAGTTTGGAATCAGGTCATTACGACGTTTCAATTGAACATCGATTTGACTCCAAGATTCTTTGGTTTGCATGCGGCTTTTCACAAGTCCATTATAAGCAGTAACTCCCCAGAGTACTAGGACGGCAATGATAGCAATAATAATAAAAATCATAAATTCCTCCTCGGGTATGACACCCATTCTAACTGAATTAAGCTTTCTAACCCCAAGGCTCTAGGTAAAAAGCTTCCCACGAAAACGATTTAAATCTTTTCAAAACCATTATATCAATTTTCATCACAATCTAAAAGAAATTAGCTAAAGTCTGCTAAAATTGACCGTATCCAAAACAGGTCATAGATATCACTCAAAAACTTTTTATGGTAAAATAAGGTGATATAGATTGAAATGGAAAGGACACTTAAAGAAAAGGAGTTTAAATCACTTCCTTTAAACAAACAATATGACACCTGAAGAATTTTATGACAAACTTCGTCAGCAAGGCTTTGACTTGACTGATACTCAAAAGAAACAATTTGAACGCTACTTCGAGCTTTTGGTTGAATGGAATCAAAAAATCAATTTGACAGCCATCACTGACAAAGAAGGTGTTTACCTTAAACACTTTTACGATTCTATCGCACCTGTTTTGCAAGGCAAAATCACTAACCAAGATGTTCGCCTCTTGGATATTGGAGCTGGAGCTGGTTTTCCAAGTATTCCTATCAAAATCTTGTGCCCAGCTATTGATGTGACAATCATCGATTCACTAAACAAACGCATCAATTTCCTTAATCTTTTGGCTGATGAACTTGGTTTAGACGGTGTTCACTTCTACCATGGACGCGCTGAAGATTATGGACAAGATAAGGCTTTTCGCGCTAGCTATGACATCGTAACAGCACGCGCTGTTGCCCGTCTCCAAGTTCTAACAGAATTAACTATTCCTTTCTTGAAAGTCGGCGGTCAATTGATTGCACTTAAAGCTTCTGCTGCCGAAGAAGAATTAGCTGATGCAAAAAATGCCATGTCAGTTCTCTTTTCAAAACTCATTGAAAACTATCATTATGAATTACCAAATGGTGATAGTCGTCAAATCACTATTCTTGAAAAGAAAAAAGAAACACCAAACAAATACCCACGCAAAGCAGGTATGCCAAATAAAAAACCTCTTTAATGGTACGATACAAAAACTAAGTGGCTTGCTATAATAGCCACTTAATTGCTATCTTTATGGAAAGGGATATTTCAATTGACTAGATTTTTAAAACGGCTATCTGGCACTCAACGGTTAACCTTTAGTTTTTTGATTGTCATCTTGATAGGAAGCATCTTGTTATCACTTCCTATTACCCACTACCAAAACGCCCCAGCAACAGGATATCTTGACCACTTGTTTACAGTGGTTTCGATGGTTTGTGTGACTGGTTTATCGGTCTTTCCTGTGGCTGATGTTTACAACGGTCTTGGACAAGTCATTGCTGTCATTTTGATGCAAATTGGTGGTCTTGGATTGGTAACCTTGCTTGCCGTTAGTACCTATATCCTTAGAAAAAGGATGAACTTATCTGAACAACATATCTTACAATCCGCCCTTAGTTATGACAATAGTGGTCACCTTAAACGTTATTTGTTCAACGTTTATAAGATTACCTTTATTATTGAAAGCTTGATTGCAGCGCTATTTCTCATCGATTTTATTCCGAGATTCGGACTAGGACACGGTACTTTCAATGCTATCTTCCTTGCAGTTTCTGCTTTTTGTAATGCTGGTTTTGATAACCTTGGTGGAGATAGTTTAAAACCTTTTGTTCTCAATCCACTGCTTAATCTACTCTTTATGGCTTTGATTATTTCTGGGGGGATTGGTTTTGCTGTTTGGGTTGATATCAAAAGAGCTATCAAGCACTTCTTTGCGGATAGACCATATCGCTTCAAAACTTTTACACGCCAACTAAGCAATCAAACACGCTTGGTGCTTACCACTACAGCTGTTCTCTTACTTCTAGGAACGGTACTAACTTGGCTTATCGAGGCTAATAACCCTAAAACCATTGGACAATACAATCCATTCCAGCAATTTATGGTTAGCTTATTTCAAACGGTCACAATGAGGACCGCTGGCTTTGCAACCATTTCTTATCTGGACACTCATCCCGCCACTAACATCCTCTACATGATTCAGATGATTATCGGTGGTGCTCCAGGCGGTACTGCTGGTGGGGTGAAAGTGACAACGGTAGCCATTACTTTCTTACTCTTTAAATCAGAATTAGCTGGTCAAACAGAAGTAACTTTCCGCCACCGCATTATTCCAAATCGTGTCATCAAACAAACGTTGACAGTTCTGATTTTCTTCTTCTCAGTCTTAATTGTTGGCTATGTGCTTCTTCTTCAACTAGAACCACATCACGACCCCTTAGCACTGCTATTTGAAGCTGTCTCTGCCATTGCTACGGTCGGGGTTTCCATGGATTTAACACCGCAATTATCAACTGGTGGAAGACTCATTATCATGGCTATGATGTTTATCGGACGTGTCGGTCCGCTTACCGTTCTTCTTAGCCTACTTCAAAAGAAAGAAAAAGATATTCAATACGCACAGACAAATATTACCGTCGGTTAGAGAGGGAAATTTATGAGAAAAAAAATATTTGGTGTTCTTGGCCTTGGAATTTTCGGACGAAACGTTGCCAAAGAACTTAGTAAATTTGAACAAGACGTTATCGCTATTGACGCCAACCCAAGCCTTGTTCAAAATGTTTCTGAGGTGGTCAAAAAAGCTGCCGTGGGAGACATTACTGACATTGACTTTTTGAAGGCTCTTGGGATTAATCAATGTGACACTGTCGTGGTTGCTACTGGTAATAACCTCGAATCATCAGTTCTAGCGGTAATGCACTGTAAGAAACTTGGTGTGAAAAATATCATCGCTAAAGCTAAAACCAAAACGTATGAAGAAGTTCTTTACGGTATCGGGGCTAGCAAAGTCATCATGCCAGAACGCGACTCAGGTAAACGTGTTGCAGCCAATATGCTTCGCCATCACATCGAAAACATCGTTCACTTGGAAGAAAAATTAGCCATGGTAGAATTTTCTGTTCCAGATTCTTGGGTTGGTAAAAATCTAATTCAACTAGATGTTCGAAACAAATACGAAATCAATATCATCGGTACTCGTCAAACAACATCATCAGCTATCGATACTCACATCGATCCCAACAAAGCATTTGAAGCTGATACAGAAGTCATTGCAATCGCCAGTGATGATACCTTTGAAAAATTCGATTACCTTGGTTATTTAAAATAAACAAAAAGCGTAATGCTCTAAAGAGCATTACGCTTTTCTATTTTATTGCCATGGATTGTAAAATCTACCATGATTCCATTTAAAAAGTAACAATGTCACTGCCACAATCAAAACAGCTAAAACAATTGTCATAATATCTGCTGAAGTGAAATTTGTATAAGTGTACCAAGTACGCTTTTTATTTTTCCCGAAACGGCGCAACTCCATCGCTGTTGAGACCGTGTCAATACGTTCAAGAGAACTGAAAATCAAAGGAATCACAATTTGTAAATTTCCTTTAATACGTTTCATCAATTTCTCTTTTGAAGATAATTCAAGTCCTCGCGCTTCTTGAGACATTCGAATCATGTAAAATTCTTCCTGAACATCTGGAATGTAGCGTAGTGTTAAACTAACGGCATAAGCCACCTTATAAGGAACACCAATTTGATTAAGGCTTGAAGCAAATTGACTAGGGTGCGTTGTCATCAAAAATAGAACTGCTAAAGGCACTGTACAGAAGTATTTTAAGGCCAAATTAAAGAGATAAAATAATTCCTGACTAGTTAGATAGAAACGACCGTAACCTTGCCATAAGACCGTTTTAGCACCGTATATACTCTCACCATAACTTGGTTCAAATAAATAGACCATTATCACATTCAAAAGCGCAAAGAAGCCAATGAACTTAATCACAAACGATACTTGTTTCCAGCGGATATTTGCCAATTTAAATAACAAAAGCGAAGTCACAGCAACAAGTGCAATCAAGCGTGTGTCATAAGTTGTCATGCAAGCTACTGATACCAAGATGAAGAAGATTAATTTACTAGCTCCAGATAAGTGGTATAGGAAGCCTTGACCATTTTGATAACCAATAAAATGATTAGCCATTGCATCCTCCTTGCTGTTTAATATAATAATGCGTCAAATCAATCGGGTTAATACCGATTTTTTCAGCCAAGTCAAAAAGACTTGTTTTTTTCAGATTAGCTTTTTCCAATACTTCGGCTTGACTAAAAAGGGCAACTGGAGAACAATCTGCAATGATTTTCCCATCGCTCACCACAATACTACGGTCTGAATACTCTAACATCAGCTGCATATCATGCGTAATCATGATAATAGTGTGTCCAGCTTTGTTTAGCTGATTGAGAAACGTCATGATTTCAGTGTAATGGCGTTTATCTTGCCCAGCTGTTGGCTCATCCAATAAAATAATCTCTGGATTCATAACCAAAACAGAAGCAATGGTCACACGTTTCTTCTGTCCAAATGATAAAGCTGAAATCGGCCATTTTCTAAATTCATACAAACCACAAACTTTTAAGGTCTCAAGAACACGTTTTTCAACTTCTTGCTCATTCACCCCACGCAAGCGAAGACCTAATGCAACCTCATCAAAAATCATAGTTTGACTAATCATCTGATTTGGATTTTGAAGGACGTAGCCGATTTTCTCAGCGCGTTCTTTGATAGAATCTTCCATGATTGATTGTCCTTGGTAGCAAATATCACCTGCTGTAGTTTTGATGAATTGGCAAAGAGCTTTGGCTAAGGTTGATTTTCCTGCACCATTTTTCCCAACAATGGCAATACGTTCACCTTTATGAATAGCAAAGCTAATATCTTTTAAAATCGGTTGATTTTCCTGATAACTAAACTTTAGCTGCTTCACTTCTAAAATAGGGTCCTTTGGCACTGTATTTGCTGATTGACTTAAACCAGCCACGGTAATATCCGATAAATCTAACTGACTTAAATCTGACAAATGCTCTGCTTTGGTCACATCGACATTTAAATCTTTCAAAGCTGTCACATAAAGAGGCTCACGAATTCCATTTTCAACCAACAAGTTAGTCTTTAGAAGATCATCTGGATGCCCATCAAATAATATCTGACCATCATTAATCAAAATAACTTTATCCACCTGACGATAAAGCACATCCTCAAGACGGTGTTCAATAATAATCGTTGTCGTTTGCCCTTCTTGGTGAATACGATCAATCAGTTCAATCGTTTCTTGCCCAGATTTAGGATCTAAATTAGCTAGTGGTTCATCAAAAAGCAAAATCGGACTTTCATCAATCAAAACACCTGCTAAGCTCACACGCTGTTTCTGACCACCCGATAAATCCTGTGGACGGCTATCTAGGAATGCCGTTAAATCGAGCTTATTAGCCCAATAATTGATCTTGTCAGTCATTTGATCCAACGGAAGACAGTCATTTTCAAGCGCAAATGCTAAATCCTCTGCCACTGTTAGGCCAATAAACTGGCCATCTGGGTCTTGCAAGACCGTAGACACAAGATGCGATTTGTCATAAATCGACAAATCAAAAGCATCCTTGCCTGCAATGGTCAATTGACCTCTTTTTTCACCATGATTAATGTTTGGAATAATCCCATTTAAACACTGTCCAATGGTTGATTTTCCTGATCCCGACGGTCCAACAATCAAGACCTTCTGCCCTTTCTCAATAGATAGATTAAGGGATTTTAAGGTCGGCTCTGCTTGAGCATCATATTTAAAAGTGAAATCCTTAAACTGAATAAGGGGCTCCATGAATCTTCTCCTAAAAAATGATTAAGAGTAGGATAACCTTGTCATCCTACCCCGTTAAAAACGGCTCGCATGCGAGCCTGCATAATACTAGAATGCTATGTGATAGCCAAAACAGAACTCCTAGCCCTGCTTTTCAAAAAAATTAATCTTTTGTTAGACTACCTGATTGTGTACGTGTTTTTGAGTAGACAGCTAAAAGCAATGACCCACCAATAGCAATTGTCAAGCTATTAATAGCAGCTGATAGAATACCTTGAGTAAAGACTTTACTTGCTGGTTCACTATAAATCAAAATGTCACCATACGGTGCAATGATGCCCCAACCAATAACATTAGCTAGGATTTGTGCACTGTTAAACCATACCAAATCTTTTTCAGTTAATTGACCTTTTTCAATCTTGATTTTTTTAGCCACAAGTCCTATAGCTAGACCAATCAAACCACTCACAAGGACCCATGTCCACCATGGTGAACCATATTGAAGAGCGTCTTTCAAAGCATGTCCGATAAAGCCAGAAAAGAATCCAACAGTTGGACCATAAACAACGGCAAATAGAGCAACCACTGCGTATTGCAATTGAAGATTTGTATTTGGAATTGGTGTTGGAATATTAACCAATGTTCCGATGATAATAAACAGTGCAGCACCAATCCCTGTAGCCACAACAGTCTTGATTGAATTATTTTTCATGACTTATTCTCCTTTATAATAAACTTATCTATTTTTCTAAGTATAATGCTTTAGAAACCTTATTTTAACGCCGTTTTATTTTACCACAAATAAAGGACATTTTAAAGACGCTTATTTGTTTGAACTAGTCATAAAAGGGCTTTATATAAAAAATAGCCGAGCTTTCGCCCAGCTATCTAGTATTAATTAACTTTTTTCTTTTTACCCCAAACAGATTTTTCAGCAACTGCTGTAAAGAGAACATCTGTTGAAGAGTTTAGGGCTGTTTCACATGAGTCTTGAACAACCCCAACAATAAATCCGACACCAACTACTTGCATTGCAAGGTCGTTTGAAATACCAAACAAGCTACATGCAACTGGTACTAGAAGAAGTGAGCCTCCAGTAACACCAGATGCACCGCAAGCTGATACTGCAGACAAGACACTTAGCAAGAAAGCTGTTGGAAAATCGACGTGAATGCCTAGCGTATTAACCGCAGCAAGCGTCAAGACGTTGATTGTAATGGCAGCACCACCCATATTGATAGTTGCTCCAAGTGGGATTGATACTTTATAAGTATCTTCATCCAAACCTAAGTCTTCACAAAGTTTCATGTTAACTGGAATGTTAGCAGCTGAACTTCGTGTAAAGAAAGCTGTCAAACCAGAATCTTTCAAGCAACGGAAAACCAATGGGTATGGATTTTTACGCATGAAGAGAAAAGCAATAAACGGATTAATTACTAAAGCTACAAAAAGCATTGTCCCCACAAGAGCTAAAATCAAGAAACCATAGTTTGCTAAAATCTTAACCCCGTTATCTGAGATTGTCTTAAAGACAAGGCCTAAAATACCAAATGGTGCTAAATTAATAATCCAACGAACCACTTGTGACGTAACATCAGCGATGGTTTGTAAAAGCTCTTTCGTTTCTTTATTTGAATTTCTAAAAGCAAGACCAAAGATAACAGCCCAAGTCAATACACCGATATAGTTAGCTGTTCCCAATGCATTAATTGGGTTATCAACCATTTTTAGTAGAAGACTGTGGAAAACTTGCCCAACTCCTTCCGGAGATGACAATTTTGGTTGCGTGGCAGTATCCAAGGTCAGAGTGATTGGGAAAAGGTAATTCACCACAACTGCTACTAGGGCAGCTGCTAAGGTCCCAACAAGATAAAGTCCAATAATCGTTGACATATTGGTCTTTTGTCCCTTTTCATTTTGTGACAATGCACTAGCAACCAAAACAAAGACAAGTAATGGCGCTACCGCTTTAAGCCCACCAACGAACAAATCACCTAGGATACCAATAGCTGAAACCTTAGGAAGAGTCATTCCTAAAATAAATCCAAGAATAACACCAATGATGATTCGTTTGATGAGACTAGTTCTATTCCAAACATTAATAAATCGTTTCATGGTAGCTCCTCAAAAAAATATTAACGTTTTTAATCATAATATAAAACAAGCGCTTCGTCAAACGAATAATGGGAGTTTTTATGCCATGACAGCGCTTTAAAAATGGTTTTTTTCAATTTTTTGAAAATTTTGTGATTATTTCTAACATGGCTTATCCTTGATATGACAAGAAATGTCAGCTTTTTAGCAAAAAAACAGCGATTTTCTTCTATTGACGTTAGAAATGGAGTTCGATATAATAAGCTGCACATTATTTTGCTTAATGAGAGAGTTTAACTAAGCAAAATATCATCTTGTTTGTTTATTAGGAGGACATTAATGAAACCTGTCAAAAATATCTATATTATCATCGGTTTCATGTTATTTGCTTTATTCTTTGGGGCAGGTAATCTGATTTATCCCGCCTTTTTAGGGATATATTCTGGTAGTAACCTTGCATTAGCCATTCTTGGTTTCTGTTTAACTGGTGTGACTCTTCCGCTTTTAGGGGTAGTCGCAGTAGCCTATTCAGGTGCGAGTGATATTGAAGATTTTGCACGTCCAGTTTCTCGTCACTATGCTTTGCTATTTTCAATCGCACTTTACTTATCAATCGGGCCATTCTTTGCCATTCCAAGAACGGGTGCTACTTCATTTTCAATCGGTATTGAACCTATCTTTGGTGACAATCTGATTGCTAAAGTAGTCTACGGTTTGGTTTTCTTTGGTATTTCTTACTTCTTAGCGATTAAACCAAATAAAATCGCAGACCGTATTGGGAAATACCTAACACCTGCACTTTTGATTATCATCGCAATTTTAGTCGTAGCTTCATTTGTAAAACCAGCTGGTGATATCGGAACAGCTTACAACGCTGCCAATGATATCAGTAATGCCTTTAAAGATGTTCCATTTGTTGCGGGACTCATTCAAGGTTATGGAACAATGGATGCCCTTGCTTCACTAGCCTTTGCCATTATCGTTATCGACGCTAGCAAATCACACGGAGCAAAAGGAAAAGCGGAAGTTGCTACACTTACTTTCAAATCAGGATTAATCGCTACTGTACTACTTGCTCTTATTTATATCTTTGTAGCTCGTATCGGAGCTTCATCACAAAATCTCTTTGATTTTGCAAACGGACACTTTATGTTTAAAGGTGAAGCAATCGATGGTGGTAACATCCTTGGACAAGCAGCTCACTTCTATCTTGGAAGTATCGGACAAATCATCCTTGCTGCAGCTATTTTCCTTGCTTGCTTAACAACAGCAACTGGTTTGATTACTGCCTGTGCAGAGTACTTCCACAAATTGCAACCAAAAGTTTCTCACGTTACTTGGGCAACTCTCTTCACTTTGATTGCATTATTCTTCTACTTCGGTGGTCTTTCTGAATTGATTAAGTGGTCACTTCCAGTACTTTACTTGCTCTATCCATTAACAGTCGTTATTATCTTCTTAGCCTTGCTATCAAAATTCTTCAAGAAAGATCGCATCGTTTACCAAATTACAATTGGTTTTGCAGCTATCCCAGCTCTTTACGATGCCCTCTCAACACTTGCTAAAATGACTGGACTTTTCAGCCTACCAGCAAGCCTTGTTAATTTCTTCAATGGATTCGTTCCACTTGGACAGTTCTCACTTGAATGGATTAGCTTTGCCATCGTTGGATTCATTGTTGGATTTATCCTACACAAGACTAAAAAAGCTTAATAATAGCAAAACCAACCTTCATAACGAGGGTTGGCTTTTTTGTTGTTTATTTTCCAAGTAAACTAATACGTTCTTGAATGTGTTTGGCATTTTCAATCTCATCAACAAATCCAAGAGCATAATCCACATAGCTAATAGCACTTTCACCTTTTTCATTGAATGTCAATTCTTCACCAGCAAGAATGTATTCTCCTGTACGTTTACCATCTGCTTGGAAATTAATTGCTGGACTGATGAAAGTCCATTTGACATCATGACGTTCACGGATTTCTGCTAAGGACTGACGTTGAGCACTAGCAAGTGGTCTAAAAGCTTCTGGAAATTCTGGTGTGTCAACCAATTGCACCGTGTGCTCTGGGTTAACATAAAGACTTCCTGCACCACCGACAATCATCAAACGTGTGTCAGTACCTGAAAGCAAATCAGCCAAATGTTTTTGTGAATCGCTGTGAAGATGAAGCTGGTCTTCTTTCCAATATCCAACAGCATCAACCACAACATCAAACCCTGCCAAATCTTCTTTTGTTAAGTCAAATAAGTCCTTTTCAATAACTTTTTGAGCTTTTGATTTATTTGAACTACGAACAACTGCTGTGACATCATGGCCACGATTAAGAGCTTCTTCAACAATTAATCGACCTGCTTTACCATTTGCGGCAACGACTGCAATTTTCATAAGAATTCCTCCGAAAAAATTATTTTCTTCGCTGTAACACCTTTTGTTACAACTACACTTTTAATATACCTTTATCCCGATGTAATGTCAAGAGTTACAACAAAAAGTTGTAACTTTTTTAATGACAACTCAAATATGCTATAATAAGCTTAACTAAATTCCCATAAGGAGAAAAAATGCCCTATTCAACTCGACTAGCAACTTCCGTTCATATTCTGTTAGCCATTTATCATTTTGAAAATGAAGCAAAAGTAACTTCTACTTTTCTAGCTAAAAGTATCCAGACTAACCCTGTTATTGTGCGTAACTTACTAGGAAAATTGCAAAAAGCTGACTTAGTCAAAGTCGAAGCTGGTGTTGGTGGAGCTCATTTAACAAAGAAACCTGAAGAACTAACACTTTGGGATATCTTCCAAGCCGTCGAAGACAAAAATAAACCTATTTTCAAAGCTAGTGATGATACCAATCCAAATTGTCCTGTTGGTCGTGTGGTTAATTCAGTTCTTCAACCACGCATTGACAAGATTCAAGAAAGTTTCAATGCCTCTCTAAAAGCCATTAACCTAGCAAACCTGATTGAGGATATGGACCAGCAATTAGAAAAAATAGATTTCAAAAATCTCCCTGAAAAACCTTAAAAAGTTAATCTAAAAAGAGACTCACAAATGTGAGCCTCTTTTTTAGATTTATTTATGACTAAGTTTTTTAGTTAAGAAATCACCGACAAATTGGATGATAAAGACAAGAACCAAAATACATAGTGTCGCGATAATTGTGACATCCGTTGCTGAACGGTTGTATCCGTAGTAAATAGCAATATAACCAAGACCACCAGCACCGATGGCACCAGCCATTGCTGTTTCACCGATGAGTGAGATAAGAGTCACAGTTGACACACGAATCAATTCTGGCAAACCTTCGCTAAGGTAAATCTTGATAATATCCCAAAGTGTCGCACCTGAAGCTTGTGCCGCTTCGATAACTCCCTTGTCCATTTCAGAAAAGACTACTTGAACTTGGCGAGCATAAAAGGCAAAGGTTGCCGCAGACAAAGGAATCAAAGCCGCTGTTTTACCAAGGTTAGTTCCAACAAGAGCGTAAGTGAAACCTTTTAAAATCGCAAGCAAGATAATAAATGGAATGGCACGCACAATTGACGTGAAAATATCCAAAACTTTAAAACCAAAACGATTGCTCAAAACGCCATTTGGTCCTGTTAGAACCAAAAACAAGCCCATAACAAGTCCTAAAAGACCACCAATGACAAAAGACCAACCTGTCATGTAAATAGTCGCTGAAAAGGCATCTGACCAAGAATTTGTCCCTTCCCAGCCAATGCGGTAAACATCAGGCATATTTGTAGAAATCCATTCAATCATTTAGGCACCTCGTTTCAATACTGTTAATTCGATTCCAGCAGCAACAATAGCTTCTTGCGCACCCGCCAGTGCAAAGGCTTCACCAGACAAGACAACAATCATCTCACCAACTGGTGTATCATCAAGAATTTCAATATTTCCGTAAAGAATATTAGCTGTAACTTCGAATTGTTTGTAGATTTGGTTAAGAATTGGTTCATCAGTTGATGTTCCAGCATACTTCAATTGAACAAGCAAATCATCTTTTGGCAGATTTTGTACAATAGCTTGTTTTTCAATTTTAACCAAGGCATCTTCAATACCAGTTGCTGTTTTAATAAATTCTTGTGTTAATGGTTCTTTAGGATTTGAGAAGATGTCTAGAACTGATCCTTCTTCAATCAAGCGACCATTTTGCATGACAGCGACACGGTGGCAGATGTCTTTCACAATTTGCATTTCGTGAGTAATCATAACCACTGTCAAACCAAGTTTTTGGTTCAATTCTTGCAATAGCGCCAAAATTTGTTTGGTTGTTTTTGGGTCAAGAGCTGATGTTGATTCATCAGAAATCAAAATTTCTGGGTCATTAGCAAGCGCACGCGCAATCGCCACACGTTGTTTTTGACCACCTGATAATTGTGATGGATAGTTTTCAGCTCGATCGGCTAGACCTACCAATTCCAACAATTCAGCAACTTTTTGATCTTTTTCTTCTTTGCTTAATTTTGAATGACGAAGAGCAAATGCTACATTTTGGCGCGCTGTTTTTTGTGCCATCAAATTAAAGTGTTGGAAAATCATCCCAATTTTTTGACGTTTTTGACGAAGGGCAGCTCCTTTTAATTGAACTTTTCCATCCGCAAATGTCACATCATCACCAATTGTGATTTTTCCTGCTGTTGGGGCTTGTAACAAATTAATCGTACGTACCAAAGTTGATTTTCCGGCACCAGAATACCCAACAATTCCATAAATATCGCCTTTATTAATCGCAATTGAAACATCTTTTACCGCTTCAATCACACGTTTTTTCTGGCGAAAAGTAATATCGATATGCTCTAAATTAATAATCGGTTTTGTCATAACTCTTACTCAACTCCTCAAGATTTACTCACTTATTGTTTTATCAATTCTATCATTTTAAAACAATTTTCAAAACTTTCCAACATCATATTCTACCATATTCTGTTGTTTTTAAAAATAGAGAATGGCGTGTTTCACACACGCCAGCTCTAAATCTTCAATAAAATCCTTTAGTCTTTAGAAGAAACTTTTGCACCCTTCCATGCTGGGATATCAACGTTATTTGAAGCATCTTGGATGACTTTACCAACTTCGTCAGTTTGGTAAACTGAAATCAAAGTCTTGATAGCTTTAGCTTTGTCAGATTTCTTCCAATCTTTTTGAGCTGCAATAACGTTGACCCATTGATCTGAGTTTTTGTCAACTGCTTCTTTGTAAAGTGTTGTTTTGTAATCAACTTTTGCTGCTTGAGCGTAAGAGTTGTTAACGATAGCGGCATCGACTGATGACAATGTTGAAGCCGTTTGTGCAGCATCAACTTCTTTGATATCTAAATCTTTAGGATTTGATGAAATGTTTTTGATTGTTGCTAATTCATCACCATTAACGTCCAATTTAATCAAACCTGCTGATTGAAGAAGGTAAAGAGCACGGCTTTCGTTTGAAGCATCATTTGGAACTGAGATAGTTGCTTTGTTAGGAATGTCTTTGACATCAGTGTATTTAGCTTTGCCATTTTCTGTACCTGAGAAGATACGGATTGGGCTAAGAAGTGTGTCAGCGGCTTCTACCAAAGTTCCTTTGTTTTCAGAGTTCCAGTTGTTCAAAAAATATTTGTGTTGGAAGGCATTGACGTCAACTTCACCATTTTGAAGAGCTTCGTTTGGTTGGTTGTAATCAGTGAACTCAACCAATTCGATTTCCACGCCTTTGTCTTTAGCCAATTCTTTGACTTTATCCCAAAGTGGTTCAGTTGCATCATCCAAAGTCATGATACCAACTTTAAGTTTTGAATCATTTGAAGCTGATTTTGAACCACCACATGCTGCCAATAAAAGTGTTGAGGCAAGAGCTACGCTAGCCAATCCAAGTAATTTTTTTAATTTCATATCTATTTCCTCTCTCCTTTAACTCGTGATTTAATTCTATCCTATTTGGTTATAGGTTTCAAATTGTTAAAATCAAGGTTTAGCTATAGTTTTAAACTATAACTAAATTATTTTTCTGATGGAACCGTCAACTCTTTCGCGTTTGGGACATAATCTCCGCCAAGATATTTCTGTGACAAGTCTGACAAAGTCCCATCCTTTTGCAAGGTCTTCAAACGTTTATTAACAAAGCTTTGCAAATCTTTTTGATCTTGCCCAAGAATGAAATAAATGAATGGTTGTTCATCAGATTTCAACTCGATAGTTTTCAAATTATTCAATTTTTGATTTTTAATAATGGTATTTACCGTAGGAGCATCAAAAATCTTGAAATCAAACTTACCATCATTCAGATTTGTCAAAACTTGAGTAATGTTTTCGTTAGTGTAGTTGAGGTCAACAGGTTTGCTGCTATTTTCAGTGTTAAATTTTTCAAGCTGTGCTGCTGTTGTTGTTCCTTGGACAACCTGCGTAGAATGTCCAGCAATATCATCGTATGAAGCAATATCTGAGTCTTTTGGCACTACCAAAACTGATGGTGTTGACCCGATTGGATAAGAATAAAGGTATTTTGCTGAACGTTCTTTGGTATAACTGATATTGTTGCCGCCAAGCTGATATTTCCCAGAATCAAGTCCTGTGAAAATAGATGACCACTCTGTCTTCTTGAAAGTCACTTTGTACTTATCAGAATCTTTGAAGACAGCTTTTGCCACCTCGATATCATAACCAGTTAGTTTACCTGATTCTTCGTAAGAGAAAGGTGCTGTCGTTCCAACTGTCGCAAAAGTCAGCTCTTTCTTATCAGATGATGCATCTGATGATGACTTTGATGAGCAAGCTGCAAGAAGCGTTGCTGAGACGAGAGCTAGTCCTGTTATTCCTAGCATTTTTTTCATAATCGTCATATCGTTTCCTACCTTCTTTAAGAGTTGCTTACATCTTAACATCCAAGCGACTTCTTAACAAATACTTAAATTCTATCACCGCGATAAAGAAATCTTATCACCCAGCTAGTCTTTTCCCTTTGCAAAATAATCTAGCAAATAAAGAGCATTCTCAACAAAATACTGCACGGCTGTTTTGAGTGCTTCGTCTTTGACCGTAAAAGTATCTTGGTGAAGCCCTGCCGCATTTTCATCGCCATTACTTCCAATCAAAGCGAAAACACCTGGAATCTTCTCTTGATAAGCCGCAAAGTCCTCACCAATGGTCAGAGGTTCAACTTCTAAAACCTTGGCAAATCGCTCAGAATTTTTAGCAATTAAGGGGGTTAACTCTTCATCATTAAAAGTTAATGTCGGCGTTTTGCCCCATTCAATCGATACTTGAGCCGCAAATTGGTCAGCTGTATTTTCGATAATTTTAGTAAATGACTCACGCAAATGCTGACGTGTCTCCGCAGAAAATGAGCGCATTGTCCCTTCAAAATAACCTGATTCTGGCATGACATTCCACGCGCTGCCCACATCAATGTGTGTCACTGACAAGACTGCAGGCTCAAAAGGCGATACCGTACGGCTGACAATCGCCTGAAGATTATTGACAATAGTTGTAATGGCTAAGACCGTATCTGTCCCAAAATCTGGACGCGCAGCATGCCCGCTCACCCCACTAACAGTGACTTTGAACTTATCGACGGCTGCCATGATAGCTTTTGAGCGAAGTCCGATTTCTCCAGGTTTCAAATGAGGATAATTATGGTAGCCGATAATAGCTGAAACATCCTTAAGACCGCCATTTTCAATCACTTGATACGCACCTACTGACACTTCTTCAGCTGGCTGAAAAATCAAGCGCACAGTTCCTTTTAGCTGCTCTTCTTTTGCTTTTAAAATCTCAGCAGCGCCTAAAAGACTAGTCTGGTGAAAATCATGCCCACAGGCGTGCATAGCGCCGTTCTGGCTGGCATAATCAAAGGTATTTCGCTCCTTGATTGGTAGAGCATCAATATCTGCACGCAAAGCAATAACGGGCTTACCATGCCCAATTTCGGCAATAAAACCCGTTGGTAAATCTGTTTCAAGAATACGAATCCCTAAATTTGAAATGTATTCTTTCAAAAAGGCTGTCGTCTCAAATTCATTCTCCGAAACCTCAGGATGCGCATGAATATGATGACGAATCTCTGCTAATTTTGTGTAAAAATCTTTTGTCATTTATTTGCCTCTACTGCCGACTTTTCTGGTAAATAACTACCACCTAGATATTTCTGGCTCAATTTTTCTAAAGTGCCATTATCATAAAGTTTTTTAACCGCCTTGTTAAATTCTCCTTGTAACTTCTCACTGTCACTTGAGAAAATAATATAATTATTTGGATTGTCATCTGTTTTTAAATCAGTAACAGTCAAGTCGAGTTTCTTTTGCTTGATAATCGTCTCAACGGAAATTTTATCAAAGATTAAATAATCAAATTCTCCGCTATCCAAGTCTAATAAGCGTTTTGTAACGTCCTCACCTGAATAATCAATTGTTGATGGCGAATCACTGTGTTTCTTATTCCAATCATCGACAAATTTTGCTGTTGATGTTCCCGTATCATCTTGGGTGACCTTACCAGCAATATCATCAAGTGACTTAATGTCAGAACCATCCTTAGTGACTAGCACCAGCGGATTTTTGGCAATTGGTACAGAATAAAGATATTTGCTTGCACGTTCTTTCGTGTAAGACAGATTATTGGCAGCCACTTGGTAAATTTCACTATCGAGCCCGACAAAAATGGAATCCCAAGCAGTCTTTTTAAAACTAATATCATAGCCATCAATATACTTACTAGCTGATTTGATTACTTGAATATCATAGCCAGTCAGTTGACCTTTAGTATTTTGATAAGAAAAAGGTTTGATATCCCCTGCTGTGGCAACGACAGCTTTCTGATCAGCTGCCTCAACATGAACTGTCAGTCCTGCACTTAATAAAATAGTTAATCCTAATAAACTTTTTTTCATTTTCGTACCTCAAACTCCACTAAAACTACAGTTGCTGTACTAAATAGTCAAAAATCTTCCGGCTTTCTGCTTTTTCTAACAGTAATTCTGGATGCCATTGGAAGCCTAAAATGGGTGCTCCATCCTTACTTTCATAAGCTTCAATTGTGCCGTCACGTGGGTCACGTGCTGTTGCAACCAAACTTGGTGCCAACTCTTTCACACTTTGTTGGTGGAAAGAATTAACCCAAGCACCATTAGCAACTAACTTACTAACACGGCTATTTGGTAGAATCTCCACTTCTTGTGATGTCCCTGAAAACTCTTTTTGCCAGTGGTGTTCAACCTTTTGGTTCAAGGTTCCACCCAAAGCAACATTAAGCAATTGCATACCGCGGCAAACTGCGAAAATTGGTTTCTTTTGCTTCAAAGCTTCTTTAATCAAAGCCAGTTCAAATTTATCACGTTCCAAGCTATAATCATCACTGTCAATTGATTTTCTTTCACCATAAAACTCAGGAGTTACGTTTTGACCACCTGATAGGATTAGTTTATCAATCATGTCGATGTAATCTTTAGCCAAGTCTGGACTAGCAACAGGAATGACAATCGGAAGTCCCCCAGCTTCCTTGACCCCGTCAGATAAACGTCTTGACACCATATCATATGGCAAACCAGACCGTGCTGGAAGTTCTTTGATATTTCCCGAAATGCCAACAACAACTTTCTCCATACAAGCACCCCACTTTCTATCAATTATTAGAAGCCACTTTCTAAGTTAGAAATATTGTAAACCAAATCCCCAAAGATTACAAATAGTTATTTTTTATCATGGAGATAGGCTTTAGCTATAACCAAAAAAGACACCCAGTCTTTCGACTGAATGTCCTCTTTTTTATACTATCAGATTAGAAATCAGATACGTTGTGGTAAACTTTTTGAACGTCTTCGTCATCTTCAAGAGCGTCAACAAGTTTTTCAAATGTTTCAAGGTCTTCACCTTCAAGTGTCACTTCTGATTGAGGAATCATTTCAAGTTCAGTAACTTTGAATTCTTCAATACCGTTAGCACGCAAAGCTTCGATACCTTTGTGAAGGTCAGTTGGAGCTGTGTAGACAGTAACAACACCGTCTTCTGCTTCAACGTCTTCAACATCAACGTCAGCTTCTAGCAATTGTTCAAAAATGCTGTCTGCATCGTCACCGTCAAAGACAATAACACCTTTTTTGTCGAACATGTAAGAAACTGAACCAGATGCTCCCATGTTACCACCGTTTTTACCAAATGCAGTACGCAAGTTAGCAGCAGTACGGTTAACGTTACTTGTCAAAGTATCAACGATAATCATTGAACCGTTTGGTCCAAATCCTTCGTAACGACCTTCAACGAAAGTTTCGTCTGTATTACCTTTTGCTTTATCGATAGCGCGGTCGATAACGTGTTTTGGTACTTGCGCTTGTTTTGCACGTTCAAGTACAAATTTCAAAGCTGAGTTTGATTCTGGATCTGGTTCACCTTTTTTAGCAGCAACATAGATTTCAACACCAAATTTAGCGTAAACTTTTGAGTTAGCACCATCTTTGGCAGTTTTTTTGGCAACAATATTGGCCCACTTACGTCCCATGGGTATTCTCCTTTGTAAAGATTATTATTTGTTTTAGCATAATTAATGATTGACTACAAAATAGCCAAATATCAAACTACTGAACTAGCAAAAGCTAAATTCGTAATCCTTTTTATTATAGCACTTTGACAAGGCTGTGTAAAATGGGGATGGTGTTTTATTACATTATTGCTGTTATAATGCTACTTTCATTCTTCTCTAATTAAATCCATTTTTTAGAAAATGAAAAGCCAAGCTTTTAAAAAGCTTGGGCTACTGATAAATTATCCATTATTTCTAACATATTCTGCAATGGCAGAGCTGACAAAACTAGCTGTCCCTTGACCTGCCGTTTTATCGATAAAAGCTGTGAAACGATTATCCGCAATATACATTTGCCCCAGACCTGACAAAATCTCCATATCACATGGGTAAAAATGCTCACTAATATAGCTTTGTAAAGTTTCAACTTGTTTTTGAACCTTGCTATCAGAAAGAGAATGCTCTTTTAGCTTCGCAAAGGCTTTCATTATCGCTGCCATTTCTTCCGTAATGACCGAAAAATCAGTCTGTGGATTTTTTTCAAATGCTTGATAAGCTTCCGTTGTTCCCCAACGTTCTTTAGCTTCTCTTTGAAAAGCTTCCAACTCTGACTTGTCGTAAGCCGTAAATGTCATCATGTTTCCTCCATTTTCCTGCAAGGACTTGGCTTGACAAATAACTTTTTCCAAATGCTCTTTTTTCAATTCGAGCCATTTTATCTGCTCGCATAAAGCTTCTTCTTTGTCATAGCTTGGGTCCGACAGGATTTCCTTTATTTTTTTAAGAGGAAATTCTAGCTCACGAAACAGAAGAATTTCTTGCAAGCGTTCAAATGCGTCCATATCATAAAAGCGATAGCCATTTTCCCCAATAAAAGAGGGAGTTAAAAGACCAATCTGATCATAATAATGCAACGTTCGCACGCTAATGCCTGATATCTGACTCATCTCTTTTACTGTTTTCATGTACTAGCTCCTCTCGATGATAAGTATAGGCTATAACGTTACGTTAGGGTCAAGAGAAAAAATGAAGTTTTTTGTTTGCAAACGTTTACTTATCAATTCTCACTGGAACTTTTCCCCAAGTTTGTTCTTGAAGTTGTGGATTTCCAAGCTGATAGACTTGGTCAGCTTGTTGCGTCACCGCATCCCACGGTTTTGCACCGATTCGAGCGACGATATCCACAGACTTTTTCACCGTTTTAAGGTGTTTTTGCCCTTTTTCGGTAAATCCAAGCACATGTACCGCTTCTGGCAATGGTTTTTCCACAGCTCCGACCAAAATGTAAGTCAAAATGCGACGGATTCGAGCCTTCGTGTAGCGTTTTGTGGCGACTTTATCCACCAATTCGTCCACAGTCGCTACGCTCCGAATAGCAGAGCGGATACGGCTGGCTAACTCTTCATTTACCTGGAAAATCCCTGTCAAATCAGGGTTGGTCACGATTTGGTACTTGAGCAATTGGAAATAATTCTCCCAAGTCACTTGAGGGGCGCCTAGAAAAAGGTCAGCTTGCGGCATGAATTTATCCACAAAATCCTTGTCTTGCCTGTGGATACGCAGATTTGTCGCGGAAGCAAAAGCCACATCGGTGTCTAGTGAGTGATAACCTGCTCCCTGACGCATGATTGGGCTAAGCTTGATTGATTTTCCTGCGCAAGCTTTGGCATAAGAAAGCCCTAAAATATGATTTGGCGTGTTACCTGTGAAGTTGACACCAGCAAATGTCTCCCACATTTTCTGCGTTTTCTGTGGATAAGACAAATTATCTGGTAAATTTTGCAAGTAATCCACCATTTTCTGTTGATTATCCGCATAAATCTGTGAAAAGTGTTGATAATCCAGATTTTCTTCTGTCCCAAATGCCAAGTTATCCACACCAAGACGCTCTAAAATGTCCACCGCCCCCTGTGCAAAGTAGTCCGCTGACTGAACAGCCACCAAAAATGGCAGCTCAACCACCAAATCAGCACCGCATTTCAGAGCCATTTCCGCGCGCGTCCATTTGTCCACAACCGCAGGCTCACCACGTTGGACAAAATTCCCAGACATGGCAACAATCTTGACCCCTTCAGCCTGCGACAACAAATAACGATGCCCATTATGAAAAGGATTAAATTCAGCAACGATACCAGTGATAGTCATGAAGTACCTCACATATAATAAAAATTTTTAATCAGATTCCTAGATTTTATCGTCTTTTCTCCTACTTAGATTTGTTTTCTTTATTGAATAGCAAAACCATTTTCAATATAGTTGACTGCTTCTAATACTGAATTTTCATCTATTTTTGGACGATTGGCAATAACATTTAAGACTTGTTCTTCTACCAGAACTTCTCTCGTGTATTTTCGATTAATCATTGATTGTTTGTTTTTAAACATTTCTCGGAGTTTCTTGCCTAAATCTTTATCAAAAATTGCCTCTTGAACCTGAGAAAATTCCTCCTCAGAAAGTGGAATAGACATAACTACATCCATAAATTCTTCTTTAAGTATAGCAAACATTTCTACCCTATCATCTTCGATAAAATGATCAAGAATCTTTTTTGCCCCAATTGTTGCTCCTGTAGCGCCTACTACAGCTACACCTAAACCAGGGACCACTGTTCCTAATGCTGCAGCACCAAGTACCCCACTACCAGCAACTGCAGAATTCTTCAATAATTGCTGCTTTGAAATCCTCCCTGTCAGAGCATAAAAAACATCTGGTCCCATAACAATACCAACAGAAATTACACCTGCTGCGCCACGTGCGACGGTTTCAGCAGCAATCTGTTTACCAGTCATATTTACTATTTTTGCTGTAACAACTTTACCTATTTGCTGTGACCCTGCATAAATCATGGTCCCAGTAAACATAGTTTTCACACTGCTCTTAAAAGCTAATTTAGCTGACTTTTCAATAGAATTACCCGCCCACTTAGCTTGTGCAAAAACAATGACAAAACTAATTCCAGCAACAGGTAAAGATTGAATAGCACCATCCAGAACATCATACTTTATAGAGGTTAAATTCCCCCCCTTAGCAATCAGTTTAGCTTCATTATAAGTCACATGACCTTTTTTAACAATTTTGTATGCATCATTCGGATCGGTATGACCTGAAACTTTACCATCTCTAATCTTGTTCTTCATCAATTTAATAGCATCATTATATTGATCTCTAGGAACCTCTAATTGCATATTGGGGTATCGATACATGCCTCCATCAGCCTGTTTATCGAATGCAGCATTGATAGTATTTCTAGCATTTGAACAATATTTCGTTTGGATAAATTGACTCCCAACTCTACGGTCAGCACCATTTTTAGCATTGTCCTGGCCGACTTGATGAACCTCCCTAAATGGATGTAATACCTTATCAACCATATCATTAGCATGCTCTGCAGCATAACCATGAGCTTGGTTAGCACTCGCAGTTGCATTAAATTGAATATCTTTAAGGTGATTACCGAATGTCCGATTTAGTCCCACAATACTTCCAATACGAGTACCTCTATCAGTTATATTAATACTATCTTGATTAGTAATATATTCTTCTACTTCTTGTTCAATAAAATTATTATACAAGTCAGCTGTATAACCTGTACTAATTAAACGTCTTAATTGAACGACAAAATTATCGATTTCTTCTTCAATAGGAAATTTAAATTGTTTAACTTTGGTTGGATAGTACAATAAAATTTCGTCTTGTTCTTTGGAAACTTTCCATAATCCGTCAAATTTAAAAAAATCTGATTTTCGAATA
Source organism: Streptococcus ruminicola (assembly GCF_011387195.1). Taxonomy (NCBI): domain Bacteria; kingdom Bacillati; phylum Bacillota; class Bacilli; order Lactobacillales; family Streptococcaceae; genus Streptococcus; species Streptococcus ruminicola. Next base: position 509,466 of record NZ_CP046919.1, read on the forward strand.
TATTTTCTTTTGTACCCCCTTGATTTATCTCTATTTTTTAATTGTATTCTGTGATAAATCCCATCCTTCGTTAACAACATTCCATATTCCAAAAACTCCCCTTCTTCTTTACTCCTAATTGGAGTAAAGCCAAAATATTCCAATTCATCTATTGAATTCGTTATTCTTTCAAAATTTTTGTCTCCAATAATAAACCACTTAGCTCTTCCATATGGTATTTTATCTCCAGAATAGTAAAACGAAGATGAACCAATATCATTCAATATGTTTCTTATCTTATCTTCATCATAGTCATGTAAATCACTATATTCAGACACCCAATTTTTAAATTGTTGTTTTAAACTTAATTCATTCCGAAAACGTATTAAAAGAATCATGATAAATATAACTACTATCCAAAACATCTTCTATACTCCTTAAAAAAACTATAACTTTATATTTTTCTAAAATTTACAATCTAACTTAGGGCTACTGCCTACTTCTGGCACACAAAGAACCAGCGTTCTGATTTTTTGCGTGGTTTTTTGTCTTCGAAATCAGCGTAGAGTTTGAATGATTTGAAGCCTGCTTGTTCCAAGAGGATGTCGTAAGTCAAGACTTCGTAAGTGCGTTCTTCGTGGACTTCGTCGTAGCGTGTGAAGCGTCCGTCTTCGTCTTGCAAGAAGAAAGTCAATTCGTGGACAACTGAGTGCGGTGCGTCATCAGCGTACGTGTCCCATACCATGGCAAACTCTTCCGCATTTTCGTGGTAAGAGTAGCCAGGAAAGACAGTATCAGTTTTATAAGTTGAGTGCACGTCAAAGATAAAGACACCGCCGTCATTTAAGCTATCGTAGACTTGTTTGAAAACGTCACCGACTTCAACTTCATCAGCCATGTAGCAGATAGAATCTGAATAGCATGTCACCAAATCGTATTTACCAGCTTGCGACAAATCAAGCATGTTACCTTGTTTGAATTCGATAGCTTCACCTGCTGCTTCTGCGCGTTTTCTCGCGATTTCAAGCATGTCTTCACTCAAATCTAGCCCAGTCACGTCAAAACCAGCTTTAGCAAAACGTACTGACTGAATCCCAGTTCCGCAGGCTAATTCCAAGAGTTTTTTCTTGTCTTTTGGAAAATGGCGGAGCGAAAAGTCAGTCCACTTGTCATAAAGGCTGTCATCCATGATAGCATCATAAACTGCTGCAAATTTTTCGTAATTTTTGTTCATTGTTTTGTCCTATCAAACTTCTATCATTCTTAGAATGAAATAATCTGAGACAAGTGCCCCAGATTATAAGAATAATGCTGCAAAATTAAGCAAGGTATTCTGACACGTCAACCATTGGTGCTTCATGCCAAAGTTTTTCAATGTTGTAGTGTTCACGTTCGTCTTCTGAGAAGATGTGAACAACAACATCGTTAAGGTCAAGAAGTACCCAACCAGTACGGCTGTCACCTTCAGCATGGCTAGCATCGCCACCAGCTTCTTTAACTTTTTCACGGATATTTTCTGCAATAGCGTCCAATTGACGAGTGTTCATAGCGCTAACCACTACAAAGTAATCAGTTACACTAGTCAATCCATAAAGGTCTAAGACAACCATGTCTTCTGCACGTTTTTCATCAGCTGCTTTCACAACAACAGCTAAAAGTTCTTCTTTAGTCAATATAAATCCTCTTTCAATTCTATAAATATCTAGTCTTTCAAATATTTCACATACGCATTATAAGTCTCAATGGTTTGTGGGAAGATTGGGAAGGCTTGGTGAGCGAGGTGTTCAACGGTATGGACAGTCTCGTAGGCAACTGCCTTGTCTAACGATTCTTTGGCAATCACGCGCGCTTCTTCCACCAAGGGAAAACGGCGACCTGGCTCGATGTAATCAGCGACATAGATAATCTTATCAAGCAACGACATCTCACCAGAACCAACGGTATGAGTCTCAACACTACGCAAGATTTCCTTGTCCGTCACGCCCAAATCTTCTTGAATCTTATAAATGCCGACCATGCCATGCCAGACATTATTACCCCATTTTTTGAGCTCAGGGTCAAGGTTATACTTGTCAATCAAATCCAGAAACTCTTGGTCTGAAAGTTCTTTGGCATAATCGTGAATCAAGCCAGCAAGTCCAGCTTTTTCAGTGTCATAGCCATAGCGTTCAGCTAACTCAATTGCTGATTTTTCCACGCCAAGCACATGCTTGAAGCGTTTCTCGCTCATGACTGCAGCAACTTTATCTAAAAGCTCAGCTCGTTCGATTCCCGCTGTATATGTCTCATAGGCCACGATAAAGACCTTCTTTCTCAATGTAGTCGATAACAGCTGGTGGTGTCAAAAAGTTTGGTCGACATCCAGTTTCAAAGTGATGACGAATCAAACTTGATGAAATGTCCATCATAGGCACATCGACCCAAATGACAGGATAAGATGTTCCTGCTTTGTATTTTGGACGTTGAACGCCGACAAATTGGACCATCTTGATAAGTTCATCAACCTTGTACCATTTTGGCAGATAATCCACCATGTCAGCACCGATAATGAAATAATAATCAACGTCAGGGTTCTTTTCAATCAAGAGTTTCATGGTATCGTAAGTGTAACTTACACCTTTTCGCTCTAGCTCAATCGTCTCGATACCAAGACCATCAACACCCTCGATAGCTAGTTCTAGCATCTTCAAGCGATGTTTCTCATCAATCGTGGCTTTTTTATCAAGGTGTGGAGGTTCATACTCAGGCATGAGAAGAACTTTATCCAAACACAATTGTTGGCGAACCTGATCAGCAACAACTAAGTGAGCATTGTGAACAGGATTGAAATTACCACCTAAAATCCCGATTTGTTTACGATTTTTATCTTTTGCTTTTTTCTCCAATTCCACTTTGGTAAATGGAGTCAATAATTCTAATGCCAATTCGACTACCTCCGAGCTTTGCACAATAAGTGCCAAACTCAACTAACTACATTGCCTGCAAAAACAGACTTTTATTTGTTCAAATCTTTAACTTTTGGTGAGATTTTGCGGTTTTGTTTTTTAGATGATTCTTTGTAAAGAATGATGATACGTCCGATTTTAAGGACAGTATCGCAACCAATCTCATCTTCTAAGATTTCAGCCACTTCATGGATGTCTTCATCAGTATTTTGAAGAAGAGTGACTTTGATTAATTCACGCGCATCCAATGCGTTGCGGACGCTTGTTTTAATTTGGTCGTTAAGACCGTTTTTCCCAATTTGTACAATTGGTTTCATTGAGTGTGCTTGTGATTTCAAAAAAGCACGTTGTTTTGATGTTAACATATCTATAACTCTAAGGGCATCAAAATCAGATGTCGCTAAAGAATCATCTGCTACTAGCCCTCGTCCAACTCAAAGAGAGCTTGAGCCAGACTTCCTTTCTTTTTATTTTTTAAATCAAAGCTTTACGAAGCACTACTGCCACACCTTCTGGTGCCCACGCAGCAATCTTCACTGGGTTTGCTTGTGATGCTTTAATGCGAATCCAACCAAGTCCTGAATAAACCACGTCCATTTTATCTTTAATGGTAAATTCATGGCGGACAAGTTTTGGAAATTCAGCTAATTCTTTGTCAGTTGGTGGTGTCAAAAGACTTCCAACGTGTTTGTCGTAAAATGCATCTGCACCAGCTAATTTTGTACGGTGAAGTTTCAAATTATTATCAAAATAAGCTGTGAAACCTTGTTTGTCACCTAAAATGAAATCAAATCGTCCCAATCCAGCTAAGAACAATGTTTGCTCAGGATTAAGTTGGTAAGTTTTTGGCTTGATTTCTTTTTTCGGACTGATGTATTTTAGATTTTTGTCGCCAAGGTAGTGCGCCATTTGATGGCGGTGAATAATACCTGGTGTGTCAAAAATGTAAGAACCATCATCCAAAGGAATTTCAATCTTATCAAGCGTTGTTCCAGGGAAACGTGATGTTGTGATAATGTCTTTTTCACCTGTAATTTCTTTGATGATTGCATTGATAAGAGTTGATTTACCAACGTTTGTAACACCAACGACGTAGACATCACGACCTTTGCGCAATTTTTCAATTTTTTCAATCAAATCTTTAATGGCTTGATGATTTTGCGCACTAGTCAAGATAACATCGACTGGACGAAGACCTTCTTCGTGGGCACGCTCAGTCAACCATTGGGTGACTTTACCAGTTTTGACTGATTTGGGTAAAATGTCTTTTTTATTTCCGACAAGTAGAACGTCGTTACCAGAGACAAAACGTGACAATCCTGGGATAACTGAACCGTTAAAATCAAAGATATCCACAACATTAACCACAAGGGCATCACTATCACCAACTTCGTGAAGAAGTTTCAAGAATTCGTCATCAGTAATGTGCACGTCAGTGATTTCATTGTAGTGACGTAATCTAAAACATCTTTGACAATACAATTCACCAGTTTCAAGCCCTTTTTCAAGTGCTGCTTTTGGTGTGTATCCTGCTTGTTCTTTATCTTCAGTTTGAATTTTGGCACCACAGCCAATACATAATAATTCTTCCATTAAATTCCTTTTTGATATTGAATTTTTCCGTATTTTTCTTCAAGTTTGGCCCAAACACGGCGTTCACGCCAGCGATTAATTCTAGTATTCCAAGCATCAGATTTAACCAAAGGTTTTACCAAAACAGACTGAATATCAGCACGGTGAGCCGCACGAATATCTGTCATCAATTGATCACCAACCATGATAACTTCATCACGGTCAAATCCATAACGCTTGATTGCCATATTAATTCCTCGTGTGAAAGGTTTCATGGCGCGACTGACAAAGTCTACACCAAATCGTGACACGGCACGATCCACACGTGAATGGCTGTTATTTGATACGACAACCACCGAAATATCCGCCATAGTCATTTCATCCAACCATGCACGAACTTCTGGTGTGCCATCTGGGTTATTCCATGCAATCAAAGTATTATCCAAATCTACTAAAACGGCATGAATTCCATGTCGCAACAAATCATCTGCTTTTAAATCATAAACTGCCTCAACCACGAAGGTCGGCCTATAATCGTCTATACTCAAATTACTCTCCAAAAAAATATATTTTACTATTTATTTTAACATATTTAGACCAATATGGCGAATTGAAAAACACTTCTATAATTAGGATTTTTTCACTAAAAAGCTGGGATAATCCTTTCTACCCCAGCTTCATAGATTGTCTTATTCTTTCGGATCAATATTTTCAAATTTCAAATCTGAAACATTGACTTTAACACTAATTTTATCGTTAGATTTGAGATTAAGTAATTGTTCCAAATCCTGACTAATGTATTTGGCTACCTTTTTCTGATATTTTTCTTGCTTCATAACGTCATTACTTGTTTTATAGATAGCAGTTTGGCTTTTCTTATCCAAAAATTCCATTGCTTTTTTATTCGAAGTAACAACATCAACTGCTTTATCAACAATTCCAGATGAAGAAGACAAAATTTCAAGGTCACCCTCTTTTTGTGAATCAACTTTTACAGTTAAAGGATTTTTGAACGTCAAAACATTATTTTTGATGTCAATATCGTTTTTAGAGATATCTGCCAATTCTAGCTTAAATTCTGTTTTTACAGGAATTTTCATTTCCAATTTACGGCTGACAATCACATTAGCAATTGCTTTTGTCCAGTCTGGCCAGTCTTTAGTCGCATTTGAATTAAATGTCTGCGTCGCAGTCTTATCTACTTCTGCATCTGCAACAAGTAATTCATTTTTCTTTGAGAAACGTTTGACAACATATTCGTATTTAGCCTCTGTATCACCTTCAAAGATTTTTTTTAACCAATTGTTGTCTTTCAAATAAAAGACAACAGCTGCAATGACAGCAAGGATAACTATAATTCTAGCAATTTCTTTTCCTAAAGCTTTTCCGATACTTTTCAAAATTATTTTCCTCCATTTTTAACAAATTTCATTATAAATATCGCAATTAAGCTTGTCAATGACTTATAGATACTTTCTTAAAATCTGTCAAAAAAAGAGGTGAGACGAACCCGCTCAACCTCATATTTGATAATATCTAAGCTTCTTTTTGTTTACCATCAACAACTCTAAATAAGATAATCAATTCAATAACAGCTAAGACAAGCAAAATGATAAAGGCATTTCGTGACCCTCTAGCCGTTGCTTCTGAATAGCTGATACTTGTGTTTGATTGACTGAGCGCAACAACCAAGGATGCAACGGTCGTTCCAACTGCGCCAGCAAATTGTTGCAAAGTATTAAAGATAGCATTGGCATCTGCTCGTTTGTCTGAAGTTACTTGTTTTTGACCATTTGTCATAATATTACCAAAGGCAATTCCGGTACCTGTCATTGATAGAATATAGATAACAGTCAACCAAGTATTCGGTAAATGCAAAGCCAAAATGCTAAAGAGACAAAGAGCAAAGGCAAGCAGACTAACTCCAAAAATAATTGGCTTTTTAGCACCTAAACGGTCTAAAATTCTGCCGCTAAATGGTGCAAAGCAGGCACCGATAATTGCTCCTGGAAAGACTAAAAGACCTGCGACAGTTGAACTTGAATGATTTACTAGCTGAATGTAATTCGGGATAATAAAAGACATTCCTAGATTGACAATTTGAAACAGGAAGAAAGCAATGACATGTCCAGCAAATTTACCATTTTTAAGAATAGATAAGTTAACAATTGGCTGTTCTAGATGTGAAGAACGTTTTACCAAGACAAGAAGACCAGCAATTCCAACTACCAATCCTCCTAAAACAGGCAAACTAAAAAAGCTGTATTCAGCCAAATTATTAATACCTAAAATTAGACCAACAAACAGAGCTAAAATAGCAATCACACTGATAACATCTAGATTTTCATACTTCACTTCATTCTTTTGTTCAATCGATGTAACACCTAATACCAAAGAAATTAGTAAGACTGGAATCAATAAGACAAAGATAAAACGCCATCCAAAATGTGATGAAACAAATCCACCAAATGTTGGTCCAACCGCTGGTGCAACAGCGGTAATCAAAGTTCCAACACCCATCATCGTACCGATTTTACTCATTGGAACTTGGTCCAAAATAATATTAAACATCAAAGGAAGCGCAATTCCGACTCCAATCCCTTGAATGACACGCCCGACCAAAAGCAAAGCAAAACTTGGCGCAATAGCATCGATTAGAACACCCAAAATAAACAACAAGTTAGCTGCTAAAAAGACAGATTTTGTCTTAAATGAACGTTTTAAGTAAGCTGACAAAGGCACAACTGACGCAACAACCAAAAGATAAATCGTTGTCATCCATTGAACCGTTGATGTGTTAATATTAAATTCTTTCATCAAAGTCGGAAAGGTAATATTCATGGCAGTCTCAACTACGACACCGCAAAATGACAACATCCCTGCACCGACAATAGCCCTAATAACTTTTGCTGAAATTTTTTCTTCCGACATATTTCCCCTTATTTTTCTTTGATGTAATAACGCAATATCTTTTCAAAAATAGCGATTTCTTCTTCTGTAAATTGATTTTCTAGCTCAGCATTTTTACTCACAAAATAATCTTGACAAGCATCAACTAAAGCCAATGCTTTTTCAGTTAAATGTACCGACTTTTTCCTAGCATCTTTTTTAGAAGATTGGCGATAAATCAACCCTTTTTTCTCCATTCGTTGAAGCAAAACTGTTGTTGTAGAACGTTGAATATTAAATTCTTTTTCAATATCCTGTTGGAAATACTCTTCTTTCCAATCATGACTCAAAAAATCAATAATTGACATCTGAGTTCCTGTTAAATCAAAAGGTTTAGCAAATTGATCAAATTCACGACTTAACTGATTACCGGCTATTTTAACCATGCGCCCAATATTTTTTTCCATCGCAATCCTCCTTTGTTTTTTGTTAGTTATCTAACAGTTAGTGAGCTAGCGATATGTATTATAGAAACATTTGGCAGTAATGTCAAGGAATTTAACAAAAAAACAGCTAGAAAAACTAGCTGTTCACACTTTTTAATGTAATTGTTTCTTCACTACAACCAAATCTCGTAAAGAAATTAATAGAACCGCTCCGACAATAAAAATCATTCCTAGAAAATCCATCGGATAAAAGACTTCGTGCATAATAGTCAAAGAAAAGAAAACTGAAGAAATTGGTTCAACACAGGCAAGCAAACTTCCTTTAACCGCACCAACGATAGCTGTTCCCTTTAAAAATAGACTATAAGCAAAAACCGTTCCAACAATGATGATGCCAAACAATCCTAGCAAATTTCCTGGATTTAGTACTAAAGTGTATTGCCATGGTTTTACCAAGATTGGGAAAAGAATTCCACCCATAATCATGCCAAGACCAATCACTGTGAAGCTACCATACTCACGAATTAATTTCGCCGGTAAAATAATATAAAACGAATAAGTTACCGCTGAAAACAATCCCCAAGCAAAGCCACATGGTGTGATAGCTAGCCCATCAAGGCGCCCATGCGTTGCAATGATAAAAGTTCCTAAAACCGCTAAGATAATCGCCAATATTTCACTTCCTCTTGGCAGTTGTTTCTTTCTCAAAGAGACATAGGCCAAAACAAGAATTGGCGCCATATACTGTATAACCGTTGCTGTCCCTGCATTTGTGCTTTCAATTGCTCTTAGATAAGCATACTGATTCATCACAAGCCCAATCAAAGAAAATAGGGCAATACCACCAAGTGCTTTTAGTGACGTCACAGCCTTCAAAAACGTCTCACGCTGATTGAGTGCTGCAATAGTCGTCATTATCACACCAGCAGTAATTAAACGCACGCAAGACAATAAATCGACATTCATTCCATGGGTCATCAAATATTGCCCTGAAACCCCAGAAATCCCCCAGAATATCCCTGCAATAAGAACCATAATAGTTCCCTTAAACATCTTATTCATCTTAACTCCATCTACCTTACCAAATAAAATTCAGCTCCAAGTATAACACATTTAGCAGCTAGAAAACACATCATTTATGACACTTTTTGTAAAGTAATCTTTCTAAAAATTCTATTATTTTTGGAGATTAAAAAAGGGAATAAAATAAATTAAAAATAGCTTTAATACTTCTCCGACTAGATTGTCAAGCCATGCTATATGGAATAAAAAAAATCACCCCGAAGGATGATTTTTAATGACTTATTCTACTTAGTCTTCTTTCAATTTTGCCAACTCTTGTGCCAACAATTTAAGGGCAACTTGTGGGTTAGCTTTACCTTTTGTAGCTTTCATCAAGAATCCAGTAAAGGCTTTGTCAGCGTTACGTTTACCAGACTTGAAGTCAGCAACAGCAGCTTCATTATCTTCAAAGACTTGGTGGATGATTGGGATAAGCACAGCAGGGTCAGAAATTTGAACCAAACCAGCTTCTTCAACGTATTCACGCGCTGAACCACCATTTTTAGCCAAGTGAACAAATACTTTCTTGGCAATTTTTGATGAAATGGTACCATCAGCAATGATAGCAAGCATTTCAACAAGGTTTTCTGGTGTTAACAAGATTTCAGAAAGTGTTTTGTTTTCGCTGTTAAGGAATTGAGCAACTTCACCTTGCAACCAGTTAGAAACGTGTTTAGCATCTCCACCAAGAGCAACGGCACTTTCAAAGAAGTCAGATGTTTCTTTTGTTGCTGTCAATTGAGCAGCATCGTAAGCTGTCAAGCCAAATTCATTAATGTATTTAGCACGACGTTCTTTTGGAAACTCTGGAAGAGTTTGACGCATTTCTTCAATCCATTCGTCAGACACTTCGTAAAGTGGTAGATCTGGTTCTGGGAAGTAACGGTAATCTGATGCACCTTCTTTGACACGCATCAAAATTGTTTCACCAGTTGATTCATCGTAACGACGAGTTTCTTGTTGAATTTGACCACCTGAGCGAAGTACTTGCGCTTGACGTTTTTGTTCGTAGATAAGTCCTTTACGCACATTGTTAAATGAGTTCAAGTTTTTCAACTCAGCTTTTGTACCAAATTCTTCTTGACCATAAGGGCGAAGAGAAATGTTGGCATCCACACGCATAGAACCTTCTTCCATCTTAACGTCAGAAATACCAGTGTATTGGATAACTTCTTTAAGAGCAGTTAGGTAAGCATAAGCTTCTTCTGGCGAACGCATATCAGCTTCAGATACGATTTCGATAAGTGGCACACCTTGACGGTTAAGGTCAACATATGAGTAACCATCAGTACCGTGAGTGTTTTTACCAGCATCTTCTTCCAAGTGAGCACGTTCGATACGAATTTTCTTAGTTGAACCATCTTCAAGTTCAATTTCAATCCAACCGTTGTATCCAATTGGTTCATCAAATTGTGAAATTTGGTAAGCTTTTGGATTATCAGGATAGAAATAGTTTTTGCGGTCAAAGTGCATGTTTTGGTGAATGTCCATGTTAAGGGCTAGCGCTGCTTTAATACCAGCATCGATAACACCTTTGTTCATAACAGGAAGAACACCTGGGAATGACCAGTCGATAACGTTTGTGTTTGTATTTTGGTCGTTACCAAAATGTGTTGATGTCGGTGAAAAAATCTTTGAATTAGTATTTAACTCAACGTGGACTTCAAGCCCGATGACTGTTTCAAAGTTCATTATTTGTCACCTCCAAAAATAACGGGTTGTTGTTTGTGATAATCAGTTGTTGCTTCAAATGCAGCTGCAGCTTGATAGATTGTTTCTTCACTGTATTTTGGACCAATCAATTGCATACCAACTGGAAGACCTTGAGCAAATCCAGCAGGAATTGAAATACCTGGAAGACCAGCCAAGTTTACAGGAATTGTCAAAATATCAGCCAAATACATAGAAACAGGGTCGTGGTTAAGTGTATCTAAGCCAAATGCTACGCTTGGAGCTGTAGGACCTAAGATAAGGTCATAGTCAGCAAAGATTTTTTCAAAATCACGGATAATCAATGTACGAACTTGACCTGCTTTTTTGAAGTAAGCATCGTAGTAACCTGATGACAAGCTAAATGTACCAAGCATGATACGACGTTTAACTTCATCACCAAATCCTTCGCTACGTGTGTTAACGTAGATATCTTCAAGGTTGCTGTAGTTTTCTGTACGATAACCATAACGGATACCATCAAAACGTTGCAAGTTTGAAGAAGCTTCTGATGAGGCAATGATATAGTAAACCGCTACACCATATTTACTGTGTGGAAGGCTAACTTCTTCAACAGTAGCACCAAGTTTTTCAAAATGTTTTGCAGCATTAAGAATTGTTTCTTTAACTTCTGGGTCAATACCTTCACCAAGATATTCTTTTGGAAGAGCAATCTTCATCCCTTTAATATCTTGACCGATTTTACCAGTAAAGTCAGGAACTTTGCGGTCAGATGATGTCGCATCTTTAACATCGTGTCCAGCAATAACGTTCAACAATTGCGCATTTTCTTTAACAGTTTGAGCAAATGGACCAATTTGGTCAAGTGAGCTACCAAAGGCAATCAAACCAAAACGTGAAACACGTCCGTAAGTTGGTTTCAAACCAACAACACCATTGAAGGCTGCAGGTTGGCGAATAGAACCACCAGTATCAGAACCAAGTGACAAACGAACTTGACCAGAAGCTACTGCAGTTGCAGAACCACCAGATGATCCACCAGGAACTTTAGTTTGGTCCCAAGCATTTTTAGTTTTCTTGAAGTATGATGTTTCAGTAGAACCACCCATGGCAAATTCGTCCATGTTTGTTTTACCGATAACAACCATATCTTTACCGTAAAGTTTTTCAACAGCTGTCGCATCAAAAATTGGTTCGTAGTTATAAAGCATTTTAGATGCTGCAGTTGTCAAAATACCACGAGTTGAAATATTATCTTTAACTGCCAAAGGAATACCTGACATCACATTATCAGCATCGATTCCTTTTTCATCGATAGCTTTTGCTTGTGCAAGCGCAGCTTCTTCAGAAACAGTGATGAAAGAATCAACAGCTGCTTCACGTTCTTTAATATCTTCAAGTGTTGCTTTTGTTAATTCAACTGCTGAGATTTCTTTATTGACAAGAAGATTGTGCAACTCATCAATTGATTTTGTATTAAATGACATTATGCATCTCCTCCGTCTTCTAAGATAGCAGGCACTTTAATATAGTAATTTTCAGATTGAGGCACGTTTTTAAAGAGCTCATCACGATCATCACCAGCTACTGCAACGTCTTCACGCATAACAGTCTTACGATCTGCCATTGTCGTTGTTACAGGGACTCCCTCTGTATCAACTTCATTCAAGAGTTCTACCATATCTACAATCTTAGACAAAGTTGTCGCAAATTCTGTTGTTTCTTCTTCAGAAAATGACAATTTTGACAGATTTGCTACATGACGAACTTCTTCTTCAGAAATTTTCATCTCTATCTCTCCTTGATTAAATTAAATCGTAAACCAAATTTACAACATAGTCCCTAAAATTATACCATATTTTACTTTTCTTTAACATGTAAAAGAAAGGGAGAAAGCTCTTTCCAGAGAATTTTTCACACTTTTTTAAAAACAAAAAAAGAAGCTAGGTCAACCTGCTTCTTTTTCTTAACAATCTTTACACTTAAAACCATATCATGACCTAAGCGTAAACTGATTTCTTCTACTGTACCATAATCTCAGTAGTTATCCCCTAGCACTAGTGCTTAGGATAATAATTAATTGTATTCTTTAAGTTTGTCGAAGATACCTTCATTGATAACTTTAAGGTATGTACCTTTCATACCCAATGAACGGCTTTCGATGATACCTGCTGATTCCAATTTACGAAGGGCATTAACGATAACTGAACGTGTGATACCGATACGGTCAGCGATAACTGATGCAGTCAAGCGACCTTCAGTTCCGTCCAATTCACCCAAAATAGCAGATACAGCTTTCATTTCAGAATATGAAAGTGTGTTGATAGCCATGTTAACGGCTGTTTGTTTACGGATTGTTTCTTCAAGATTTTCAGTTTGAAGATTAAGCAATTGAATACCAACTACTGTAGAGGCGATTTCAACAAGGATCAAATCGTCTTCTGAGAATTCTTCATCGTTACGCCAGATGATAAGAGAACCAAGGCGCATACCACCACCATAAATTGGGGCGATTGTTGTCAATCCATCAGGATAGATATCTTTTGATTCAACTGGGAAAATTGTCAAATCATTATCTACAGACAAGTTAGCTTCAGTATCGTAAACACGACTAGCTGCTTTTACATAACTTTCTGGGAATTGTTTTGCTTGAAAGAATTCCTCAACACGGTCAGTATTAGTTTTGTATTTCATTGCATAACCAAGAAGGGTTCCTCCCCCATTGATAATGCAAGAGTTACAATCAATAATGTCAGCAAGTTGAGCGGCCATTGTGTTATATGGCAATTCAGTATCTAGGCTGTCAACAGAGCGTTGCAAAATTGATGTAATCTTACGTGTTTTTTCTAATAAATTCGGCATTTTCTACTTCCTTTGCGTTATTTGCGTTACAATTATATCAAAGGAACCCTTATTTTGCAAACAATTATCAGAAAATTTCCGTATCTTCTGACATTTTTGTAAGCGGATACTTTTTAACCTGAATTTAATTAAAAAAATTCATTAGAATGTTCGCTTTTAAAGCCTTATCAAGCTAAAAAAGCGATATCATTCTAATGAATTAATCCTTAACGTTTGTACTGACTAAGAACGCGTGTTAGCTTCTCTTGAACCTCAGCTAATTCTTCAACACGTGGCAAATAGACAATTCGGAAGTGGTCAGGTTCATTCCAGTTGAAACCTTTACCTGGAACCAACATGACTTTTTCTTGTTTTAGCAGTTCTAAACAGAACTGTTCATCGTCATCAATTTGATACATGTCACGGTCGATTTTAGGGAAAATGTAAAGTCCTGCTTCTGGTTTCACTGCAGACAAACCAGGGACTTCATTTACTGCTTTATAAATGAAGTTACGTTGTTCATAAATACGACCACCAGGAATCAAAAGTTCATCGACTGATTGATAACCACCTAGAGAAGTCTGAACAACATTTTGCCCTAAGACGTTTGCGCAAAGACGCATATTGGCTAACATGTTAAGTCCTTCAATATAGCCTTTAACGTTTTGTTTTGGACCTGATAGGACCATCCACCCAACACGAAAACCACAAATTCGGTGTGATTTTGATAAACCATTCATTGACACACAGAAAACATCTGGTGCTAAGCTAGCAATGGCAGTGTGTTTTTTGCCATCCATAACCAAACGGTCATAGATTTCATCTGCAAAAATAATCAAGTCATTTTGACGAGCAATTTCCACGATTTCTTTCAAAAGGTCATCTGGATACAAAGCACCTGTTGGGTTATTTGGATTAATGATGACAATGGCTTTGGTATTTGATGTGATTTTGGATTTGATGTCATCAATATCAGGATACCAATTAGCTTGTTCATCACAGAGATAATGCACCGCATTTCCTCCAGCTAGGCTAACACAAGCAGTCCACAATGGGTAATCTGGCATAGGAACCAAGACTTCATCACCATCATCAAGAAGGGCTTGAAGTGACATTGAAATCAACTCAGAAACACCATTTCCTAGATAAATATCATCGATATCCACATGTGGAAATCCTTTTAACTGACAGTATTGCATGATAGCTTTACGAGCAGAAAAAATCCCTTTACTATCAGAATACCCTTCACTATTACGAGCGTGAGCAATCAAGTCACGGATAACCTCATCTGGCGCTTGAAAACCAAAGGCAGCTGGGTTTCCGGTATTAAGGCGAAGAATTTTCTCACCGTTAGCAATCATACGATTGGCTTCATCAAGAATTGGCCCACGAATATCGTATGCAACATGTTCTAGCTTTGAAGATTTATCAAATATTTTCATAGATTTTACCTCGTTTCAAACATTATAAACTTTCCTTTATAATTTTTCAATCCAAGAAAGGTTCGTTAATCGTAAAAAATAATCAAGATAACTGTCATCAGCTGCCAGCTCTTTTTCAATTTTCCGAACGCTAGCTGTATAGTCTGTAATAACGCCGTCTGTACTCGTTTCTAAGTACCTTTCAATATCGTCTCTAGAATTGATTGTCCAGACGTAGATTTTCTTACCATTTTGGTGAGCTTTACGCGCTAGAAGTTCATTGTAAGAGAAGTCTTCAATTGCATAAAAATCCACTTTTTGACTTGTAAAATCACCCAGTTGGAAGGAAATGGTGTGACCAGACTGAATAGCAGAATCAAGCCTTTTGACCTTCTCAATGGTTTTCAAGTCAGATGACATAACCAGATAAGAAGAGGCAACATGCAACTCCTTCATTTTATCCACAAAGAGTTGCTCATAATTGTCAGGTTCATTTCCAGTTGGTTTTAACTCCACCAACAACTTAATACCTAGTTGTTTCGCCTTAGCCACATAGTCTTCAAAAGAAACCAAGTGTGACTCATGACCATTTTGTTTTATCTTCAAACCAAGGATATCTTCAGCTTGAGATTGAGAAATCGTAATATTTTTCCCTGTCAGACGTTTAAGATTATCATCATGACTGACAATAAAATGGCCATCTTTTGATAAGATAATATCTAATTCTGAATAAGTCGCCCCTGCCTTGGCAGCTGCTTCTAAAGACTCTAAAGAGTTTTCAACACCTTGAGAAACCATGCCTCTGTGTCCGATAACTGATAAGTTTTTTGAAGGTCCTCCAGAAGCTTTCAAAGCGTTGTATGTAAAATTAATACCACCAATAACTAGTAAAAGTCCAGTCAAAGCTAACATGCGATGTTGCTTTTTATTTTCTTTTATCGGCAGCTTTTGAGGAGCTTCGTCGTCAAAACCTTTTAATAAATAGGAAAGGAAAGCTAACTTGAAGACCAAACGTCCTGCAAAAAGAACACCCCAAACAAATGATAAAAATAGCGTCTCAACCCAAAAAGTCTTCTCACTGACATCAACCAAAGCTGCTAAGCCAATTCCCACAGCACTTAAAAGGCTGATAATAGCCACGATAATTAAAATAACAGAAGCAAAGCCCAACACTCGAAAGATTTTCGTTCCCCTAGTCAACCACCAAGATTCTTTCAATGCAACCGCAAAGCGATTGTCTTTCTTAGTCACCGCCAAAGGAAGGGCGTAGATAAAACGAAGATTGAGGTAAGCAAAGATAGCATATAATCCAAAATAAATTATTTTTCCATTTGTGGACTTCACCAGCTCTCCAGAAATAAAATTAGGAATATAAAGATTTTCTAACAAAGCTGATGACACCAAAAATTCTACAAAAGGAATTGTTAATATCAAATAGAAGAGAAAAGCTAAAAAATGCCAACCTGAAATAGATTTTAAAAAATGATAGCTTCTTTCCTTAAAATAAGAAAATCCCACTCCTAATTTAGCTTCCTTACACTCAATGATTTCTACTAATAAAGAGAATTCTAGATAAACCAAGAATGCGAGCAACAAAAAATACACAAAAAGGACAGCTAGAGTTAGAGGATTCGTTAAAAAGCTTACGATATTATCCGTTGTCATTCCTGGAATATTTGAACTAATCAAGATAACTCTTAAAATAAGGGACAATCCATAAGCACCAATTGTCGTCATTAAAAACTGGAGAATACTTGTTCTTAAGACATAAATATACTTGTGTTGATTCAAATCTTTTAAAACCGATTTTATATCTTTAATCATACTTTTCCTCACTTTTACCATTATAACAAAAATATTCAGAAAAATTCCTTAAACGCTTTCATTTTTCAACCAAATAGAGTATAATAATTTTAGGGATATTTCTTATGATAATTGTAAGCGGTTAACGTTTGATTATCTTATCCCGACTAGCTTATTAAAATTATTGATATGGGCAGGAAGTTTGGAATGCGCAAGGCTGTTAACTTACTAACAGCTGACGGATAACTAACCTTAGTTCTCGATAAAAACCAAGATTTCTTACCAGTCTACGTTTTCGCTCACTTTTACGCTCTTGCTAGCATAATTAAGGAGGCAGCTTATGTCACATCATTATGAAAAAATCCTAATTGCTATTGATGGTTCTTACGAATCAGAATTGGCTTTTGAAAAAGGGGTAAACGTTGCACTTCGCAATAACGCAGAGTTACTACTTACACATGTCATTGATACACGCGCTTTGCAAAGCGTAGCTACTTTCGATACTTATGTCTATGAAAAACTCGAACAAGAAGCTAAAGAAGTATTGGATGACTACGAAAAACAAGCTCGCGATAAAGGATTAACTAAAATCAAACAAGTTATTGAATTTGGTAATCCAAAAACACTCCTAGCTCGTGATATTCCTGATAAAGAAAAAGCTGATTTGATTATGGTTGGGGCTACTGGTCTTAACACATTTGAACGACTTCTTATCGGTTCTTCATCAGAATACATTATGCGCCATGCAAAAGTCGATTTGCTAGTTGTTCGTGATAGCGAAAAGACATTCTAAGTCTTGAGTAATATCAATTCTCTTTAATAATAATTTTTAATCAACTATTCTATAATTACGAAAAAAGCCAAGTTAGTCTAATGACTAGCTTGGTTTCTTTTTTTACGATTTAATGATTTTTGAATTTGTCGGTCCAGCTCACGTTTAATTGCTGGTTCTGGTGCAAATTTTTCTTCCCAATCATCTGGTTTTAAAATCTTGTGAGTAGTCGGGTCAAAGTGTGCCTGACCATCAGGGAAGATTTTTCCCATATTTGATTCATGAACAATATCAAAGAAAGGTTTTGGGTCAACTCCCATTAAAACAAAGGAACCATAAGTCAGGTATAATAAATCTGTCAGAGCATCCACCTGACCGACAAGCGGTGTTTCTGGGTGTTCTTTACTTTTAATCTTAGTCACAGCTTTATCAACAGCTTCATGCAAGTTAGCTACTGACTGCTCGAAAGCTTCTGGATTTCCCTTACTTGTCGCATATAAGAACTCGACAATCTCTTCAACTTTGAAATCAGAGCGATGGTCAGCTTCCTCAACCCCATATAGTCTAGGAGTCTCACAAGTTTCACCGTCCATTTGATGGTGGAAATCTTTGACTTTATTGAAGTTATCATCTTGACTATCAAAGCGTTCACCAACTTCAACATGAATCAAACCGTAGTGAGCTAAGGCTTTTGAAATACCATCATTGTTGTTAGTATCTGTTGTATAAGTTGCTACGGACTTGACAGACTCGATAGCATTTCCCATGGCAACGCCAGTGCCGACACCAGATAACATTTCAATATCATTATCAGAATCACCAAAGGCCATGACCTCATCTAGGCTAAAGCCAAACATCTCACCGACTCGCTCAATTCCTTTGACTTTGGATTGTCCTTTTGAAATCAAGTCAGCTGAATAAGGGCTACTACGTGTGACTTTAATATAAGGAAAAGCATTTTGAATATTGGCTGTTTCACCTTCAGTTGCCACAAATACCACCTGATAAATTGGCTGACGCATAATCGCTAGCAAGCCATTTAAATTTTGAGGTTTAAAACGTCGGATAAAATGTTTAAAACTACGTTCTACTCCTTTTGCCCAACGTTTGGGAACAAGTGTGCTGACAACTTGACCAAAACGACTTGTCCCCATATTGATAATGCGAGAACCAACCAAACCTGAAGCTGTTCCCAGAGAGATTTCACGGCGATGATCGTTGGCATAACGAATCAGACGATAAATTGTCGACACAGCCATTTGATTATGATAAAGCACCTGATCTCGTGTAAAAATGTACTGACCATTATAAGAAATCGCAAAATCCAAACCAAGATTTTCTAGATATGGTTGCACAAAACCTGGACCACGTCCTGTTGCCACTCCCACAAAAATTCCTTGTTTTTTCAAGCTATTAATAGCTTTCAAGGTCGATTGTTGCACATTCTTACGATCATTCAAAAGTGTCCCATCAATATCAAAAAATACTGCTTTTATTGCCAAACCGTTTCTCGCCCTCCCTCTTTATGTTAAAATAGATTATATCACATTTTTAAAAGGAAGTTTTATTGTCATGAAAAAAATCCTTGTCTTGCACACGGGTGGAACCATTTCAATGCAGGCTGACGAAGCTGGCCATGTCCGCCCAGAAAATGATAATCCGATGAATCATGTCGGTGTTAATCTCGATAATATCCAAGTGACAGCACTTGATTTTTTTAATGTTCCAAGTCCTCACATCACACCAAAACACATGTTAAAACTCTATCAAAAAATTAAAGAGGAAGCTGACAACTTTGATGGTGTGGTTATCACTCACGGAACAGATACTCTTGAAGAAACAGCTTATTTCCTTGATACCATGGAAGTTCCTAACATCCCAATCGTGCTCACTGGTGCCATGCGCTCATCAAATGAACTAGGGAGTGACGGTGTTTACAATTACCTCAGCGCCCTTCGTGTTGCGAGTCACGAAAAAGCAGTTGGTAAAGGCGTTTTAGTGGTCATGAACGATGAAATTCACGCCGCAAAATACGTGACAAAAACTCATACTACTAACGTTTCAACCTTTAAAACACCAATCCATGGACCCTTAGGCATCATCATGAAACACGATATCCTCTTCTTCCGAACAGCTGAGCCACGTGTTCGTTTTGACTTACAAGATATTTCAGGTACTGTTCCAATTATCAGAGCCTATGCTGGTATGGGTGGCGATGGTATCATTAGCTTCCTTAATCCAAGTAACGTTCAAGGTGTGGTCATCGAAGCACTTGGTGCTGGAAACATGCCACCACGCGCTGCTGAAGAAATCTATGACCTCATCAAGCAAGGAGTTCCTGTTGTCCTTGTCTCACGTTGCTTTAACGGTATTGCTGAACCTGTTTATGCCTACGAAGGAGGCGGTGTTCAACTCGCTAACGCTGGGGTTATGTTCGTCAAAGAGCTCAATGCCCAAAAAGCCCGCTTAAAACTTCTCATCGCTTTAAATGCAGGTCTAAAAGGACAAGAATTAAAAGAATACATCGAAGGTTAATCACCTGATTAACGCTAAAAAGCTGAAGCATTTGCTTCAGCTTTTTTATTATTCTTCATCAGGAATGTATTCTAAAATATCACCAGGTTGACAGCCTAACTCACGACAAATCGCATCTAGTGTCGTTAAACGAACTGCTTTTGCCTTCCCTGTTTTAAGAATTGACAGATTGGCATTTGTAATACCGATACGTTCAGCTAATTCACCTGATTTCATTTTTCGTTTTGCTAATTCAACATCAAGATTAATTTGAATCATATGACTACCTCTAAATTGTAAATTCATTTTCTTCAGCAATGATATTAGCTTCTTTTAAAATCATTGAAAATACCCAAACGACAAATGCAGCTACCAGATAAGCCCAGTTAACAAAAGTCAAAACTCCTGAACCAGAACACAAACTTTGGAACCAACTATCTAAAAATGCAAGGGCAATAAAATTGTACTCAACATAACGAGCTAGTTTTACATTTTCTGGTGTAAAAATATTATTATCGATGATATTTTTGAAAAATAATTTCACAAAAACAAGGAGCGCAATCCAAAGGCATGAATTTACAGCAAACAAACTAAGAAATGATGGCGAATGCAAAAGCTTTTCTGGAATATTAACATCAAATGAAAAACCATTTCCAGCTTGATTCATCAAGTTCAAATGAGGTTGTGTCAACGAAAGAGAAATAGCAACTACTGTAGATAAAACGATTAAGACGATTGCAATATTAATCACAACATTGGCAACTTTCAACGCTTTATAGTTTGTTTTCTTCATGATTGTCTCCTTAAAATTATTTTCCCGTTAAGCTAAGCGACGAGTGCGAAGCCATTTACTAATCACAACAGCAAGGACCAAAAAGCCGCAAACTGAAAAGTCAACTGTCATATTACTTGTATTAGAAGCATTTGTCAAGATGTTTTGGAAAACTGATACCACAAATGTGTAAAGAGTTGCTTTTTTCAAAAAGCTATAAGTACGATCTGAAAGAATATCAGCAACTGTCAAATCAGAAAGGAAGGCTTTTAATTTAGTAAGTCCGTAAATAATGGCACCATTTACCAGACAAGTCAAAAATGTAATGCCCCAAGTATGTTGGCTCTTACTAATTGCCCACTCAATCATACCGTATTGACCTAGAGCCATTTTATCGTAACCGTAAAAATGTGAAGCAAAGTCAGCAAGAATGATTAAAATAAGACTTACAATAGTGATATTGATAGCAATTTTAGCAATAGTTTTAGCAGCAGTTTCGATAGTTTTTGTGTTCATGATAAATCTCCTCTTAAAGTTAATTGATAATTGGTAAAATGACGATGATTCTTGGGTTAGGCCACGTGACGTCCACGTAGGTATTTAACAAGTAGAAAAGCAAGGCAGAAATAAGCGCAAATTGAAAAATCAAAAACAAGTTGAGCTTGGTGCATTGATGTTGATAAAAAGTTTTGAAGAAATGATACAAAGAATGTGTAGAGACTAGCTTGTTTTAAGAAGCGGTATGTTTTGTCAGCTAGTACTTCTTTTACAGTGAAGTTTGCAATGAAGTGTTTGAGTTTTGTCAATCCGTAAATCATGGCACTGTTTGTCAAGATTGTCAGTGCTGTTACTAGCCAAGTGTTGGTATCTTTTCCGATTGCCCATTCAATCACACCGTATTGTCCAACGGCTTTAGTATCGTAGCCATAAACATGTGAAACCAAATCCGCAAGGATTGTTAAGACTAAAACGACATTTGTAAGATTGATAGCAACTTTAGCGACTGTTTTGACGATGTTTTCGATAGTTTTTGTGTTCATGATAAATCTCCTAAAAAATGTTTTCCTATTGGATTTGTGGTTGAGCTCAATTGTTAAATCCGTTTTGCGATATTAAATTATTCTTTTTCGAAAATCTTTTATCGTTTTTCGATATATTTAGTATACCACAAGTTTTTCGTTTTGCAACACTTTTTTATCGAAAATCGATATTTTTTATTTTTTTGCGTAATTTTTAACGATTTTATCCAAAATCAAGGGCTTTTCCTAACAAATGCCACTAAAAAAAGCCCAGTCACATTCGACTGAGCCAATTATCACTATGGTCTTATGTCTTTTGAGGATTTTACTGCCATAGCATTTATCAAAAAAGAGTCCTCTTTTTTTAGCCTACTTTCCGTAAGCTGGTTTCTCGTCAATTTTTTTAGCAAATGTCATCTTATAAGTTACGTTTATTATCATAAGCTTACCTCATCTTTCATTTGGTAAAGCCATTATAAAAAGGAAAGCTTAAGCTTTCCTTGTAGAAATCTTTCATAAACCTTAATCAAAGTTACCTTTGTTTTTGAGATTTTGAGTGATGATTTGCCATTGTGGTTCTTGGCGCCAATTTGGATTTGAAACGATCTGGCTGGCAACTCGCCTAGCTTCTTCTAAAATATTATAGTCTTCCACAATATCTGCTACTTGAAATTCTGGAATTCCAGATTGTCGTGTTCCGAAAATTTCACCAGAGCCACGCATTTTAAGGTCAGCTTCAGCCAGTACAAAACCATCTGTGGTTTCCGTCATGATTTTCATGCGTTTTTTTCCTGTCTCAGTCTTTGGATTAGCAACCAAAATCGCATAAGATTGCTTGTCACCACGCCCAACACGTCCGCGCAGCTGATGCAGCTGACTAAGTCCAAAACGATCAGCATCCATGATAATCATAATAGTTGCATTTGGCACATTGACCCCAACTTCAATCACTGTCGTTGAAACCAGAATTTGACTTTTTTGAGCTTTAAAGTCTTGCATGATAGCTTCTTTTTCTTCATTTTTCATGCGTCCGTGCATCAAGGCAACATTGGCACAATCCGCAAAATACTCAGACAAATCTTCATGCAAAGCAATGGCATTTTTCAGATCAAGAGATTCAGATTCCTCAATCAAAGGTGAAATAACATAGGCTTGCGCACCTTTTTGCAATTCCTTTTTGACCCAGTCAAGGACAACATCCAACTGCTCATGCTTGACCCAGCGTGTAATAATTGGTTTTCGCCCTGCAGGCAATTCATCAATAATGGAAACATCCATTTCACCAAAAGCAGTAATGGCAAGCGTACGTGGAATAGGCGTCGCTGTCATCATGAGCACATCAGGATTTTCGCCTTTTTCGCGGAAAATACGACGTTGATTAACCCCAAAACGGTGCTGCTCATCTGTAATAACAAGTCCAAGACGATGGTAGCTCACCGCATCTTGAATCAGCGCATGCGTTCCCACAATCATGTCCACAGAACCATCCGCAATCGCAGCAAGAGCGGCTTTTTTATTAGCTGCCTTCATACCTGATGTCAAAATAGCAATGGATAAATCAGGAAACAGCTGCGTTAAACTCTCAAAATGTTGTTCAGCCAAGATTTCTGTTGGCACCATCAAGGCTGACTGATAGCCTGCCGTATAAGCCGCATACATAGCAAGACTTGCAACCACTGTCTTACCAGAACCAACATCCCCTTGCAAAAGACGGTTCATATGCCCACCAGAGCGCATATCAGACAAAATATCACTAAGGCTGTGCTTTTGCCCACCCGTCAAATCAAAAGGGAGACTCGCTATTTTATCAGTCACTTTTTGCTCATCGTAAGCAATCATAAGACCATTGGCTTCTGATTTATTATCTGCCTTCAAAGCTTGCAGATTCATTTGAAAATAAAAAAGTTCTTCAAACTTTATACGACGAAGGGCTTGTTTGTATTCTGCTAAATCCTTTGGAAAATGCATGGCTTCTGTTGCTCTTGCTCGACCTAATAGACGGTATTTATCCAAGAAAACTTGAGGTAGATTCTCAGGCAACCAATTTTGTGCACCTAGAGCAAAAGCGGCTTTTATAGCTTTAATCAAAGCATTTTGCGAAATACCCTGCGCCACACGGTAAACAGGCTGCATATCATCTTCAACCTGCGCTAAAATTTTCATACCAGTCACTGCTGATTTTAGAGCGTCCCATTTTCCGAAAATGGCTACATCACTGCCAAGTTCCACTTTATCCGCCAAATAAGGCTGATTGAAAAAAGACACCGCGATAACGGCTTCACCTTGTTTGATTTTAAAAGACAGGCGATTACGCTTATAGCCATAATACTGGACATTTGCTGGCGTTACCACTGTTCCGACAATAACAGCTTTTTCCCCGTCAACTAAATCTAAAACACTCTTGCTCTTAAAATCTTCATAACGAAAAGGATAATAAAGCAGCAAATCCTCAATCGTATAAATGTCTAATTTATGGAATTTTTCTGCCGACTTAGGACCTAAGCCTTTTAATTCCTCAATTGATGATTGTAAATTCATAAGACCTCACTTTGCTACTATTATAACAAAAAATAGATTCTAAATCGCCGTAAGAAAATCACGACAATCTAGAATCCTTTTTATCTTATTTTGAATAGAAACGTGGGATACGGTCACTTAGAAGACAAAGCACTTCATAATTGATAGTACCACGTTTTTGAGCCAAATCAGTAGCTGAAATAACCTTGTCACCTTCTTGACCAATCAAAGTTACTTTAGTTCCGATTGGGAATTTTTCTGGTAAGCGAATAGTGATTTGGTCCATTGACACGCGCCCAACGATTTCACAAAACTGTCCATTCACAAGAACTGAGAAGCCTTGCAAATCACGAGTCCATCCATCAGCATAACCAATTGGAACAGTCGCAATATATTCTTCTTTTTGAGCAGTGTAAGTTGCACCGTAACCAACAGTTGCACCAGCTGGGATTGTCTTCACGTGAACAAGCGCTGATTCCAAGCCAAGAGCTGGTTTAATCGGATATGGAAGAGCAATATCTGTTCCACTTGGATTCAATCCGTACATCACGATACCAAGACGAACGATATTGAAGATTGTTTCGCTGTGCCAGATACTTGTCGCTGAGTTACTAGCATGAACAAGGGCAGGTTTTTCACTCAAGTTGTTAACAATATTTGTAAAGAATGCCAATTGCTCATTAAATTTAGTATCATCAGCTTCATCAGCTGTAGCAAAGTGAGTGAAGATACCTTCTACATTAGCGCCAGCTTTTTTCAAGTTAGCCATTAAGCTTTCAGCTTCTTCAAGACTACGCACACCAATACGTCCCATACCAGAATCAACTTTCAAATGAACGTTAACCCCTTTAAGACTGATGTCTTGTTCATTTGCTAAATCAAGCCATTCTTGGCTAGCAACAGTTAAGGTAATATCGTAATCACGTGCTAAAGCAACTTCATTAGGCATGATAACACCCAAGATTAAGATAGTTTCTTCAATACCTGCTTCACGAAGTTCGAGAGCTTCATCGACATTTGACACACAAAAACCGTCAACTAAGTGGTGCACAGCTTGCGCAACCTTTTTAGCACCATGTCCATAAGCATTAGCTTTAACAACCGCAAAAGCTTTTTTCCCTTCTGGAATATTAGCTTTAACCGCCTCAATATTGTCACAAATAGCCCCTAAATCAATTAAGGCTCTTGTTGGTCGGTGTAAACTTGAAATCATTTTTTCTCCTCCAAAGCTAGTAAAAAATTTCTCGATTAATCCTACTTTTCATTTTTCAAAAAATTTGTTACTCATCATCTTCTAAGATAACACTGGCTTGCACAAGATTCCCCGTATGAGAAAGCGAAATAAAGCATTTACCAGTAAAAGGTGACTGGGTAATCTCAGGCGCACCTAGCTGGTTATTCAAAATTTCAATATCTTGAAAACCAAGTGTCCCAATTCCAGTCCCCATTGCCTTAGCAAAAGCTTCTTTTGCAGCCCAACGTCCCGCCAAAAATTCCATTTGCCTTTTCTCAGCCTTAAAACCTGAAAAAACTTGAAATTCTTTTTCTGTCAGCACGCGCTTTGCAAATCTATTATTCTTCTCATACGCCCGCTTGATTGCATCTATTTCTTGCAAGTCAATGCCATGACCAATAATCATACGTCTCCTTTGTGAAAAACGATTTTAAACCAAATCAAAACTCTTATCAGCTTAACCGCTTAATGATTTCCAAAACTAAGGAGCTGAGAAAAATCCCCAGCCCCATAGGTTATTCAATTAATTAGAATAGCAATTCTTCATAAGAATCATGACTTAAGGTTGCATGGATTTCACGAATCAATTTTTCAGTTTTATCCCATCCTAGACATGGGTCTGTGATCGATTTTCCAAATACCTCTGGTGTATCTTGGCGACCATCTTCCAAGTAAGATTCAATCATGAATCCACGTACATACTTGTTAATTTTATCACTCCAGTCGCGATTAATCAATGTTTGACGTACAATACGGATTTGTTCAAGATATTGTTTACCAGAATTATCATGATTTGTGTCCACAACGATAAATGGATTTTCAAGTCCCATTTTTTCGTAGTGCGCAATTGCTTTCAACAAGTCATCATAATAGTAGTTTGGCACATTTTCGCCATGCTCAGTTAGTGCACCACGAAGAATAGCATGTGCCAATGGATTACCATCAGTTTCAACTTCTGCATTGTGGTAGATGAAGTTTTGTTTATTTTGTGCAGCATAAATACCATTAAACATCACGTTCAAATTACCAGATGTTGGATTTTTCATTCCTGCAGGGGCATCAATTCCAGAAGCAACAAAGCGGTGCTCTTGGTCTTCAACCGAACGAGCTCCAATAGCATGATATGACACCAAATCATCTACCAAGGTAAGATTATCAGGATACAACATCTCATCTGCAGTCGTCAAACCAGTTTCTGTGATGACACGATAATGCAAATGACGAACAGCAGCAACACCATTAATCAAATCTGGAAGTTTTGATGTATCAGGCTGATGCATCAACCCTTTATAACCGTCACCATTTGTACGCGGTTTTGCTGTATAAACACGCATGACAATGAAAATCTTATCTTTGACTTCTTCTTGAAGTTTCGCTAAACGACGAGCGTATTCAAGTACAGCATCTTCATTATCAGACGAACATGGACCGATGACCAAGAGAATACGGTCATCTTCACCTTTGATGATTTTTGCCAATTCAGCATCACGTGCTTTTTTCTTAGCAAGAAAATCACCTTCTAGTTTTGATAGTTCTTTGACTTGTGCAATATCAATCGTTGCACTTTTTTGATGTATTCCCATAATTTATTTACCTAGTGTATCGTAAATTTCGTGAACAAGTTTTTCGGTATTGTCCCAACCAAGACATGGGTCTGTGATTGATTTACCAAAGACTTCAGGTTTGTCTTGACGTCCGTCTTCTAAGTATGATTCAATCATGAAACCACGAACGTATTTATTGATTTTTTCATTCCAATCACGGTTAATCAATGTTTGACGGACAATACGAACTTGTTCTAAATATTGTTTTCCTGAGTTGTCATGGTTAGTATCGATAACGATAAATGGATTTTCAAGGCCCATTTTTTCGTATTGCTCGATAGTATCGATGACATTATCGTAGTAATAGTTTGGCACATTTTTACCATATTCGTTAAGTGCACCACGAAGGATAGCATGTGCAAATGGATTACCAGATGTTTCTACTTCTTCACCGTTAAACAAGAATGATTGTTTATTTTGAGCGGCATAAATACCATTAAACATAACATTCAAGTTACCTGAAGTAGGATTTTTCATCCCTGTTGGGACACTAATGCCTGAAGCAACAAAGCGGTGTTGTTGGTCTTCAACTGAACGCGCACCAACAGCAATATAAGATACCAAATCATCTACCAATGGAAGATTTTCTGGATAAAGCATTTCATCTGCTGTTGTTAAGCCAGTCTCTGAAATCACACGATAATGAAGGTGACGAACGGCTTTAATACCGTTAATCAAGCTTGGTGCTTCTGATGTATCAGGTTGGTGCATCAAACCTTTATAACCATCACCATTCGTACGTGGTTTTGCTGTGTAGACACGCATTACCATAAAGACACGGTCTTTAACTTCTTCTTGAAGTTTTGCCAAACGACGAGCGTATTCAAGCACAGCATCTTCATTATCAGATGAGCAAGGACCGATAACCAAAAGAACTCGGTCATCTTCACCTTTAATGATAGCTTCTAATTCGCGATCACGAGCTTCTTTTTTAGCTAGAACGTCACCAGTTAATTTTGATTCTTCTTTAAGAGCATCGAAATTAATCTTTTTACTTGTTGCTTTAAATGACATATATTTTCCCTCTCCTGAAATTAGTTAAGATTTCATCTATTATACCATTTTCAAGAGGTTTTTCAATAAATTGTCAGAATTTTCTGTTGTCTTTTTTAAAAATGTTTACGACCGTGGCAATTTTTGAATTTTTTACCTGATCCACATGGGCACAAATCGTTACGTTTAACGTTAGAGTAATCGATATCAGATTGTGCTTGAACATGTTGAGCAGAGATATTCTTTTCAGCCATAGTTGTCGCACGTTCAGTTGAGCGTTCACGTTCTTGTTGGTGAATTTGTGCTTTCATCATTGTACGTGTCACGTCAAATTCAATGGCACCAATCATTGCTTGGAACATACGGAAACCTTCTGATTGGTATTCAACAACAGGGTTGTTTTGAGCGTATCCGCGCAAACCAACAGATTGACGCAATTGATCAAGGGCATCAATGTGGTCTGTCCACTTGTTATCCACAACCATCAAAATCAAAACTTTTTGGAATTCTTTAACGGCTTCTTCGTCGTGAAGTTTAGCGATTTGAGCATCGTAAACTGCCAAAGCACGTTTGTAAAGTTCTTCTTTGATTTCTTCAAAATCTAGATTTTCAAGGTCAGCCAGTTTAATAGAATCTTCTGCAACCAAGTTTGATTTAGCAAAATTCAAAATAGCCTTGATACCTTCTTCGCGGTCTGCACGGCTGTGAGCATCAACAGCACGATTAATTGTACGTTTAATCATTGCTTTGATTTCAGGTGCCAAATCACGGTCTGCTGTGATAACATCGTGACGTTCAGCATAAATGATTTCACGTTGTTCACGCATCACATCATCATATTGAAGGACTTGTTTACGCATATCGTAGTTGTTACCTTCAACACGTTTTTGAGCTGATTCCACTTGACGTGTGAGCATCTTAGATTTGATAACAGCTTCTTCTTCATCAAGGTTCATGCGATCAAGGAAAGCTTTAATACGATCTGAACCAAAACGACGCATCAAATCATCTTCAAGTGATAGATAGAATTGTGATTCACCTGGGTCACCTTGACGACCTGCACGTCCACGAAGCTGATTATCAATACGACGGCTTTCGTGACGTTCTGTACCGATGACACAAAGTCCACCAAGTTCACGAACCCCTTCGCCAAGTTTGATATCTGTACCACGACCAGCCATGTTGGTTGCGATTGTAACCGCACCGCGTTGACCAGCGTTCATGATGATTTGAGCTTCTTTAAAGTGGTTTTTAGCATTCAAAACTTCGTGTGGAATGCCAGCTTCAACCAATTTTTTAGAAATAAGGTCAGATGTTTCAACGGCAACCGTACCAACCAAGACAGGTTGACCTTTAGCGTGACGACGTTTAACATCTTCAACTACTGCTCTGAATTTAGAAGCAAGTGTTGGATACAACAAATCTGGATGGTCAATACGTGCTACTGGTCGGTTTGTTGGAATTGGAATAATGCGCATGTTGTAAACTTCACGGAATTCCTCTTCTTCAGTTTTCGCTGTACCAGTCATACCTGCCAATTTTTTGTACATACGGAACATGTTTTGGTAAGTAATTGAAGCACTTGTCTTAGATTCTTCCTGAATGCGCACGCCTTCTTTAGCTTCAATGGCTTGGTGCAAACCATCAGAGAAGCGACGACCTTCCATTGTACGTCCTGTAAATTGATCGACAATCAAGATTTCACCATTTTCACTAACCACATAGTCAATGTCCAAAAGCATAATGTAGTTTGCACGAAGGGCATTGTCAATGTAGTGTGTTAAGGCAACATTTTCCAAATCGTAAAGATTTTCTAAACGGAAATATTCTTCAGCTTTGTCGATACCACTGTCTGTTAGACCGATTGTTTTTGTTGGTACATCGATAACGTAATCAACACTTTCAAGAGTCTTAACGAATTTATCAGCACGAACGTAAAGTTGGCTTGTTTCAGAAGTTACTTGACCTGAAACAATCAAAGGTGTTCTCGCTTCATCAATCAAAACTGAGTCAACTTCATCGACCAAAGCAAAGTTTAGTGGGCGTTGAACCATATCTTCTTGACGAACAACCATGTTATCACGAAGGTAGTCAAAACCGATTTCTGAGTTTGTAGAATAAGTGATATCACAGTTGTAGGCTTCACGTTTTTCATATGGTGATTTTGCAGACAAGTTGATCCCTACAGAAAGTCCCAACCAGCTATAAACTTCACCCATTTCAGTTGCGTCACGTGTTGCAAGGTATTCGTTGACCGTGATAACGTGAACCCCTTCACCAGCAAGGGCGTTAAGGTAAACTGGCATAGTCGCAGTCAATGTTTTACCTTCACCAGTACGCATTTCAGGCACGTCACCATTGTGCATTACAATACCACCCATGATTTGGACACGGTATGGGTAAAGACCAAGAACACGTTTAGCCGCTTCACGAACAACCGCAAAAGCTTCTGGCAATAATTGATCTAAGGTTTCACCATTTTGATATCGTTGTTGAAATTCTGGTGTTTTTGCTTTTAATTCTTCATCAGACAAAGCAGCCATCGCATCAGCGTATGACTCAACTTTCTTTGCAATTTTTTCTAATTTTCTTAATTCGCCTTTATCGTTTTCGATAACAGTTCGTAGAATATTTGCCATCCCAATTCCTTTCGATAAACTTATCATCACATTTTATCATAAAAAGCGCTCTATTACAAGAATGCGCTACCATTGCAGCTCTCTTCTACAAGCGATAAAAATGCCTTGATATTTTAGTTTTTTATTAATATCATTCTTAGTATTTTCTGAGTATTCACCTGCTACGATTATACTCTTTTTTCACCTTAACAACAAGAAAGCACTGTAATTCACAAGGAATTGTCAGCGTAAAAAAAGATTGAAGAATCATCCCAAATGGACTTTTCCTCAATCTCGCTAACATTTTGTTAATCAAGCGATTAACGTTCTGAAACTTTCTTAGCCAAAGCAAAGTTACCAAGAGTTGCAGAACCATTTTCAGCCACACCTGGTGTCACGATATATTCTGTAACATCTGGAACTGGAACATAATCATTCATCAAAGCTTTAAATTTATCACGAACACGTTTTAGCATGTGTTCTTGTGCCATAACACCACCACCAAAGACAATCACTTCTGGACGATAAAGAAGTGTTGCTTGAACAGCGGCTTGTGCAATGTAATAAGCTTGAACATCCCAAACATCAGAGTTAAGTTCAATCAATTCACCACGGATACCTGTACGTGCTTCAAGTGATGGACCTGCTGCCATACCTTCCAAGCAACCTTTGTGGAATGGGCAAACACCGTTAAAGTTTTTAGCAACATCTTGTGGGTGTGGAGCAACGTATACGTGACCTGCTTCTGTATGACCAAGACCACCGATAAATTGACCGTTTTGAATAGCTCCAGCACCAATACCAGTACCGATTGTGTAATAAACAAGACTCTTAACGCCTTTACGAACGATTGTTTCACCGTAAGCAGAGCTATTTACGTCAGTTGTAAAGTAAAATGGCACTTTAAAGTGTTTTGAAATCAAACCAACCAAGTCAACATTAGCCCAATGTGGTTTTGGAGTTGTTGTGATGTAACCATAAGTTTTTGAATTTTCATCAACATCAATTGGCCCAAATGAACCAATAGCAATTCCTGCCAAATCTTCTTCAAAACGTTTGAAGAATGCTACTGTTTTATCAATTGTTTCATAAGGTGTTGTTGTTGGAAATTGAACTTTTTCTACAACTTGAAAATTCTCATCACCAACAGCACAAACAAATTTTGTTCCACCTGCTTCGACACTACCGTATAATTTAGTCATGTTATCTCCCTTTTAATTGCTAGTTTTCTATCAAATATTATACAAAAAAACAAAAGATATATCAAGTACAAAAGTGGCAGAAACCCTATTGTATCAATATTTAACTCCATATAAAAAGAGGTTCTTTCGAACCTCTTAAATTATAGATATATACTTATTTAAGATCTAGCAATGCAGCACCTTCAGCAAGTTCACCTTGAGCAACTGGTGTTACTTCTTGGTAGTCAGCTGTGTTTGTCACGATAATCATTGTTGTATCATCAAGACCTGCTTCTGCAATAGCTGCGCGGTCAAATGTTCCAAGAACATCACCTTTTTTAACTTTTTGGTTAGCAGCAACTTTTTGGTTAAATCCTTTACCAGCCATTGAGACAGTATCAATACCGATGTGGATAAGGATTTCAGCACCATTGTCAGATTTCAAACCATAAGCATGACCTGTTTCAAAGGCAAGTTGAACAGTACCATCAACTGGTGAGTAAACTGTGTCACCGTTTGGTTTAATAGCGATACCTTTACCCATAGCACCTGATGAGAAGACTGGGTCATTAACTGCAGAAAGTTCAACAGCTTGGCCTGAAAGTGGGCTTACAACTGTTTCTTCAGAAACACCAGCTTGAGAAAGTGCAGTAACTTCTTCAGCTACTTCTTTTGCTTCTTTAGCAGCTTTAACGTCTTTTGTATCATCTTCATAACCAAACATGTAAGTCAATACAAAGGCAAGAGCTGTAGTTGCAAGAACCATGATGACATATTTAAGAACTTGACCATTCAAGTAAAGAAGAGTACCAGGGATAATTGTAATACCAAAACCAGTACCAGCAAGGTTGAAGATTGAAGCCAACCAACCACCACAAGCACCAGCCGCAAGACCTAATACAAATGGTTTACCAAAACGTAAGTTTACACCGAAGATAGCTGGTTCAGTGATACCAAGTCCTGCAGAAAGAGCAGCTGGGAAAGCAAGAGCTTTAAGTTTAGCATCTTTTGTTTTAACACCAACAGCAAGAGTTGCACCAGCTTGGGCAGTCATTGCAGCTGTGATGATAGCGTTGAATGGGTCTTTACCATCAGCAGCAATCAATTGTGATTCAAGCAAGTTGAAGATGTGGTGAACACCTGTAACCACGATAACTTGGTGAATACCACCAAGAATAAGACCAGAAAGACCAAATGGCAAGCTAAGCAAGAATTTAGTTCCTGCAAGAACATAGTTTTCAACAGTATGGAAAACTGGACCAATGACAAAGAGTGCCAAGATTGACATTACCAAGAATGTCAAGAATGGAACCAACAAGAGGTCAAGCACATCTGGAATTTTTTTGTGCAACCATTTTTCAAGTTTCGCACCAAGCAAACCTACGAAGAATGCTGGAAGAACTGAGTTTTGGTAACCAACAACTGGAATGAATCCAAAGAAGTTAATTGGTTCTGCAGCTTTTGAGGCAACATCCCAAGCATTTGGAAGTGAGTTGTTAACCATCATAAGTCCAAGAACAAGACCTACGATTGGGCTTCCACCAAATACGTTAAATGCAGACCAGCAAATCAAAGCTGGGAAGAATGCAAAGGCTGTATCTGTTAATACAACAGTGTATGTGTAGAAGTTTGTAGATGAGAATGCTTCAGAAGTTGTTCCGAAGAGTCCTAGGATTGTATCATTGTTGATAGCTCCGCGGATACCCATGAAAAGACCAGTCGCTACGATAGCTGGAAGCAATGGAACAAATACGTCACCGAATGAACGGACAGCGCGTTGGAACCAATTTCCTTGTTTAGCAGCTTCTGCTTTTTGTTCATCTTTTGAAGCTGTTGGCAAACCAAGAGCAACAACTTCATCGTACATTTTGTTAACTAGACCAGTACCAAAGATAATTTGGTATTGTCCTGAGTTGAAGAAAGCTCCTTGAACTTTGTCAAGATTTTCAATTTTGTCTTTGTCGATTTTTGCTTCATCAACAACCATAACACGTAAACGTGTGGCACAGTGAGCGACACTGCGTACGTTTTCGCGGCCACCTAAAGCAGCAACAATCTCTTTTGCAATCTGTGCGTTATCCATTTGCAAAAACTCCTTTATATAAAAATTACTTTTGTAAGCTTGGTTGTAAGCGTTTCACTTAACTACATTTACATTTTATCATAAAAACGCTTTATGTCAAGCGTTTATCATATTTTTTTATTTTTGCGGGAAAATAATTGATTTTTAGGCGGAAAACGTTTACTATATTAATAGTAGATAGATAAACTAAAGGAGAAAATTATGAATTTACCTCAAGAAGTACGATACCGTGCTTACGCTGATTGGAGCGAGGAAGAGGTGGCTAAAATCACTGAAAATGTGAAAAAATCACCTTGGCATACCAGCTACCACATCGAGCCTAAAACTGGACTATTAAATGACCCTAACGGTTTCTCATACTTTAACGGCAAATATACATTGTTCTATCAAAATTGGCCTTTTGGCGCTGCTCACGGCCTAAAACAATGGGTTCACACTGAATCTGAAGACTTGGTTCATTTCCATGAAACTAATGTAGAACTTCGCCCTGACACTAAAAACGATAGCCACGGAGCTTACTCTGGTTCTGCCTATGAAATCAATGACAAACTCTTCTTGTTCTATACAGGAAATGTTCGTGACGAAAACTGGGTACGTGACCCACTTCAAATCGGTGCTTGGATGGATAAAGACCACAATATTACAAAAATAGATAATGTCCTTATCCGCCAACCTGAAGATGCCACAGAGCACTTCCGTGACCCTCAAATTTTCAATTATAAAGGTCAATTCTACGCTATCGTAGGTGCTCAAAACCCTGAAAAATCAGGCTTTGTTAAACTTTATAAAGCAGTTGATAACAATGTTGAAAACTGGGAAGAAGTTGGCAACCTCGACTTCGGCGGTACTGGTTCAGAGTACATGATTGAATGTCCAAACCTTGTTTTTGCTGATGATAAACCAGTTCTTCTTTACTGCCCACAAGGCCTTGATAAATCTGAACTTGATTACCGCAACATTTATCCAAATACTTATAAAGTATGTCAATCGTTTGACACAGAACATGCAAAATTAGTTGGCGCTTCAGACATTCAAAACCTTGACTATGGTTTTGAAGCCTATGCTACTCAAGGATTCAATGCCCCTGACGGGCGCACATTAGTTGTCAGCTGGATTGGACTTCCTGATGTTGATTACCCAACAGATAAATACGATTACCAAGGTGCTTTAAGTCTTGTTAAAGAACTTTCTATTAAAGATGGTAAACTTTACCAATACCCAGTTGAAGCAATCACTTCACTTCGTGCTGACTCTGAAGCATTTGCTAATAAATCTGAAGCAACTAATACTTATGAATTAGAATTAAATTTCCCTGCAAATCAAAAATCTGAAATTCTTCTCTTTGCTGATGACAAAGGCAACGGACTCAGCTTGACGGTCGATACTAAAGACGGTAAAATTATTCTTGACCGCAGTAAAGCTGGTGTTCAATACGCTACAGAATTTGGCACAAGCCGCGAATGCACAATCGATGCAAAAGAAACTAGTGCTAATATTTTTGTAGATAATTCAGTCGTTGAAATCTTTATCAATAAAGGAGAAAAAGTATTTACTAGCCGTGTCTTCCCAGAAGCTGGCCAAAACGGCATCGCTATTAAATCTGGAGACGTTACTGGTACATACTTTGATTTGAAGTACTAATATGGTAGCAAAATTAACTGACGTTGCTGAACTTGCTGGAGTTAGCCCAACAACCGTTTCACGCGTTATCAACAACAAAGGTTATTTGTCAGATAAGACAAAACAAAAAGTCCAAGAAGCCATGAGAACATTAGGCTATAAACCTAATAACCTCGCTCGTGGACTCCAAGGAAAATCAGCCCAACTCATCGGACTTATCTTTCCTAATATTAGCAATATCTTTTATTCTGAACTGATTGAATATCTTGAAATCGAACTATTCAAACATGGTTATAAAACGATTATCTGCAACAGTGAAAATGACCCTGCCAAGGAACGTGAATATATCGAAATGCTAGAAGCTAACCAAGTTGACGGCATCATTTCATCAAGTCACAACCTTGGTATCGATGATTACGAACGCGTCAGTGCACCTATTATTGCTTTTGATAGAAACCTGGCCCCAAATATTCCTATCATTGCTTCAGATAACTTTGAAGGAGGTAAGCTAGCTGCTCGTACCCTTCAAAAAAATGGTTGCGAAAATATCATTATGATTACCGGACACGATAACACTGATTCTCCAACCGAATTACGTGCCCTTGGTTTTACATTTCAAATTCCGCACGGTGAAGTTTTCAAAGTTCCTAACAACTTATCCACAATTCGCCGTGAAATGGAAATCAAATCCATCATCGCACGAACTAGACCTGACGGTATCTTTGTTTCCGACGATTTAACAGCCATTTTAACCATGAAAATTGCTAAACAATTAGATTTAAAAATCCCTGAAGATTTGAAAATTATCGGGTACGATGGTACATCATTTATTGAGAACTTCTTCCCACAATTGACAACCATCCGTCAACCAATCGATGAAATCGCTAGTCTACTTGTGGATATTCTCCTAAAACGCATCAAAGGCGAAAAGACAAGCAAAGACTATATCCTACCAATTTCACTTCTTCCTGGTAGCAGTATCTAATAAACACAAAAGCACAGACATTTATGTCTGTGCTTTTTAGGTACAAAAAAGAGAGATGTTTGGCATCTCTCTTTCATTTATTATTCAGTAACAAACTGACTCAATAATCCATTAACGAATTTTGCTGATGTTTCGTCTGAATATTTTTTAGCAATTTCAATGATTTCATTGACCGCAACACGTCCAGGTGTTTCTTCGAAGTATTTCACTTCGTAAAGCCCTAAACGAAGTAAAGCTTTGTCAGTTAGTGTTAAACGCTCTAGTGACCAGCCTGATTTTAAGTGTGCTTCGATTTGTTGATCAAGTTCTGATTGCAAATCACAAACACCTTTAACAAGATTTAGAAGAAATACTGGAACTTGAACTTCTTCGTCTTCTTCGACAGTCTTATCATAAGTGTAAGCAAATTCAGCTGCTTGCAAATATTCTCCACCAAATTCGAGGCTAAAGAGTGCCTGGAAGGCACGCTCACGAAGGTCACGTCTTGAATTTGTAAAGTTATTAGTCATCCAAGAAATCCTCGTCAAACAATGCTTTCAAATCAGGTTTTGGTGTTTTTTCAGGAACGATTCCTTCAACGTGAATGTTGACAGATGAAATAGTCACTTCTGCCATTTCGTAAACTGCAGCTTTAACAGCTTTTTGGATAGCCATTGAAACAGCAGGAACGTTGACACCGTATTGAAGATATACATAGATATCAGCGTTAACTGTACCATCTTCTTCTGTTTGAAGGTAAACACCTTTACCTAAAACTGTTTTGCTGAAAGTATCAGTCATGGCTTTGTTACGAAGTGAGTGAACGCCATCAACTTTTGTTGCAGCAATACCTGTGATAACTTCTAGTACTCGTGGTGAAATAACAATATCACCGATATTTTCAGTTGTCATAAGCATTTCCTTTCTAATTAAATTTAAGGATTAAAAAGTAAAGAGAGCGGTGCCCTCTCTACCCGCTCTACTGGCAAGCTTAGGCACGTGATACGTAAGTACCTTCTTGCGTATTGATTACCAATTTTTGACCGATTTCGATAAAGTCTGGTACGTTAACAACAAGACCTGTTTCAAGAGTTGCAGGTTTACCAGAACCAGTAACTGTAGCACCTTTGATTGATGGTTGAGTATCAGTAACTGTCAATTCAACAGTTGTAGGAACAGTCACACCGATAACTTCAGTTCCGTAGAATTGGATTTTAACTTCTGAGTTTTCAAGAATGTAAAGCAATTCTTGTTCTACGTTAGCAACTGGAATTTCATATTGTTCGTAGCTTTCAGTATCCATGAAGTATGCTGTGTCATCCATTTTGTAAAGGTATTGTGCAGCACGTGTTTCGATGATTGCTTGTTCGAATTTTTCTTCTGGACGGTAAGTTGTATCGAATGTTGAACCAGTACGTACGTCACGAAGTTTCATACGCATAACTGTGTTACCTTTACCTGGTTTGTGGTGGCTTGCTTCGAGAACTTTGATGAGTTTTCCATCAGATGTTACGAAAGTCATACCTGCTCTAAGCTTACTTGCTTCAATCATTTATTCATTACCTCTTATAAATTATTTATCACTTCATTTTACCATAAAATACGCTATGGCTCAAATCTTTTTGGGTTTCAAAAGAATAACCCTCTCCTACTATTTTAGACTTCATTGTTAAAAAAATCCAATTTTGATACAATAAAACTTTAGAAATTTATTAAAAAGGGAGATTTACTGAATATGAAAGTGAAACTTGAGAGTCCAGAGGGAGAGATTAAAGAAGTTAAAGTTGGTTTCAGCTGGACAACGCTATTCTTTTATTGCTTTGTGCCACTTTTCCGTAAAGATTGGAAATGGCTTGGCATTATGTTTGGAGCAATGATTTTAGGGGGAATGCTCTCACTAAGTCTCAATGTCGATACTAGCATCGGTCTTGGCTTAAACATTGCTTTTGCTATTTTATACAACAACTTTTACATCAATGATTTGTTAAAAAAAGGTTGGACGCCAGCTTCCGAAATTGACGAAAAAATTTTAAAAGATAAATTGAACTAAAAAGACTAAAAGAGCACTTCTTTTGAGTGCTCTTTTTATTAGTCATCAAAATCATCCATGCCAAGTCTCACTTCTGGAACATCGTGCTGAACGCATTCGACACCTTTTTGTTTCATCAATTCGATAGCAAATGGATGCATGCGGTAAGCTGTTTTGTAAGTAATCTTCTTAATCCCTGCCTGAAGAAGCGCTTTGGTACAGTTAATACACGGAAAATGTGTCACGTAAATTTCTGTGCCTTTGGTTGAGATACCTTCCTTAGCACACTGGATAAGGGCATTCATTTCTGCGTGAACGGTACGGATACAATGACCGTCTTCCATTTTATGTCCTGCTTCGCTACAGTTATCAGTTTCAGAAACACCACCATTGTAACCAGTCGCAATGATACGATTATCTTTCACCAAAACAGCTCCGACAAAGGCACGATCACAAGTTGAGCGTTTTGAAATCAACTCCGCATTTGCCATAAAATAATCTTCCCAAGAAAGTCTTTCAGTCATTGTTTTCCTCCTTTTCTAAACGCTTAGTTATTACAAGACAATCAATTCTTTCGGTGCCAAGGTCAGAACCTCGCACCCTTTTTCAGTGACCACAAGGTCATCTTCGATACGAACACCATATTTGTTATCAAGGTATATGCCTGGTTCATCGGTGATGGTCATGCCGACTTCAACCAATTCATCAGAATTTCCAAAGAATGGGATTTCGTGAATATCAAGTCCAATTCCATGACCAATTCCGTGTGTGAAGTGCTCACCATAACCAGCTTTTTCAATCACATCACGCGCTAGCTTATCATAATCACGGCGTGTCATACCAGCTTTGACCGAATCAATCACAGCTTGATTAGCGCGCAAAACCACATCATAAATCTCACGCTCTTCGTCAGTCGTCTCACCGATATGGATGGTACGCGTCATGTCGCTGACATAATGATTGTAGTAGCAACCAAAATCGAGGGTCAAGGTTTCGCCTGACTGGATAACTTTCTCACTGGCTACGCCGTGAGGCATAGCAGAGCGGTAACCTGATGCTGCAATGGTTTCAAAAGATACCCCAGAAGCTCCGTACTCCCGCATACGAAAATCAAGGAAGTTTGCTACTTGCAATTCTGTTGTTTTCCCAGGTTTGATGAAATCAAGCATGTCTGTAAAGGCACGGTCAGAAATCGAACAAGCTTTTCGGATGGTCGCAATTTCAGAAGCATCTTTAATCATGCGTAATTCTTCCATGAAATTCGTCGTAGCTACCAAATCATAACCTGCAAACACACCCTGCAAAGTCTGATAATAAGCAAATGACACCTGACTATCAAAACCAATCGTCGAAATCGCATCAGACGCAATCGCCTTAGCAATTTCAGAAAGTGCATCTCTGCTTTCGATGATATCAAATCCTTGAACCGTTTGCTTAGCAATCAAAGTGTAGCGAGCATCCGTTACGAACAAACGACGTGTTTTGGAAATAAAGACAGTTGCTGCTGTCCCCCAAAAACCTGTCAAATAATAAATATTATTTTGACCAGTCACCAACATAGCGTCCAGCTCTTTTTCATCTAACTTAGCATCAAATCTTTTCAGTCTTGCTAACATGAACCTCTCCCTCTCTCGTTTTTTAAGATAATTATACCAGAAAATCCTTGAAACAATCGCCTTTTTCATGTTTTTTCACAAAATACTTAGCTGGTAAATCAATTTTATCGTAAAAAAGAACCATCAGGTTCTTTTAAGTTATTGAATTTGCTTTTTTGATGAACAAAATACTTAGAATAACTAGGCTTAAGCCGTAAATAAAATAAAGCGATTGGTAGCTTTGAAGACCCAGAATTTGAATGATTAGTAAAACAGCGATGCTTAGCAGATTGACCACAGTCGTCATACTGACCACCCATTTTTCAGCATGGCTACTTTGCAAAAGCATTTTTGAACTTTCGTAAAGTGGGGTGGCTGCCATGACTAGCATAGTAAATGCCGTAAGCGCAATGATATTTGTATTGATTTGACTTGATAATAATTCAGCAAAGACATTAGCACAAAGCGTCACAAGAACTGCAAAAACTGCACTTAACAGATAGCTATTTCGATAAATCACACGCATAAATTGCTTGCTTTCGTGTTTTTGATTAGCCTGCGGCAAGAAAACAGAAACCGCACCTGCGTACATATAAGCCGGCAAACGTACCATAGAAAATAACTGGCTAATGACTGCATAAATAGAAAGTATTTTTAGACCTTGACGTCCCATCAAAGCATCAAAAGCCATGATAAAAAGGACACTTTCTAAAATTTCTTGAATGGTTAAAGGAATCCCAAAAAGAATTAACTCTTTTTTACAAGTTGACTGAGATTTCAAAGCTTCAAAAATCACACCAGAAACCAAGCTAAAATAAGCTAAAACCACTAAAAGCAATGACGTTATAGCAGAAATCGCTGCACCCTTCACCCCTAAAATCGGAACTAGATAATAATTCATTACCACATCAAGAAGCGAGCTAACAAGCCCAATCCAAAAAATCGGCTTGGTTTTCTTTTCAACTTTCAAGACATTCGTCAATAAAAAGGTTAGCAAGGTCAAGAGAATATATGGTGACATGATGACAAGATAAAGACTTGATAGCCTAAGCAAGTCACCAGAAAAACCATAAAAAAGACGCAAAAAGGATTTTCCAAAAACTAAACAAATCAGTAAAAAACTAACACCTATTATGATATCAAGTAGCAAAGAGGATTTGAGCAAATCTTTAAATCGCTGGTCATCATTTTCTGCAAAAGCACGCGCTCCTTTGATATTAAACGATAGACTGAACGCTCCTAAAATCCCACCAAAGGCAAATAAAAAATTTTGAATCACCGAGATGCCAGAAAGGGCAACACTGGAATCATTAACCGCAAAATGCAGTGACAATTGATTAATCAAAAGCTGTGCAATATTGGTCGCAATCAACGGAAAAACATAGCGATTAACTTCTTTTGAATAAGACATAAATCCTCCAATAAATCTCAACAGTAACAAAACTGCGCCGTTCCCCATAAATTGGCTCCATTATAGCACAAAAACCAGGCAAGATAACTTACCTGGGCTTTTTTACTTCAATTTATCTTTTAAATATTGTCCTGTGTAAGACTCTTTGACTTTGGCGACTTCTTCTGGTGTGCCTGTGGCAACGATTTGTCCACCACCGACACCGCCTTCTGGTCCAAGGTCAATAATGTGGTCAGCTGTTTTAATCACATCAAGATTGTGTTCAATGACAAGCACGGTATTTCCGTCATCTACAAAGCGTTGAAGAACTTTAAGCAGACGAGCAATGTCATCTGTGTGAAGACCTGTCGTTGGTTCATCAAGGATATAAAGACTCTTACCAGTTGAGCGTTTGTGAAGTTCACTAGCCAATTTCATACGCTGTGCTTCACCACCAGAAAGGGTTGTTGCAGGTTGTCCAAGTGTGACATAACCAAGTCCAACGTCTTTGATAGTTTGCAATTTGCGTGCGATTTTAGGGATTGGTGCAAAGAATTCAACGGCATCGTTGACTGTCATATCAAGGATTTCAGCGATATTTTTATCTTTATAATGAACCTCAAGCGTTTCACTGTTATAGCGTGTGCCATGACAAACTTCACAAGGCACATACACATCTGGCAAGAAGTGCATTTCAATCTTGATAATACCATCACCAGAACAAGCCTCACAACGTCCGCCTTTAACGTTAAATGAGAAACGTCCTTTTTTGTAACCACGAATCTTAGCTTCATTGGTCTTAGCAAACAGGTCACGAATGTCATCAAAGACACCTGTATAAGTTGCAGGATTTGAACGTGGAGTACGACCGATTGGACTTTGGTCAATATCAATCAAGCGTTCAATGTTTTCAATGCCTTCAAGTGCTTTGTGCTTACCAGGTTTAGCAGAATTACGATTTAATTTTTGAGCAACAGCTTTTTTCAAAATACTGTTAACCAAAGTTGATTTACCAGAGCCAGATACTCCAGTCACCGCGATGAATTTTCCAAGTGGGAAAGTCACGTCGATATTTTGCAGGTTATTTTCTGAAGCTCCTAGTACGCGAAGAAAACGTCCATTACCTTTACGACGTTCTAGTGGCACAGGAATTTCTTTTGCACCTGATAGATATTGACCTGTGATTGATTTTTTATTCTTAGCAACTTCTTCTGGC
Organism: Streptococcus ruminicola; assembly: GCF_011387195.1. Classification (NCBI taxonomy): domain Bacteria; kingdom Bacillati; phylum Bacillota; class Bacilli; order Lactobacillales; family Streptococcaceae; genus Streptococcus; species Streptococcus ruminicola. The sequence continues at coordinate 552,216 of NZ_CP046919.1, forward strand.
GTACCAGATGCCACGATTTGCCCACCAAATTCACCCGCACCTGGTCCGACATCAATCAGCCAGTCAGCTTGACGCATAGTATCTTCGTCGTGTTCAACGACAATTAAGGTATTTCCGAGATCACGCATTTTCTTCAAACTATCAATCAAACGGTCATTGTCGCGTTGATGAAGCCCAATTGACGGTTCATCAAGGATATAAAGCACGCCCGACAAGTTTGAACCAATTTGCGTTGCCAAACGAATACGCTGACTTTCACCACCTGACAAAGTCCCCGCAGAACGTGACAAGGTCAAATAATTCAATCCCACGTTATTTAAGAAAGTCAAACGATCTTTGATTTCCTTAACGATTGGTGTGGCAATCGTTTTTTCATTTTCAGAAAGCTCCAAGTGATTCAAGAGTTCCAAATGGTCAGCAACTGACAAATCAGACACCTGACCAATATTCAAACCATTTTCACCACCAACACGAACGCAGAGCGCTTGATTATTCAAACGATAACCGTGACATGTTGGACATGGCAACTCATTCATGTAACCGCGCATGACGTTACGAGTGAAGTCGCTGTTTGTCTCATGGTAACGACGATTGATATTGTTGACAACACCTTCAAATGGAAGGTCAATATTGCGTTCGCCACCAAAATCATTGACATAGTGGAAATGGAATTCACGCTCACCTGAACCGTAAAGCACAAGATTTTGCTCTTCTTCGCTCAAGTCTTCAAAAGGTGTATCCATATCAACACCAAAAGCCTCCATAGCTTGCTCAAGCATAGCAGGATAATAATTTGATGAAATAGGATTCCATGGTGCTAAAGCCCCCTCACGAAGCGTTTTGCTGCGGTCAGGAATCACCAAATCCAAGTCAACTTCTAGTTTATTTCCTAAACCATCACAGGTTGGACATGAACCAAATGGCGCATTAAATGAAAACAAACGCGGTTCTAATTCGGGAACAGTAAAGCCACAGACTGGGCAAGAATAGTGTTCTGAGAAAAGCAATTCATTGCCATCCATGGTATCGATGATGACATAACCATCTGCCAAACGAAGAGCTGCTTCCACAGAATCAAAAAGACGTGAACGAATGCCGTCTTTATTAATCAAACGGTCTACGACGATTTCGATATTGTGCATTTTGCTCTTAGATAACTCAGGAACTTCTGAAATGTCGAAAATCTCGCCATCCACGCGCACACGCACATAACCATCTTTTTGAATGCGGTCAAAAATCGTCTTGTGTTGACCTTTTTTGCGACGAACCACAGGCGCTAAAATTTGCATTCTTGTGCGCTCAGGCAATTCCAATACCTTATCAACAATCTGTTCAACCGATGATGCCGTAATAGCACCGTGCCCATTAATACAGTAAGGCGTTCCCACACGAGCGTACAAAAGGCGCAGATAATCATTGATTTCTGTCGTTGTTCCTACAGTAGAGCGCGGGTTTTTACTTGTTGTTTTTTGGTCAATGGAAATAGCTGGGCTAAGGCCTTCAATCGAATCCACATCAGGTTTTTCCATATTTCCAAGAAACATGCGGGCATAAGCAGACAAGCTTTCAACGTAACGACGTTGCCCTTCTGCGTAAATCGTATCAAATGCCAAACTTGATTTTCCAGACCCCGACAAACCAGTCACAACAACTAATTTGTCCCGCGGAATCTCAACATTGACATTTTTTAAATTGTGGGCACGAGCCCCACGAATAATCAATTTATCTTGCATAATCTGTGAGATAAGCTAAGCTTGACACTAGGCCACGCTTAGCTTTCCATCCTTTCTTTGCGAGTACATTTTCTTCTTATTTCATTATAACAAATTTTCTACTTTTCTCTGTCCCCAAAAACTGCTAATTGTAGTATAATAGACTAGTATGTAGAATTTTGTCTAAAAAGAGATTATTTTACAACTTAAAAAAATCATTGAACAAGAACTAAAGACGGCACTATCGCTGGTGGTCCTAACTAGTTATCATAGTTTAATAGTTCTTGTATCTCATCGCAAAAGGAGGGGTTGTTTTTATGGAACAAATGTTTCTATCAACAGCGTTAGAGTTTAAAGAAATCAATACATTCGAGCCAGGAGCTTGGATTAATTTGGTTAACCCCTCCCAGGAAGAGTCTGTGAGTTTAGCCGAACAATTTAATATCGATATCACAGACCTTCGTGCGCCACTCGACCTTGAAGAAACATCACGTATTTCTGTCGAAGACGATTACACTTTGATTATCGTCGACGTCCCAACCTACGAAGAACGTAATAACAAAAGCTATTATGTGACCATTCCGCTCGGTATCATTGTCACTGACAATGCTGTTATCACAACGTGTTTGCAAGAACTAACATTATTTGATAACTTTTTCAATCGTCGCGTCAAAAACTTCTACACATTTATGAAGACACGTTTTGTTTTCCAACTGCTTTATCGTAACGCAGAGCTATTCCTAACAGCCCTTCGTTCTATCGACCGTCAAAGTGACCGAATCGAAGCAGAATTGGAAAATGCCACACGTAATGAACAACTCATCGACATGATGGAGCTTGAAAAATCTATTGTCTACTTGAAAGCCTCATTGAAATTCAATGAACGTATCGTTAAAAAACTTTCGAGTAGTACCAGCTCTTTGAAAAAATACATCGAAGACGAAGACTTGCTTGAAGACACTTTGATTGAAACGCAACAGGCGATTGAGATGGCTGGCATTTACGAAAATGTCTTGAATGCCATGACTGAAACAACTGCTTCAATCATCAACAACAACCAGAATACCATCATGAAAACCTTGGCTTTGATGACCATGGCACTTGATATTCCAACGGTTATCTTCTCTGCCTACGGGATGAACTTCCAAAACAACTGGTTACCATTAAATGGTCTACCACATGCCTTTTGGTACATCGTCTTCATCGCCGCTGCCATGAGCTTGTCCGTGGTATTCTACTTCTTCAGGAAGAAATGGTTTTAATTGATTAATTTTTACTGTAACTAAAGTTACTAGTAAAAATACGGTTGTCTCTATTTTGAGACAACCTAAACCACTTACTAGCTCGAAAAGTGATTAATATCGAATCACTTTTCTCTCGTCGTAACAATCATCACCTACTTACGCAACTAAAGTCGCTAACAGAAATACGGAAGAATCTATCAGAGATTCTTCCTAGGCAGCTCACTATTTGTAAAGCAATTATTATCGAATTACTTTACTTATGTCGTAATTTTGTTAGAGATTCCCTAACTCTCTGACTAGTTTGAAAAGCGATTATTATCGAATCACTTTTCTCTCGTCATAACTTTTCAATCATTGTTGCGGCTAAACTTATTAATTTACATAGTATTTACTTTCTAAAGGCACTTACTAGTTAGAAAAAGCAAGTGATTTTGTTTTCTCTAACTAATAACTGGCTTTATCTTATAAGACCTTATACAGGAGAATATTTATGGATTTAACTAATCTTACTAAAAAGAACCAAGAGTTTATTCACATTGCTACTAATCAATTGATTGAAGATGGTAAATCTGACGAAGAAATCCAAGCAATTTTGGAAGAAGTTTTACCAACAATCATTGAAAATCAGAAAAAAGGCTTAACTGCTCGTGCCCTTCTTGGTGCACCAACGGTTTGGGCTGCTTCTTTCACTGAAAAAGCTTCTGATGCTAAAGCAAACCAAGAAAAGAAAAATGATAACCCTTGGTTAATGTGGTTAGATACATCACTTCTTTTCATCGGAATCGTTGCTCTACTTAACGCCCTTATGGGATTCTTTAATTCAGCAACTAGCTCTGGACTTTTCTCACTTCTTGCCCTTGGTTTTGGTGGAGGTGCTGCTATGTACGCAACTTACCACTTCATCTATCGCTTCGCTGGTAAACCTAAGAGCGAACGTCCAGGTTGGAAAAAAACTTTCCTTGTACTTGGTTTAGCAATGCTTGGTTGGGTTCTCCTATACACCGCAACTGCATTCTTACCAGCCGTTCTTAATCCACAATTACCACCAATCGTAATGTTAATCATCGGTGTTATATCACTCGTCGGACGTTATTTCCTACAAAAGAAATACAACATCCTAAACGCAATGACACCACAACAATAAAAATAAATAACCTCACTAAGCATAAGTTTTAGTGAGGTTATTTTTTATTTAGAACGCAAAGTTAAAGCAATGTCATCTGGCCAAGTTGAAGTCATTTTAATCTGATCAAGGTTTTCAACCGAAATTTTTTTAGCTGAGAAATATGTTTTCTTATGATAGCGGATATTGAAATCATCCTGACTATCTTCTTTAACATCTGTTAATGATTTGTCATTCAGTGAAAAATCAGTCTTCAGACCTTCTTTCAAATCTTCTTTTGTAAACATGACATACACTGTCCCAGAAAAGTGATTCTCTAAAGGTAAAACCTCATCTTTGTTTACTACTAAAACATCTTTAACATTTAGTTGTTCTTCTTCACTTTGATAAGCTTTACTACTTTCTGCTTTAATGGCAGCAGCGGTATCATAAGAAGCTTCTGAGACAATACCACAACCAGATAGCAACCCAAATAATAAAGCTACTCCCAAAACCTTAATTACTTTCATCATAATCTCTCCTATATTCTAAAATATCTCCCGGCTGACAATCCAACTCTCTACAAATACTCATCAAGGTATTAAACCTGACCCCCTTTGCCTTCCCGGTCTTCAAAATAGACAAATTCGCCTCGGTGATTCCTATTTTCTCAGCCAGCTCCTTAGAGGTGATATTTCTTGATTTTAACACCTTATCTAAATGTACTTTTATTTCTTCCATATCAAATAATCTCATCGTGATCTTTTTGCAATTCATAACCACGTTTTAGCACAACAATAGCAATATCATTGATAATGATAAAAACAATATTCACAAGATAATCTTTAAAAGATAAATCAAATAAGCTACTTGTATCTGCTATTCTAGAAAAATTAAGCAAGATATTAACAAGCAATTGAATTCCTGTGAATAAAATCTGATAAAGAAGAACTTTAGAAAGCAAATTGATGTTTTCGGAGCAAAAATACTCTTCAACTTGAAAATTTATCAACAACTTATCCAAAGCTCGCATTATCCTAAATAGAAGATAAAAAATAATTATAGCCATTATTAAGACAACAATCGGAATCCAAACAGAGACCTGAACTCTTTGATAACCATAATCCAAAGTAAATAGGCCACCATGATTTTGCCCAGCAAAAAACACTGCAAAGATACCAAATCCCATCAAAATCATACCTACAATCGATAAATAGCATATTATTTTAACAACTTCTCTTCCAACTTTTAAAGTAATCTCTTTCATAAGTCTCCCTCTAAATTATTGTTTTACAATAATCGTATTCTTGAAATTATTATAAAACAATAATTTCAACTTATAAACTCAAAAAAGATTTTTCCACACAAAAAAACGACCTCTTTCGAAGTCGTTTTTTCTGTTCACCGCAACGAATTAGTCTTCGTTTACGAATGGCATAAGAGCCATAACGCGAGCGCGTTTGATAGCTGTTGTTACTTTACGTTGGTTTTTAGCTGAAGTTCCAGTTACGCGACGTGGAAGAATTTTACCACGTTCTGAAACGAAACGGCTAAGAAGCTCAGTATCTTTGTAATCAACATATTCAATTTTGTTAGCTGCGATGTAATCAACTTTTTTACGGCGTTTGAATCCGCCACGACGTTGTTGAGCCATGTTTTATTCTCCTTTATATTATTGTTGTTTCAAGTTTAACACTTGAGGTGTCCATATCCATTAGAATGGAAGATCGTCATCTGAAATATCCATTGGGTTAGAATTACCAAATGGACTTTCGTCACGACCGAAATTAGGTGTTTGTTGTGAAGGTTGTGATGAGAAACCACCATTAGAAGATCCACCAAATGATGAATTGTTGTTAAATCCACCGTTGTAAGAACCACCTGATTGACCTTCACGTGTAGCACGACTTTCCAAGATTTGGAAATTATCTGCAACGACCTCAGTTACGTAAACACGTTGGCCTTGTTGGTTTTCATAGTTACGAGTCTGAATACGACCAGTAACACCAACCAATGTACCTTTTTTAGCCCAGTTAGCCAAGTTTTCAGCTTGCTGACGCCAAATAACACAGTTAATAAAATCTGCTTCACGTTCACCATTTTGGTTCTTGAAGTTACGGTTTACAGCAAGTGTAAATGTCGCAACTGCTTGATTAGATGGTGTGTAACGGAGTTCTGCATCGCGGGTCATACGACCAACAAGTACTACATTATTAATCATAAGACACCTTCTTACGCGTCGATTTTAACGATCATGTGACGAAGAATGTCACCGTTGATTTTTGAAAGACGGTCGAACTCGTTAAGAGCTACAGCATCTTCTGCTTCAACGTTAACAACGTGGTAAAGTCCTTCACGGAAATCTTGGATTTCGTATGCAAGACGACGTTTTTCCCAGTCTTTTGATTCAACAACAGTTGCACCGTTGTCAGTCAAGATAGAGTCAAAGCGTGCTACCAAAGCATTTTTAGCTTCTTCTTCAATGTTTGGACGAATAATGTAAAGAATTTCGTATTTAGCCATTGATATTTTTCCTCCTTTTGGTCTAATGACTCGCGAACCTGATCACGAGTAAGTGAGGTATACTCACAATAAACTATTATACTATACCTTAAATCGATGTGCAAGAGATATGCGGGAAAGAAAGTGTTTTTATCCTAAATTTTTTTATCAATTTATATCCCCAAAATCTCCCAAAACAAAAAAGCAGGTCTGCTCTGCTTCTTTGCTTAAAAATCGCCTTTATTAGAAACGGCTAAGTTTGTCTCATAAATCTCCGTTGCAAAATCTAATTCTTTTCTAAAAGCATTTGCTTCTTCGCGACTTTCAAAAATCTTTTGTGCTTGAACGTACTGTTGACCACTGCGCCAGTACATCTTCCTAACAACCCACATATCCTTACCTCGCTTTTCGCTAGTATAACTTCAATTATAGCATAAATTTTATGAATTGTTGCAAAATTAAGTCTTGTATTTAACTTTTAATATAAACTTCAAATTAACTTAACAAAAACTTTGTGAAAGCGTAACAAAAAAAGATGAGCTTATCGCTCATCTTCAATCTTTTTTAATTATCCTTAAAAAATCTTTTTAATTGATTAATGGTATCTTGGTAGTTTTTAGAGTTCATTTGTGGTCGTTTAAGTCCTTTTTGACTGAGGTATTGACCAACTCGGTCACCATGACGTTTGAGGTATCTGCTACTTGTTACAACAAAGATATAAATAACGATAACAAGACAAATCGGAATACCGATAAACGGTGCAATATAAAGTGCATTTAGCTGCATGGCATCGGAAGTGGTCTTAGCTTCACCATCAGCATTTGGAATGCGGTGCCCGCGTACCAGTAGACGTTGGGTATTTATCCCGTAAGGTGTACATGTCACCAAAGTCAGATAATCTTGGTTAGGATCAATCGTCAAATCTGAAAAGTCTGTTGGCTCAACCACGCGAATCTGATCAACTTCATAAGTCAATGTTTCATTCAAAACATGGATGGTAAAGGTATCACCTTCACGCAATTTATCCAAATCAGAAAACAGTTTAGCCGAAGGCAAGCCACGGTGTCCTGATACGACACAGTGTGTTCCTTTCCCACCAACGGGAAGCGAACTACCTGCTAAATGTCCGATTGAAGTTTGTAAAACCTTATCTGATGTGCCATGATAAATACTTAATTTAATGTTGATTTTTGGGATACTGATGTAACCCATCGCCCCATCATGATTGAAATTCAACTGTGATTCATAATCTTTTTTCTGCTCATCAGTCATATCCCAGTTCATGCTGGTCAATCTCTTATTATAATCCTCTGCTTGAGTAAGAATCTTATCATACTCTTTCTCAGACATGTTAGAAACGCTTTTAGCATAGGACATAATTCCTTTTGTCTGGTGAAATGAGTTCCAGTAGTCACTCAAAGACGGGTAAGTTACCAAGCCCAGCCCGATGAGAAAGACGAGGGGCATTATCAAAGATTTCCAATGTTGCTTTAACCACGCCACTGCTTTTTCTCCTTTCTGCTGGCAAATTCTTTCTAAAAAGAATCATCTTCGAAAATAGACTCGTGCTACTTTCGAAGATGTTCTAACGATTAATCATTAAAGATTTTTAACACGACGTTTTGCAACCATGTAAACTGATGCTACCAAGATAGCAACAGCACCAACTACATAAAGCATTCTTGTACCAAATGAACCAGTTGATGGCAATTCAGTACCTTTTTGGTTAAGAACATTAGCTGTAGTGTGGTCTGCGTTAACAACAACTTCTTGACGGCTAGTCAATTTGTTATAACCAGCAGGTGCTTTGATTTCTTCAAGGAAGAAACGAGTTCCATCTTTTAGACCTGAAATGTGAGTCATACCAGCTGGGATAACTTCTACACAAGTTGAAGGGTCATCAGTTGAAACAGCGATACGATACATAGTATCTGTAAGTTTCACAAATTTGATTGGAGTTGTACTTGTTTCAGAATCATAAACTTTGAATTCAGCTCCTGACAAAGTAGTTGTACCATTTGTTTTGTTAATTGTGAATCCATATGTTTTAACAATTTCAGGGTCTGTATTGATATTACCAGAACCACCATCATAATTGTAAGTGATTTTTGCACTGTTGGTTGCTTCACCAGTACGGTTAGTAACACCTGCTGCACCAGGCAATACAGTGGCAGAGTAAGTAATTGTTACTTCTGATGGAGTATCATAAAGTGATGCACCAGTTGATGTGTTAACCCAAGGAAGAACGACTGTCAATTTACCAGTAGTTGAATCTACGTTAACTGATTGTGGTGTAATTGTTTGTTCAATCTGAGTATCACGACCTTTTACTTTAACAACAACACTATTTGCATTGATAGCCAAGTTTGTTGGAGTATCGACGATAGTGTAGTCAGTGATTTGTTTACCTTCACCATCTTTTACTACATAGTTTGTTGCAGTATATTTAATTGTATAGTTAACAGTATCACCAATTGCTGCTGAGTCTTCATTAGCTTCCTTAGTAGCTTGGCTTGGGCTTGGAGTATTTTTATCAACAACATAAGCATTTGGATTAGTACTGTCTACTGTAATTGCTGCACCAAGTGAAGATTTAACAAAGTAATAACCGAATGACAACCCTGTGAATGCCACTGTGTTACTAGTTGCATCTACTGGGCTTCCTACTTGAGTACCAAATCCTTCAGCCCAAGTTTTAAATGCATCACTTCTCACTACTGATTCAGTGGTAGTTGATTTTGCTGTAACGTTACCAGCTGAATCAACATTAAAGTAAGTAGCGACATCTGCTTCTGTTTTACCGCTTGGTAAAGTATAAGCGATAGCTCCATTGTCACCTACTGTTGCATCAAAAAGTTTGTAAAGTGTATATCTTTTTCCAACTTCGGCATTTTGAATCGTAATTGATCCAGTATCATCTGCTAATGCATGTCCACCTGTAAAGACAAGTGCAACTGCTGCGACGAGGAATGCAATCACATTTCTAATCTTTTTCATAGTTAACCTTCTTTCTTTTTTATCCTAAAAAATGTAAACGACTAAATATTATTTTTTACTATAATCACCACCTAACCACTTTTATTAATAGCTTTTTTCCACCTATTAAAGATGGTAGCTAGGGTAGCAATAATCATTAAAATAATACCTGTACCAACGATTTTCTTCGTACCAATACCACCACTGCTTGGTAGTTCACTACCAGCTGGGTTAACCACTTGGAGACGATTGTTGTAACCTGTAGAACCATTTACTAATCGTCTAGCATCATTATTTTCTGCTTGGTTACCAGCTGCATTCGTAAGAATGACTGTGTAAGTAGAATTATCAAATTCGTCACGGTCTTCGACAACCCTGAAGTAAACATTTTTATTAATAATCCTATGGCCATCTGGAGCAGTTTTTTGAGTGAGACGATAGCGTCCTGGAGTTAGTCCGCTGAGGTTAACACCAGACTCAGAATCGACCTGAATGTCTTCCCAAGAACTGTCAGTTACTGTCCACACATCTCCACTACGTTGTTCAAGTTTGAAGCTTCCACCAGAAAGAGGATTCCAGTTAGCATCTGTCAATTGAAGATTGACTGTTGGATAAACAATCAAGTGACCGTGTGTGATTGAGATATTGTAGTTAACGGGGTTGGTATTAGCCATCAATGTGTAAGTAAAGTAGTTATAACTTGTACCAGGATTTGTTTGACTACCTGTGAAGTTGTATGATTGAACTCCTTCACCTAGGACAAATCCATCGGTATCAGTCATTGGACTTACTGTTACAGTGTGAGCCGTTAATGGAGTACCGTCATAAGTCTTAGTTGCTTCAGCAGATGTCAAAACAACATCACGTTTATGAATAGTAAGAGCTCCATTTGATACTTGGAAGTGAACATCAAAGTTAGGATCGGTATTAGTAAAGTGATTAGCTAGATCTAATATATATGTTCCAGCATTTTTTTCAGTAAGACTTGAGTCTGAGCCATTAAATTGAATCTTATCTTCTGTGTAAAGACTTGTACTAATACGTGTAATATGATATCCAACTGTTGAATATGTACCGTCATAGACTTTTGCGATAGTATCACCGTCAATCATGACAGATACATAAAGCGGATTAACCGTTAGCGTACCAGGTACGTAAACAATATTGTAATAATCAGTTCGGTCATCACCATCATCGTTAGTGATTGTAATGTCTGATGGTGTTGTGCTACTTGTTCCGACGTTAGTTTGAGAACCAGAATAAGTGATTGAACCAATCTTATCACCACTTTGTAGTGAAAGTCTGTAAGAATCATTTATATCTGCCAAGCCATTGCTCTTAAGAGCTGTACCATCATAATCTTTTTCCTTATCACGCGCTACAATATTGAGGTCTTTCTTATAGTAGAAATTAACATCAATATTTTCACCACCTCGGAAGGTGTAGAATTCTTTTACGCTAGTAGGATTATTACTATCTGTTACATCTTTTCCTGAGTGATAAGTATATCCTGGGATATTTAGATGATGGTCAATAGTATCACAAGTACCACCTTGACCGATTGTTTCTTCAACTGGTGCAACACCAGGAATTGGATTACCATCCATATCAAGATAATGGAAAGTAATGTTACCATCTGTTTTCTTACTGTAGTAGAATGTAATAACGTTGTTTGCTGAGCTTGAAGTCAAGGTCAACGTCAAAACGTCATTTAGTGGGTAGTACTCACTACCAACATCGGCTGCAATTTCCTTAACACGAACCGTATCACCATTAACTGTCTTAGTGACTTCTTGTTTAAGGACTTCATTTGTACCTTGCAACAAGTAACGAACCGTGTAATTAACTTGCATTTGTTTTCTAGTGTAGTAGAAAGTGATGACATTATTTTCATAATCTAGACTAATAGATTTTTCATTATTACCTGGACGATAACCAGTGATTGCCAAGGCTTTTTCAGTTACAGTATCACCGATTTGAAGCGCTGGGCTTGTTACCACCTTATCAGGTGATAACTTACTGTTATTATTGTCAGCATCAACATACTGAACAGTGTAAGTCAATGGATTTAATTTCCAATGAGCAGTCAATACGGTATCTGATGTAATTGGCTTAGTCCAGTCAAATCGTTTACCGTTCTGGTCGAACCAACCATCAAACGTGTAGTGTTCTCGAGTAGGATCAGCTGGCGCTTGCGCACAAACATATTTTTCAACAGATTGTGTCGCAGGAGTAGCTCCTTCACCACCATTCAAATTAAATGACACGTTATAACGTGGAGGATTCCACTTAGCATACAAAATCACGTTGTGATTTGGCATTGTGGTAAAGTTATACGGTGTTGTTAACATCGAATCCTCATACCAACCACCCCAAGTATAATCACTATCGACACCACTTGGTCGACTTGGAACGTAATTATAAGTTGATGATGAAATGTCTGCTTCGTATGGAATGTTAGAAATCGTATTTACTTCATCATTTTCATAGAAGTAATTGATTTTGAAACTATCACGATCATAGTAGAAACGATAAATTCTTTGACTTGTATTACTACCATAATATTGAACACCATTTGCTACAAAGTTTTGGTCAGTGCGGTAAGTATAACCAAAGATTTCTTTTGCGGTAAATGTACCAGATGTAAAGATGAATGATTGGCTATATTTATCAGACTTGACATAAGAGCCATCAGGTTGTTGCAACCAATATTCAGCCGTGTAGTTATTACCTCTATTTGTCCACCAAGCCTTAAAGGTTCTAGTTGTCCCTGAATCCGGTAAAAGTTCTGGCACCACTTCTTGACGTTTGGTCTTGTATTCATTTTCCCAAGAGTCAAATAAAGTATTATTATCAACATTACCATTACGAGTAGTGTAATAAACTTCTTGTGGATCTGATGTTGAACTTGGCCAGATACTTGAGACATCCTGACCTAAAACAATATCATGTAGGACATATTCTGAATCCTTATAGACATGACCATTCATATTAATGCGGCCACGAGTATAACTAGTAGTAGTCCAACCGTTTTGAATAGTATTATTCAAGTTAAAAATAAATGTATAACGAATCAAGCTATAGTAGACATTCAGAACAGATGAACCATCCGCTGCTACAACAATTGATGACGTACTATTTGGACCACCAGATGCATTTTCACGTTGATAACCTTTTGGAACACTAGCAAGGTTCGGCGCACTTGATGCATTTATTGTCGTATCAACGGTAGCTCTTCGTGTAATTGAACTATCGTAAACATAGTGGGTCGTGTGAGTCGTGTTATCATAAACTTCTTTGAAGTAAGCTATTGTATAACCAACTGTATCAGCTTTCCACTTAGCATACAATGTTTTATTACCATCTAGTGTAACGTTACCAGTAACCTTATTACCGGTTAGCTGTGGATTATCATACCAGCCATCAAAAGAGTAACCTTTTTTCTGTGGTACTACACTCGTTAAAGGAACTGATTCTCCATACTTACCAACTGTTGGTTCAACATAATAACCACCGTTTGTATTATATGAAAGTTCGAAATCTTTACGTGTGTAATAAACGTACAAATCTTGCCCTTGAGCTTGAGTAAGTGTTACCGAGTTTGTTCGTTCAAAATCAGCGTAATCGTAAGTCAAGACTTGTGGTCTGATTGTTGATCCAATAACACCATGAGCTTGAGTTGATTCAATTTCAGTGTAACCATTACCAGTTAAATTTTTCAACATGTAGTGGATGTTGTAAGTTGCATCCGCAGACACATATTGAACTCTAATCGTAAATTTCTTATCGACAGTTCCATCCGCTGCATCCTTAGCAGCTAAATCATTAGCATCAGCTAATTCAACAATTGATTGGCTTGGATAATAAATTTCACCATCAGTTACTGTAGCATCGTTTTCTGGTTTAACAGAAGGCGGTGATGTTACACGATAAGGTGTATCTTTGGCTTCAACGTGGTGAATATCATTACCAAAGACAGTATCTGTATCTGAAGTATTGTTATGGTAATAATATTGAATTGTGACGTTGTAAATTGTAATTTCAGAATACTCAGCAACAACGTCCATATCACCAGTAATTGTAGTGTCTTCTGTAACCGTTGAACCATCAGCTGCATTCACCCATCTACTGAAACGATAACCTTCACGATAAACTGGCGTTGGGAAGACTGTAATTGTTCCTCCATCGACAATTTGTGCAGTTGTCATTTCATGTTCGACACCAGCATTGTCAGTGTACTTGAACGTCACATTGTGAACTGTTGTTGATCTTGGACCGCCAACTTTATTAAGATTGGCTTTTGACTCAGAAGGATTGCTTGATGTTACCAAAGCATAAGCTGAAAATTGACTATTATCAAAAGAAACTGATGTGATTTTATGATCGATTTCTTTGACATCTTTTTGTGAAATATTTTCTTGCGAACCATCATCAGGGAAATGCAAAACATCAAAGTTATCTTTTGCATCCATAGCTTCTTTTGGTGTGATTGTCACCTTAACGTCAGCTTTAGGTTCTACTTTTTCACCTTTTGATTCAAAAGTAATGTCATAGAAAAGGACATTATCAATCGTCTTTCCTGTTAAAGAATTTTGGACTTTTTCATAATTTGATTGATAAGCTTCATCATCGGTTTTGATTTCTTTAACAGTCAAACTTGTATCTTTAGGCAATTGCGCATCCGCATTAACATCTGCTGTAATCGTATAATCTTGATTAGTAGCTGTTAATGTTGTTGCCTGTGTGATTAAGTCATCCTCAGTAGATTCTGTCTGAGAAGTATCTGCTTCTTGTGAGCTTTCAGTTGCAGAACTTAGATTGCTATCAGAATCTCCCATAGCTGGAAGGCTTGGTGGCGATTGACTACTTTGTTCTACTTCAACGCCAGGCTCTTCTCTAGCTCTTTCGATATCTAATGTGATAGCTGGCAAGATTAGAAGGCATGTCGTTACCAGAGCTACCATTATAGCAAGGAAAGTTGCAAGCTTTTTATGTTTTTTTATTAAATTACTTTTTCTAAAAAAATTTCCCATCGGCTTTCACTCTCCTCCCATCCTAAAACACAGTGAATAAGCTTCGATAATACTTTTAATTTAGAGTTCCAATATCTGATAAAGGCCAGATTCTAAAAATTAGTTTACCAACTAATTGTTCATCCGAAACCGCACCGACAGAAGTATTTCGCGAGTCAATAGAGACTTTACGGTTATCTCCTAAAACAAAGATACGATTTTCTGGAACTTGGTAAGGAAACTTGATGTTTGTCTCACCATAAGCCTTGTTCTCGATATAGGGTTCATTTATTTTCTTGTCATTGACGTAAACTGTACCATCTTTTGTGATGTTAACCCAGTCACCAGATTTGGCAATGACACGTTTAACTAAGATATTGTTGTTGTAATAAAATGCAACGACGTCTCCCGTCTTAAAGCGATTACTCTTAACAGCTAATACGATATCCCCGCTTTCTAGCGTTCCCTTCATGGATTTCCCATAAATTCTGAGGGTTGGAAGATAAAGCATGGCTACCAAAATCGCAAAGGCTGCAACAACGATTAACATAAAAACCGTACTTCTAATCTTTTCAGAAAATAGTTTACGGTATTTTGCTTTCTTATAGAGTTCCTCAATCTCACTCGTTGTCGGGAGAGTGATATTTTCATTCTTTTTCATGTTCTGCTTCTCCATTCATTAATTTGACATTTTTAAGATATAAATCCGCTGCTTTTTGACTTTCTTCAAAAACCTTTGTCAAACTAAGAGAAGCTTCTGCGATAGATCCAGCGTTAGCTAGGCGAATTTCTTGGTTCTCCAATTTTTCATTAGCCTTTGCCAACTCATCTCGTAATCTATCAATCTCTTTGCTTTGCGCTAACATAATTTCATATAGTTCGATACGTTTTAATCTTCGAAAATTATTTCTACTCACATAAATCGCCTCGATTCCTTTTATATAAAGCGTTTTCTGTTAACTATATTGTAATCTTTTTTTTTTTTTTATTTCAATCATTTTCTGTAGATTTTCTAAGAATTTTTCGGAGTTTTTGTACATTTTAATCATTTTTGTCATTTTATATCAAAAAAAAGACGAGATTTTCATCTCGTCTCTAAAAATTTTTTCGTATGTCATCTAACATACCATTCTCATAAGGAGTTAGGCTGTTAGATCATTATCTCCGTTTTTATAGCGATTTAAATTCATTTTCAGCATTGTACATATACCTCCATGAGTTTTTTAGTCACTACTTTTTTACATTGGTATCACTCCTTTAGCTATTTTATGCAACTAGCTAAAGTATCACCATTTTTATATCTTGCTACGTTCATAAGATACCTCCATTAATTGAAAATACTCACATAACAACGATAATAATCAATTTTTTCTGTTTCTTTGATAGGGCGATTGACTCGTCGCCATATCTTTTCTGAGTCTCCATTTTTGTAACGGCCTACATTGATTGCTTTCACATCTATCACAACTTTCATTAAAAAATTAAAAGCTTTTTTCAAACATGGAAGCAATATGATTAGAAGCCCTTTCGATTACTACTGTTACTAGCAACAAGATCAACCGGTATTATTTCTTGCACCAGCTATTTCTAATCGTTCACTTCCAATTAATATCTTCATCTAAAATGTGACATCACTCCTTCATTGACCTAAATTCAACTAGTTGTTAGTCTCCATTTTTGTAACGACCTACATTCATCATCAACATAAGACGTTCCTCCGATGTTTCTTTTGTTACAAATTTTTTTGAGATTTGAGGTATAAATCTTTATGGCTAATCAAAGTGACTAATCACCATTTTTATACCGGGCGACATGTGGTTTCATCATAAGAACTGTTACCTCCTTACTTCGTTTCTTTTGTCATCCTTCTTTACACTCTTATTATAATGTAACCGCTTACCTTTTGTCAAGAGATATGAGCTTTTTTATCAAATTTTTTTCTAAGAACTTTTATTACCTTTAAAAATCAATCTTTGCTACAATGGAAACATGACTAATTTGAAAGACTACGGTATCGACATGTGGGATGCTGAAAAGATTGCTTCTTTTCGACGCACCCTGCTTAATTGGTACGATAATGAAAAACGTGATTTGCCTTGGCGCAGGACAAAAAATCCTTACCACATTTGGATATCTGAAATTATGCTGCAGCAAACTCAAGTAGTTACTGTTATTCCTTACTATGAGCGCTTTTTAGACTGGTTTCCAACCATCGAGTCACTGGCTAATGCTCCTGAAGAAAAAATACTCAAAGCTTGGGAAGGGCTTGGCTACTACTCTCGCGTGCGCAACATGCAAAAAGCTGCGCAAGAAATCATGGAAAATTTTGGCGGGGTATTTCCTGACAATCACAAGGACATTCTTTCGCTGAAAGGTATCGGCCCTTATACGGCTGGCGCGATCGCTAGTATCGCTTTTGGGCTTCCTGAACCTGCTGTTGATGGCAATGTCATGCGTGTTATGGCTAGGCTTTTCGAGGTCAATTACGATATTGGTGACCCTAAAAATCGAAAAATTTTCCAAGCTATTATGGAAGTACTCATCGACCCAGAGCGTCCTGGTGATTTTAACCAAGCACTGATGGACCTTGGAACGGATATCGAATCAGCTAAGAACCCTCGTCCAGATGAATCACCGATTCGATTTTTCAGCGCAGCTTATCTACACGGAACTTACGACAAATATCCTATAAAACTTCCTAAGAAAAAACCAAAACCGATACAAATTCAAGCCTTTGTCATTCGTAACAGTGACGGCGATTTCTTAATGGAAAAAAATCTTGATGGACGATTACTTGGAGGATTCTGGTCATTTCCAATCATGGAAACTGATGTTATCGGACAGCAACTTGACTTATTTGAAAAAAATAATGCTGCGCTTCAGACCATTTCACAAAAAACAAGATTTGAAGATGATTATCAGCTCAAGCCAAATTGGACAAGTAAGACATTTCCAGCTGTCAAACACACCTTCAGCCACCAAAAGTGGACCATTGAGCTCATCGAAGGAAACGTAACAACAACTGACTTCACGACCACCAAAGAACTCCACTGGGTCCCACAAGACCAACTCTCACAATACCCCATGGCAACCCCGCAGAAGAAGATGCTGAAGGTTTATTTGGAGGGGAAATAGTTTAAAAGCCTGATTTTCATCGGGCTTTTTTCTTCTATTTTATCTTCATTTGAAAATTAATTTTCTACCTTTATAGCAAAAACGTTTTCAATTATTCTAAAAAAAGAGTATGATGAAAGTAACAATTTGTAAAAAAGGAGTAGATTATATGAAATTAGTTGCTATTGTCGGAACGAATTCTGAGCGTTCTACCAACCGTAAGTTGTTAAAATTTATGGCAAAGCATTTTTCAGATAAGGCTGACATTGAACTTCTTGAAATCAAAGATTTGCCAGCTTTCAACGAACCTGAAGACAAGCTAGCTCCTGCTAGTGTCGCAGAATTTTCTAAGAAAATTGCTAGCGCAGATGGTGTTATCATTGCAACGCCTGAGTATGACCATACTATCCCAGCGCCTTTATCTTCTGCTCTCGAATGGATTGCCTACACTAGTCGCGCTCTTGTCAATAAACCAACTATGATTGTAGGTGCTTCTCTTGGTGCTCTTGGAACTTCACGCGCACAAGCACACCTCCGCCAAATCTTAGACGCTCCTGAGTTGAAAGCACGTATCATGCCTGGAATCGAGTTTCTTCTCGGTCACTCCGAACAAGTTTTAGACGATGAAAATAATCTTAATAATCCTGAAAAGGTAGCTGAGCTTGAGGAGAATTTTAAAGAATTCCAAGCTTTCGTTGAGATTACCAATCAAGTTGTCAGCAAAGCTGATACTGACCGTAAAAAAGCTTTCGCTTGGGAAGTCAACTAGGAGGTGCATTTATGAAATTAGTTGCTATCGTTGGAACCAATGCTAAAAAATCATATAATCGACTTTTACTACAATATATGGCAAGACATTTTGCTAAACAAGCAGATATTGAGCTTTTAGAAATCACTGATGTCCCAATGTTTAACGAAACAGATGACCAAACAGAATCTGCTGTTATCCAAAATTTCAACACCAAAATCACTGAAGCTGACGGTGTGATTATTGCTACACCTGAACATAATCACACTATCCCATCAAGCTTAAACAGTCTGATTGAGTGGCTATCATTTAACATTCATCCATTGACTGGTAAGCCTGTCATGATTGTTGGGGCTTCTTATGGTATCCAAGGGTCTTCACGCGCACAGCTCCATCTTCGCCAAATTCTAGATGCTCCTGGTGTTAATGCTGTTGTCATGCCAGGTAGTGAATTTTTACTCGGTCTTGCTCATCAAGCTTTTGATGAAAATGGCGACCTCAAAGACCAAGGCACAATTGATTTCTTAGAATCTTGCTTCTTCCGCTTTGTTCGCTTTGCAACGATTGCTAATCAGCTCAACGAACCTGAAGACGTACGCTTTGAACCTGGTACTTACCAAGTCACAACGGTCGGACATAACGGTGACCTTCCAATGTCAGTAACCCTTTCAGAAGAACGCATCGAAGCCATCGATATTGATTCATCTGGTGAAACAGGAGGAATTGCTGACGTGGTCTTCACCCGCATTCCAAATGAAATCATCGAAGGTCAAACCCTTAATGTCGATGCCATTTCTGGTGCTTCAGTTACTTCAAAAGGTGTCCTAAATGGGGTCGCGCGTGCGGTGCGCCAAGCTGGTGCTAATCCTGACGCCCTTCGTTCACGTCCAAAAGCTCCTTCAGCTCTTGATAGAGAAGACAAAACTTACGACACAGAACTTGTCATTGTCGGTGGGGGCGGTGCTGGTTTGACAGCAGCTGCTCGAGCCCTTCAAGCTGGTAAAAAAGTCATCCTCGTTGAAAAATTCCCAGCGGTCGGTGGAAACACTGTCCGCGCTGGTGGTCCAATGAATGCCCCTGACCCTGCTTGGCAAAATACATTTGCTGCTAACCCAGGTGAAGCACATAATTTACAAGAACTTCATGACATTGACGAATCAACTATCGACCCTGAATTCTTATCTGATTTTCGTGCTCTTAAGACTGAAATTGAAGAATACCTCAAAGACCCAACTTATCTTTTTGACTCAAAACTTCTCTACCGTATCCAAACTTATCTTGGCGGTAAACGTAAAGACCTCAAAGGGCATGAAATCCACGGTAATTATGAACTTATTCGTGTTCTAACAGAACATGCTCTTGAATCTGTTCGTTGGTTGGAAAATATCGGTGTCGAATTTCTACGTGACGAGGTAACTATGCCAGTTGGTGCTATTTGGCGTCGTGGTCATAAACCAAAAGTTCCAATGGGCGTTGCCTACATCGCTGTCTTGAAAGATTTCGTTTTGAAAAACGGAGGAATCATTCTAACAGATACCCAGGTTAAAGAACTCGTTGTAACTGATGGTGTCGTCACAGGTGTCAAAGGTAGCGGACGCAATGGACAAACTATTACCGTCAATGGTAAAGCTGTGATTTTGACAACAGGTGGATTTGCAGCCAATACTAAAATGCTCCAAAAATACAACACTTACTGGTCAGAAATCGATGATGACATTGCGACATCAAATACACCTGCTGCTACTGGTGACGGTATCCTACTTGGTCAATCTGTTGGTGCAGACCTTGTCGGTATGGGATTCAGCCAAATGATGCCAGTATCTGACCCAGTGACTGGCGCACTTTTCACAGGGCTTCAAGTACCTCCAGCAAACTTTATCATGGTCAACACCAAAGGTAAACGATTCGTCGATGAATATGGTAGCCGTGACCAATTATCTCAAGCAGCTATTGATAACGGTGGACTCTTCTATCTTATCGCCGATGAAAATATCAAAGAAACAGCCTACAACACTAGCCAAGAAAAAATTGATGCCCAAGTTGAAGCAGGTACCCTCTTTAAGGCTGATACCTTGGAAGAATTGGCTGAGCAAATCAACATTGACCCTGCTACTTTAGTAGAAACAATTACTAACTACAACTCTTATGTTGATGCTGGTCATGACCCTGAATTTGACAAAGGTGCCTTCGACCTCAAAGTCGAAAAAGCACCATTCTACGCAACACCACGTAAACCAGCCACACACCACACAATGGGTGGTCTAAAAATCGATACTCACGCCCATGTCATCAACGAAGATGGCAAAATTATCAAAGGTCTCTTTGCTGCTGGTGAAGTTGCAGGTGGACTCCACGCAGGTAACCGACTCGGTGGTAACTCATTAACAGACATCTTCACATTCGGTCGCATCGCAACCGATACTGCCATCGCAGAATATCTTGATTAAATAGTCAACACCAAGGAGAATGTTTAGAAATTCTTCTAGGCATAAGAAAAGCACCCTGTCCGCCAAGATAAAGGGTGCTTTTTTCGTTATTCACAATCTTTTAACAGCTTAGAAAAAAACACCAAATCCTTTTACATACAAAAAATTCCAGATTTAAAATCTGGAATTTCTAGGAGATTCGCAACAGCTACTTTATGTCAACAGCTGCTACAACTATGAAAAAGAAAGTTTATTTAGGATTGACTATAGTATAGCTAGACTAGCTTAAGCCAAACTGAATTTTTTCTTATAGAAAGCTTAAACTTTTTTCTTTTCAATGTCCCCGCTTTTTCTGATGACGCTTTTCTTGCCTAAGCAAGTATTTCCGTTCCTTTTCTAGCTCACGCCTCACCTTTTGCTTAGACTTTTGAGCTTTCTTGAATTCCTCACGCATTTCCTGCATAGCAAGCTGAGCTTTCGTTGACACCACAGGCTTACACTTTGCCTTATTGATATCACGTTGCACCCGTTTTGGATTTCGTTTTTTCTGTGAAATAGCTGGCGCTGAAAACTCAGAGCTTACTTCGACCTTATCATACCTGTACAGCCATTTCCCCAAAGAAACATCAATAAAGTTTAGAATATCATCATCCTTTGGTTCTTTACCAAACACGTAACGAAAAGCCTTGTAACGTTTATTCGAATCCGTAAATTCAACTAAAGCTGACCAAAATGCACCATCAAAATATACTGTCATTTTCATAACAACCCCTCCTTGATATGAATTGACAATGGACGACCTCGGAAGGGGAAGGTTACTGATACATGTTGTACTCACAGACTACCAACTGCGATGTGTTTTTATGTCAGCTTTAGTATAACAAATTTTAAAGAAGTTAACAGATTTTAACTTAAACCGCGAAAAATCCTGCTAGGTCAGCTGTTAGGACATTAGCTACTGCAAACTGATACTTTCCACGAAAATGTGCCAAGTGTGTCATGGTTCTGATATTGTATTTCTTGGCAAATTTTTTGTAAGCAACATAATCAATATCTTTGGTATCAAGGCAATAAATCACTTGGTCAATTTGACTGAGTCTGCCTAAAGCATTTTGAGTATCAACATTATCAAGTCGACCAATCAACAAATAAAAGTCCTCTTTAGCTGCCATTTTACCCTTGACCTCATCAAGACTTATAAATTGAATATTATCAGCTGTTTCAGCTTTGGCATCCCCACAATGAAATAAAAAGGCTAGCAATAACAAGCCAAAAATCGTTACAAGTCGCATCTCTTTTCCTCCTACTTATTTATTCGAAAAAGAAAAGAAAAACCACCAGAAAATCTGGTGATTTTATCAATTTTATTTTTCTGAATAGGGAACCAGGTACAATTTTCCATTTAAGTATTCAGCTAAAAAGATTTCTCTAGGGTTATCAATATTTTGTTCCTTAAGTTTTTCTAGCAGCCAATCTTCATCTTGATTGATTAACTCTAAAACATCATAGTTGATATTGCCATTACTGATGAGAGGAAATCTTGGATTTTCTGAATTCTTGTCCAAGACCGTTAACTTACCATTTGGCTCCATGATGGCACTCTTAACATCTCTGGTTGAGTTTAATCCTTCCATGCGAAGATGGAGCATAAGCTGATCTGCCGTGATTCCAAGTTTGGCACAATTTTCCACATTGACCTTACCATTTTTTATCAAAATCATTGGATTTCCAACAACAAGCGATTTAACAAATTTATTATTAATCAAAAGCTTGACGACGATGACAACCAAAGACCAAATCAGCAAAATAATAATAAACGTCAAAATGGAAATTGAGCTGTTATAAATCACACCACCGATGATACCACCAAGAACGAAGTTTTGAATTTGGTTAAGCGGAGTGTTAGCTGAAAATTCATATTTTCCGAGAATATTAATCTGTAAAATCGTCGCTAAAATTCCTAGAAAAAATTTGATGCTTATCAACACATACATATTCATCGGCTATTTTCCTCCATTAACGTAGACATTGTGATCAATCACGTGCGTACGCTCAAGTGTGTAAGAATTATTATCATCATTCAGATGAACAGTGTAGTCTTCCTTATTATAACGAACGATGATACCATCTTTTAAGGTTGTTGAATTAACTAAGACATCCTCAGGTTTTAAATCGTTATCCGTAGCCACACTTTTGATGAATTTGACAAGAACTTGTGACTGCGAAAAATCATGGTTATTTTGCATGTAATCTTCAACTTGAATCCCCAGAAGAATGAACATCAACACCACGATACCAATACTAATATCGCGAAGACGCGTCTTCAGCCTATTTCGCATGTAGTGTAGACTTGTCAGCATCACAATAGCAAGCAAGACAATCAAAATCACAGACCTCAAAACCAGATTAAAAGACTGATGCTGTGTAATGTAATCTAAATTATAGAAATTCATCTCACGTCCTCCTAAAATCCTTTTCTTTAGCTTTTTTACCATTATACTATTTCTAACACCAAAAAACTCCCGAAAAATTTCGGGAGTTTGTCATCTATAAATACTTAATTAGCTCAATTCAGCAACAATTGCTTTGATTTGGTCTTTAGTGTGAACACCAGCAACTTGTTTCACAACTTCGCCATCTTTTTTGAAAAGCAATGTTGGGATTGACATGATACCAAATTTTTGAGCTGTTTCTGGGTTTTCATCAACATCGATTTTAACGATTTTAAGTTCGTCTTCATCCATTTCTTCTGACAATTGTTCCAAGATTGGAGCTTGCATCAAACATGGACCACACCAAGTTGCCCAAAAGTCAACAAGGACAAGACCTTCATTTGTTTCTGCTTCAAATGTAGCATCAGTAATATTGTGTGCCATAATGTAATTACCTTGAACTCCCAGATGGACTGACTTGTTTTTTCATTAAAAAACGGATACGAATCAGCCTAGCATCCCAAAGTTCTTTTTCCTTTTCTATTAGTTTATGAGCCTATTTTACGGGAAAATTGTCTTTTTGACAACTAATTGCTACGCAAAAATGATTTTTTGAAAGTCTTCTCATTTTCCTTATCTGGCATGCTCGTATGCTATAATAAAACTATTATTAGATAGAGGATTCTTATGAAAAATTACGCTGAATTTTATAACAAGCTAACAAAAACTTTTCAAGATAAACCAGCAGCTATTCGCAGCTTACAAGTTATCAACAGTTTATTAACCAAAGTCATGTATCTGGTTTACCCACTTCTTCTTATCCACCTTTTTATCAACACTCCTGACAAACTTCCTATTTTCATTCTTATCCCAGGGCTATCATTTATCTTGGTGTCACTTGGTCGCCACCTGCTTAACACCCCACGACCTTATGAGACTTGGAACATCACACCACTAATTTCTAAAGATACTAAGGGGCACTCTTTTCCAAGTCGTCATGTCTTTTCTGCTAGCATCATTAGCATGGCTGTTTTGCGACTAAATCCGATTTTAGGAATTCTTTTCCTTGTTTTATCGCTAGTCATCGCTATTTGCCGTGTCATTGGTGGAGTTCATTACCCGCATGATGTTGCGGCTGGTTATCTTATTGGCATCATCTGTGGATTATTACTTTTTCTTTTTTAGTTATCAACATCAAATCCCCAACTCAATCGAGCTGGGGATTTTTCGAACAATAATTTTACCTTAAAAAGAGTTATCCACTTATTTATTAACAGGATGCAGATTTTTAAGAGATAAATCCAAGATTTTAGCGGAGTGAGTAAGGGCACCACTTGAGACGTACTGAACGTCCAAGTCCAAGTAAGAAGCGACATTAGCCTTAGTCACATTACCAGAAATTTCAATTTCTGCTCTGCCTGCAATCAAAGCAACAGCTTCTTGCATTTGGTCATGGTCCATGTTATCAAGCATGATAATATCAGCACCCGCTTCAACTGCTTCTTTAACCATCTCAAGTGTTTCCACTTCAATTTCAATTTTGCGGACAGATGGTGCATAAGCTTTGGCAGCAAGAACAGCTTCTTTAACACCACCAGCAGCACCGATGTGATTATCTTTCAAAAGGACACCGTCAGACAAGTTGTAACGATGGTTTTTACCGCCACCGATTTTAACAGCGTATTTTTCAAAAATACGGTTATTAGGTGTGGTCTTACGTGAATCAAGCAACGTAATCGGGCTATCTTTTAAAAGCTCTGCCATTTCATGCGTGTAAGTCGCAATCCCACTCATGCGTTGAAGATAGTTGAGTGCAGTGCGTTCTCCTGAAAGAAGGACACGAATATCACCACAAACAGTTCCCAATTTTTGACCTGCTTTTACAGTTTCACCGTCTTTGACCAAAACATCGAACTTCGTTTGTGGGTCAAGCAAATAAAACACGCGCTCAAAAACTGGTAAACCACAGATAATCCCATCTTCTTTACAAATCAAGTCAACTTGACCAGCTACATTTTCAGGCATCACACTGTTTGTTGATACATCTTCATTATTAATATCTTCTGAGAGAGCACTTAAAATAAGTGGATCAACATTTAATTTTAGGGTAATTGGATCTAACATCATTATCCTTTCTCATCTCACAAAACTGCTAACCAATGACAGTTTCTAATTGATTTTGTTCTGTTAATTTTTCAACAACTATTTTTTTATAGTCGTCTGCCAAGATATCGTCATCTTGATAATCTAGCAAATCAATCTCAGCCAAACTATCTGGAAGTGTTGAAACACTATCATAATTTGCTACCAAATCTTTGGCTGCACGTTTAGCAAAAACAAGACTTTCAAGAAGAGAATTACTTGCTAAACGGTTTTGACCGTGAACCCCATTACAAGCTGTTTCACCAACGGCATAAAGGAAGTCCATACTTGTCTTACTATGGTGATTAACCTTGATACCACCCATGAAATAATGCTGCGCTGGCACAACTGGAATACATTCTGTGAATGGGTCGTAACCAGCCTCACGACAATGTGCCAAGATATTTGGAAAATGTTCTTCCAATTCTTTTTTCGGAATGGTACGCAAATCTTCCCAGACGTGGTCTGTCCCGTCTTTTTCCATTTGTTTTAAAATGGCTTGTGCTACCACATCACGCGGTTGCAATTCATCCACAAAACGATTCATATTTTTATCGTAAAGAAGAGCTCCTTCACCACGAACGGACTCAGAAATCAAGAATGAACGTTCTTTTGGATTTTCTTGGTAAAGGGTTGTTGGGTGAATTTGTACATAAGACATGTCCTTAAGCTCAATATCATGTTTTAGGGAAATAGCTAGCGCATCACCAGTCAAATGCTTAAAGTTAGTACTATTTTTGTACAAACCACCAACACCACCACTAGCAAGAACAGTCACATCAGCTGTGATTTTTTGCAAATCACCATTTCCAAGACGGACCACACCACCATAACAACGGTTATCTTCTTCCAAGATATCAAGAAGACAAGTGTGTTCCATCAAGGTAATATTTGGACGTTTTTTGACCGCAGCTAACAGTCTGCTTGTGATTTCTTTACCTGTAGTATCTTGGTAAAAAAGAATACGTTTATCAGAGTGAGCACCTTCACGAGTGAAAGCAAGGTTACCATTTTCATCACGTTGAAAATCAACACCGTAACCAATCAAATCTTTGATAACATCAGGTGATGACTTAATCATCAAATCAACAGAAACCTTGTCATTTTTGTAGTGACCAGCACGCAAAGTATCTTCAAAGAATGAGTCGTAGTCAGACTCGTCTTTCAACATGCAAATACCACCTTGTGCCAAGAAAGAATCACTGTGTTCTAATGTATCTTTAGAGATAATAGTAATTTGAAGTTCTTGTGGCAAATTAAGGGCCGTATAAAGTCCTGAACAACCACTACCGACAATAAGTACATTTGTTTTCATACAAACCTTCTTTTTTAACGATTGTTGAATAAACAATCCATTTGGCGAGTCAGATAAAAAAAGAATTCCTAGAATACCAT
Source organism: Streptococcus ruminicola (assembly GCF_011387195.1). NCBI lineage: Bacteria > Bacillati > Bacillota > Bacilli > Lactobacillales > Streptococcaceae > Streptococcus > Streptococcus ruminicola. The sequence continues at coordinate 579,021 of NZ_CP046919.1, forward strand.
CATCAACTGACCTAAGCATAAACTTCTCATTTTCTGTATGATATCAATGCGAGGCTTACTTAAATCAGTCTTTAGGAACTTTTTAAATCAACTCTTATCAATTAAAATCATACGACTTAGAACATATTTTACCACCAATCAAGACACCTGACAAGACACCTAACTAAAATTTATTTACAGGTGTCTTGACACCTTCTTGACTCGGTACTATAATATATAACTAAGACAATCCTAGGAGGATCCCATAAACATATAATGAATACAAGAGAGATGCAAGACGAAATTTTACGTCTCAAAAAAGAAAAAGGGGTTTGTATTTTAGCACACGCCTACCAAAGTCACGACATTTGGGAAGTTGCCGATTTTGTAGGCGATTCTTTTGCTTTAAGTAAATATGCTGCCAAAGCACCACAAGATACCATCATGATGTGTGGGGTGCGCTTTATGGCAGAAACCGTTAAAGTTTTATCACCTGAAAAAACAGCTCTTCTAGCCAACCCAATGGCTGGTTGCCCAATGGCCGCTCAAATTGATAAAAAAATCGTTACTTGGCTAAAAGATGCTCACCCAGACTACACTACCGTTGCTTATATCAACACCACTTCAGAAGTGAAAACAATGGTCGATGTCTGCGTCACATCTTCTTCAGCTGTTAAAATTATCAACAACATTGACAACGATAAGATTCTTTTTGTTCCAGACCGCAACCTTGGTCAATGGGTCGCTGAACAATGTCCTGATAAGCAATTTGAATTTTTCAAAGGTGGTTGTCCGACTCACATGCGTATGCGTAAACGCGATGTGCTAAAAGCACGTGAAGCGCATCCAAATGCTAAAGTACTAGTTCACCCAGAATGTCTAGCTGAAGTTACTGAGTTAGCTGATTTTGCTGGAAGTACTACAGAAATCATGGCTTATGCTAAAAATAGCAGTGATAAAGAATTTATCATTGGTACTGAAAGCAGCATTGTTGAGCATTTACAATTTGAATGCCCTGATAAACGCTTCTACCTTCTATCAACTGAATGTGTTTGTCACAACATGAAAATGACAACTCTAGCTGATATTTACAACTGTTTACTTGGACGATCAGGTGAAGAGATTGAGCTTGACGAAGACACTATCAAAGGTGCCCGTCATGCCATCGACCAAATGATCCTGCTTGGACAAAAATAAATTGATTTGCATTTTCTACATTTAAAAAGCCTGCAAAATTGCAGGTTTTTGTCTATTCACAGAAAAAAACTGTCCACTGGACAGTTTTTTTACCCTAGATTTGCGATGGTACAGCCACTGCCACCTGCGTTTTGTGGGGCGTAGCCGAATGATTTGACATGTTTGTTGCGGCGAAGGTATTTTGTCACCCCTTCACGGATAACACCTGTTCCGATACCGTGAATGATATCAACTTGAGCCATGTTGTTAAGCAAGGCTTGGTCGATAAATTCGTCCAATTCTTGCATGGCTTCTTCGTAGCGTTTGCCACGCAAATCAAGTCGGGCACGTGGTCCAGCAGATTTCTTGCTTTTCTTAACCACATGAACTTGTTTTTTCTTAGGTTTTTGCGCTTCTTCTTGAACTTTGACAAGGCTAAATTCGTCTTCTTTAAGCGTCATCTTAATGAGACCAACTTGCGCTTCCCATTTACCATTTTTGGTTTGGTTAATCAAGGTTCCGCGTTGACCGTAAGCTGTGACGATAATGTCATCACCCACGCGCGGTGCACGCAATTTCTTGGCTTTCTTAAGAACTTTATTTTTCGATAAATCAACTTCAGGTGCCAATTTTTTCAACTGACTTTTAGCTTCAATGACTTCGTGTGGTTTAAGGCTTGCTTTGTGGTGAAGATTTTTGAGGATTTCTTCACTTTCAGCCATAGCTTTATCCACAATTTCTTGTGCCTTAGCAGAAGCTTTTTCAAGTTCTTTATCTTTGGCGTGTGAGAATTCGTTATAAAGTTTCTTAACCGCACGGTTGAATTTGAGGTTATCTTGCTCCACTTCTTTGATGTGATCAAGACGTTTACGACTTTCATGCGTTTGCTCTTCCAAACGCTCGATGATGCGGTTAACATCCGTATCAGAATCCGTCAAACGCTCTGCTTCGTTGACAATCACTTCAGCAAGACCTAATCGACGGGCAATTTCAAAGGCATTTGAACGCCCTGGCACACCTTGCATGAAATGATAAGTTGGGCTCAGAGTCTCTGTGTCAAATTCCATGCTGGCATTTTCAACAAATTCTGTCTCGATACCGTAAGCTTTTAGCTCAGGATAGTGAGTTGTTGCCATGGTTTTCACTTGTGTCAAACGCAAATGCTCCAAGATTGAAATGGCAAGGCTAGCTCCTTCTTGCGGGTCAGTACCTGCCCCCAATTCATCCACAAGTACCAAACTATCTTTGTCAGCTGCTGCCAAGATATCCACAATATTTGTCATATGGCTTGAGAATGTTGACAAGCTTTGCTCGATAGATTGTTCATCACCTATATCAGCAAAAATCTCATTAAAGACAGCCACTTTACTACCTTTGTCAGCTAGGATTGGAAGTCCTGATTGTGCCATAAGCTGCGCTAATCCCAAAGTTTTCAACATAACCGTCTTACCACCAGTATTTGGACCAGTGATGACGATAACTGTCAATTCATCTAAGAAATGCAAGTCATTTGCGACTGGATTTGTCAACAACGGGTGACGAGCTTGTAAGAGCTGAACGGTCTTATCTGTGGATAATTGTGGAACAACTGCTTTGTTTTCCTGCATGAAAAGAAATTTTGCACGTACAAAATCCAAGTGTCCTAGAACCCAAGCATTGTTGCGAATAATATTAGTATGTGGACGAAGCATATTTGACAATTCGCGTAAAATACGAGCCATTTCATGGCGTTCATCTGCGCGTAATTGTGTGATTTCTTCATTTAGTTGCACCACTGCACGCGGCTCAATATAAACCGTGCTTCCTGATGCTGAAATATCATGCACAACCCCTGAGATGCGATTGCGGTAGCTATTTTTCACCGGCAAAACCGCACGGCCATTACGACTAGCAATCAAAGTCTCTGTCAAATGGTCAGCTTGTTTTTTCAAAATGTCCTGCAAGACTTGACGAACTCTGCTTTCATCATGATTGATTTGACGACGAATACGGTCTAATTCATGACTTGCAAAATTCTCAATAAATCCACCATCGTTAATGGCTTGTAAACTTCCTTGCAGACTTGGTAAAAGCTCAATTTTCTCAAAAAGAGTGTTTAAAGCCGTCAAGTTAACATTTTCCAAATCGTTATAGAAATGTTTAACTTCTGCTGATACTTGCAAGATTTTTTTAATATCAATAATCTCTGAAACATTGACATCCGCATCTAATTCCAAGCGACGCATGCTTTCAGAAATATCACGTAAACTGCCTAAACCAAAGCCATGTTGCTCAACAAAAATCTGTTCCATATCTGACATTTCAGCAAAAGAACGTGAGATACGGTCAGAATCTGTCATCGGAGCAAGCTTACGCAATTCATCTTGCCCTTGTTCAGTTTGTAAATAGCCAGCAAAAAGTTGCTTGACTTTATCAAATTCTAACTGTTCTAAAATTCTGTTATTCATATCACTATTATACCAAAACTTACCTTATTCTAGTGCTCTTTTAGCACACTCATGTTCATACAAAAATAAGGGCTAAACGCCCTTCTTCTTATCCTAAAATGGCTGTTACCCAAAGTGCCTTAATAACACCTGTCAATGGTTGGAAATAATTAATAATCAAACGTGCAATCCAGCTGCTTGAGAGAAGATTTTGAACCATTGACATCGGGACAGTTGCAAGTAATGTCAAGACTAAGCCAAAGAAGACTAAAGCTACCAAAACAGCCATGATGCCACTAAAACAATTAAGCTTGACACTATCAAAATGGTGAACTGGTGCCAGATGCACCAAAATCCCTATAAAACGAAAGATGGCATAAACCAACATGTAAATAGCTGTGAAAGCCACCCCAGCATAATAAACTCTATCTAAATCAAAAATATTAACGTCCGTGAAGAAATTCATGCTGGCACCTTGCCCTGCATTTGAGTAAGGAATCCATAAAGTAATCTCTTCAGACAATGCTTGATAAAAGCGACTAGCCACGACTAATGACACAATACTTGCTACAAAATAGTAAGCTTGTAAGATAATACCTCGTGAATAGCCAATGTAAAAATGCCAAGCTAAAATCAGCAAAATAAAAACTGATAACATATATTATTCCTCATCAGAATCAGATTTGCTGGCTTTCTCCTTAATATCGTCAATCGCCTCAGAACGGAGAGCCGTCAATTCTTTTTCCATTTTTTCAACTTCAATCTCACGACTAAGCTGAGTTGAAAGCGAATTGAGAGCCATCAAAATAGCAATCGTTTCATTATCAGCTTGTGGTAATTTTTCTTTGATTGTATTATATTTTTCTTTGGCTACACGCTCAACTTCCTCCATGAAGAGGTTATCCTTATCTGTTGTCAATGTGAGCGACTTTTCTCCAAAGACGAATTTATAACGATTTTTGCTTTCCATATAGTCACCTCTTTGACATTATACCTTAAAATAAACATTTCGTAAAATGAAAGCGTGAAAATAGCAGTTTTCAACGGCTATTTTGCCACTTTGTCTACCTTTTTATGTTACAATTAAAGCATGAATACAATTGTTATAAAACTAGGGAAAAATGACTTGCAAAACTTAGTCAAAACACTTACTAGTAAGCAAATCACAAACAACAACCCTTACGTCACTTTCGCCGCAAAAATCAATGGCGTCACAGTTCTTGCCTACACCTCTGGTAAGGTTGTCTTTCAAGGCAGTTCTGCTGAAGAGGTTGCTAGCCAATTTGGTTATAAAGCTTCTGAGTCATCTGAGAAAAGCAGCCAATCTGGGCAAAACATGCCACTTATCGGTTCAGACGAAGTTGGAAACGGGTCTTATTTTGGTGGCTTAGCTGTTGTTGCTAGTTTTGTAACACCTGATGACCACGCGCTGCTAAAGAAACTTGGTGTCGATGATTCTAAGAATTTAACGGATAGTAAGATTCGCCAAATCGCCCCAATCTTAGAAGAGAAAATCAAGCATAAAGCTCTGCTATTGTCCCCTCAAAAATACAACCAAGTCGTTGGAAAAGGTAAGATGCACAATGCAGTCTCTGTAAAAGTAGCTCTTCATAATCAAGCTATTTATCTGCTACTGCAAGATGGCGTAAAACCTGAAAAAATCGTGATTGATGCTTTTACTAGCCGTCAAAATTACGAAAAATACCTCAAAAATGAGGTAAATCACTTTGACAATCCTCTAACGCTAGAAGAAAAGGCTGAAGGAAAATACCTTGCTGTCGCAGTTAGCTCCATTATCGCCCGTAACCTTTTCTTGGAGAATTTAGATAAGCTAAGCCAAGAAGTACAGTACAAACTTCCAAGCGGTGCTGGTAGCAAATCCGATAAAGTAGCTAGTCAAATCCTAGCAGCTTACGGCATGCCTGGCTTAGAACACACTGCAAAACTCCACTTTGCAAACACCCAAAAAGCACAAAATTTATTAAAAAAATAACATCGAGGAACCAATTATGAAACAATTCATCAAAGAATGGGGACCCTTTATCCTCTTTTTAATCGCCCTTGGTCTTGTTCGTCTTTTCCTTATCCAGCCTGTGAGTGTTGACGGTCATTCTATGGACCCTACGCTGGCTGACGGAGAACGCCTAATCGTTCTAAGAACTGCCAAAATCGATCGCTTTGATATTGTTGTAGCTAAGGAAAAAGAAGGCAACAAAACCAAAGAAATCGTTAAACGTGTTATCGGACTCCCAGGTGATACCATTACCTATAAAGATGATGTTCTTTACGTCAACGGTAAAAAGACAAGTGAACCTTACCTGGACAAGTACCAAAAAGCTTTTGAAGATGATGATTTACAAGACATTTACTCTTACAACACCTTATTCCAACAACTAGCTGAAAACTCTGATGCCTTCACCACTGCTAAAGACGGCAGCACTGAATTTACCGTCAAAGTTCCAAAAAATCAGTATTTCTTATTAGGTGATGACCGCATCGTTTCAAAAGACAGCCGTGAAGTTGGTTCCTTCAAAAAATCAGCTATCGTCGGCGAAGTCAAATTCCGCTTCTGGCCACTCTCAAAAATTGGAGGCGTCAACTAAATTCAACGAAGACTTAACTCACACGAGTTAGGTCTTTTTAATGCGATGTTTGTCTATCACATTGGCGAATGATATAATAAAGCCACTATAACAATCAAGTAAGGATGACTTATGGAATACTTCTTTTCTGGCGCTATTGACCGTATTATTTTTGAAAATGCCAGTAACTTCTTTAAAATCATATTACTCGAAATCGAAGATACCGATTCTGACTTTGATGATTTTGAAATCATTGTCACAGGAACCATTGCTGATGTCATCGAAGGCGAAAATTACACCTTCTGGGGAGAATTAACCCAGCATCCAAAATATGGTGAACAGCTAAAAGTTACCCGATACGAGCGAACAAAACCAACGTCTTCTGGACTCATCAAGTACTTTTCAAGTGACCACTTTAAAGGCATCGGTAAAAAGACAGCTGAGAAAATTGTCCAACTCTACGGCGATAACACGATTGATAAAATCTTGGAAGACCCTAGTAAGCTTGAGAGTATTTCTGGACTCTCTAAAGAAAATCGTGATAATTTTGTTGCCAAATTAAAACTTAACTATGGAACTGAGCAAATCCTCTCAAAACTTGCCGAATACGGCTTAACCAATCGTGTGGCTATTGATATTTTCAATCATTATAAGGAAGAAAGTTTAGAGATTATCCAAGAAAATCCTTATCAACTGGTCGAAGATATTCAAGGTATCGGCTTTAAAATTGCGGACCAGCTCGCCGAACAATTGGGGATTGAGGCAGATGCACCGCAGCGTTTTCGTGCCGCACTCGTTCACAGCTTATTTGAAACCTCGGTTGAAAATGGGGATACTTACGTTGAGGCGCGTGATTTACTAGAAAATGCTATTACCATTTTGGAAGAAGCCCGCCAAATTGAGCTAGACCCTGCTGCTGTTGCTAAGGAATTATCTACGCTTATCGCTGAAGACAAGGTGCAAAACATCGGCACAAAAATCTTTGATAACACACTGTTTTATGCCGAAGCTGGTATCAAGAAAAATCTAACACGCATCCTTGATACTCCATTAACTAAACAATTTTCAGACCAAGACTTACAAGAAGAAATTGAAGACATCGAAGACGCCTTTGGCATTTCTTATGACGCTGTCCAAAAAAATGCCATTAAAGAAGCTCTTCAAAGCAAAGTTTTCATTCTAACTGGTGGACCAGGGACTGGTAAAACAACTGTTATTAACGGTTTGATTGCTGCTTATGCTGATTTACACGGCATTGATTTAGAGAAGAAGGATATCCCAATTGTTCTTGCTGCACCAACAGGTCGCGCGGCACGTCGCATGAACGAATTAACTGGGCTTCCAAGTGCAACCATCCACCGTCATCTTGGCTTAAACGGCGACAATGATTATCAAGCCATGGATGATTATTTGGACTGTGATTTGATTATCATCGATGAATTTTCAATGGTAGATACTTGGCTAGCCAATCAGCTCTTTAGCTCCATTTCATCAAATACTCAAGTCATTATCGTTGGTGATAGCGACCAACTTCCATCCGTTGGCCCTGGGCAAGTGCTAGCTGATTTACTTAAAATCAAAACACTGCCGCAAATAGCACTGACAAAAATCTTTAGGCAATCTGAAGACTCAACCATTGTCACACTGGCTAATCAGATGAGACAAGGCGTCTTGCCAGCTGATTTCACTCAGAAAAAAGCGGACCGTTCTTACTTTGAAGCTGGCGCTCAATATATTCCTGAGATGATTCCGAAAATTGTCAGCGCAGCTATTAAAAGCGGCATTAGCCCTCAAGAAATTCAAATTCTTGCACCTATGTACCGTGGTGCTGCCGGCATTAACCGCCTCAATACAATCATTCAAGATTTGCTTAATCCACTCGGTGACCAATTATCCTTTGCTTTTGGTGATATGAATTTCCGTAAAGGGGACAAAGTTCTTCATTTGATTAATGATGCCGAGCTCAATGTCTTTAACGGAGATATCGGCTATATCACAGACTTGATTCCTGCCAAATACACAGAATCAAAACAAGATGAACTATACATGTCTTTTGACGGGACTGAAGTGATTTACCCTCGTAACGAATGGCACAAAATCACGCTTGCCTACGCCATGTCCATTCACAAATCACAAGGGAGTGAATTCCAAGTAGTTATTCTGCCAATTACGCGCCAAAGTCGTCGTCTTTTGCAACGCAATCTGATTTACACAGCCATTACCCGCTCTAAGAGTAAATTAGTCATGTTGGGAGAGATTGCTGCCTTTGATTACGCCATAAAAAATGAAGGCTCTAAACGCAAGACTTATCTCGTCCAACGCTTCACAACAAATCCAGAAGACCTTGACAACTCAGAAACGATAGAAAATCCAGACGAAGCAAAAGAAAGCCAAAATGAGCCACTAGAAGATAAAGTTACTTCTTCTACTGCTCACGTTGAAGAAGAAAAATCCGAAAAAGTTGTTCAACTTAGCCTTGATTTTAACGAAGACAAACCAGATAACGTCAAAGAATACCGTCTAACAGAAGAAAATCTTTCATTTATTGATCCAATGATTGGTATCACTCAAGAAGATATCGAACATTTTTTCAAAAAATAAAAAGAAAAAACTAGGTTAATTTAGCACTAAATTCCTAGTTTTTCTCATGCATTTATTTTGTATAAATATAAATTTTCAGATGATAGAATAGCTTTACACTTAAAACATTTAGAGACTTAAAACGATTTAATCCTTGAAACTAAAGGGTTTCTTGATATAACATCTCTTGACAGAAAAGTGTTTACATATAAGGAAATTGTGTTATAATATCTGTACTATCATAATAGGATTACCATTGTTTTTAGGAGGTTTGAAATGGTTTCTTATGAAAAAATTCGTCAATCTTTGCGTTCTTGGACGCTTTTTATCGCTTGGGTAAATGTTCTTGCTGCGCTAAGCAAAGTTTGGAGTGTTATTAGCCATTATATCGTCGTTAATAACCTTGATAAGTTTAAAGAACAACTTGATGCTGAAAAATTCCGAATTCTTGAAGCTTCTACCAATGTTGGGATTGTTATCATTGCAGTTATTGCTCTTGTTGTTAACATCATTGTAGCTGTTTTAGCATTCAAAAACTTATCAAAAATCAAAGACAATGCTCCAAGTTTATCACCTTACCGCATTGCCTTGATTTATACTGTTGTTTACAATCTTGCAAGCTTTGCCTTGAGTGTATATCTTAATATTCCACTTTCACCATTCAATATCATTTTGCCACTTGTCTTTTTGGGGCTTTATGCTTATGTGTACAACAAAGCAGCACAGCTATTAGACAAAGAAGGCGATGAGACTGATTCTGAAAGTGTTAATCAATAACTTTTAAGAAATCAAATACCGTCTCAGAACTTGAGCTAAGACGGTATTTTAATTTTTAAAAGAGATTTAATGGACGAATATTATCTTCTAATCCCGTGATAGTAACCCCCAGAAGACGCACACCAGATTTTGATTCTTCTAAGCTGTCAAATATCGCATGAGCAGCTTGGTCAATCACCTCAAAATCATTGGTGACATCATCTAGTGTTTTACGCTTGGTTAAAGTCGAAAAATCCGCGTATCGAACCTTCAAAACGACAGTGCGACCAACTTTATTATTTCGCATTAAGCTGTCCACAACTCGACGTGTATTTTTTGAAATCTCCGACTTAATATCAGCATCCTCGTACAGTAATTTACTGTAGGTACGTTCACTCCCAATAGATTTTCGAATACGATTGGGTCTGACTGGTGAATTTGAAATACCTCGCGCTTTACGGTACAAATCATAACCAAAGCGCCCGAAATGATCAATCAAGGTCATCTCTGGTATTTCTAATAAATCCGCCCCCGTAAAAACACCCATTTGATGTAGTTTTTCAACTGATTTTTTACCAACACCATGAAACTTTTCAATTGGTAATTTTTTCAAGAAATCCTGCGCATCTTCTGGCAATACTAAGGTTAAACCTTTCGGTTTATCATAATCCGAAGCTAGTTTAGCTAGAAATTTGTTATAAGAGACACCGGCTGAACAAGTCAAGTGAACTTCTTGCCAAATATCATATTGAATCATTTTAGCGATTTTAATCGCTGACTTGATGCCACGCTTATTTTCAGTGACATCCAAGTAAGCTTCATCAATGGACATGGGTTCAACCAAGTCAGTGTAACGCTTGAAAATCTCACGAATTTGCATTCCAATCTCTCGGTATTTTTGGTAGTTACCAGAAATGAAAATAGCTTGTGGACATCGCTCATAAGCTTCCATCGATGACATGGCAGAATGCACGCCAAATTTTCTTGCCACATAGTTACAAGTTGACACGACACCGCGTCCACCAGTCTTACGTGGGTCAGAACCGATAATAACAGGCTTTCCTTTGAGTTCTGGATTATCCCTTTCTTCCACTGACGCAAAAAAGGCATCCATATCAATATGAATAATTTTTCGAGAAGTATCATTAATTAATGGAAAAATAAGCATCGTCCAGTCCTTTCTGATTCTATTATAACAATTTTCATTACTTTCAAGCAAAATTTACAAATTTCTAGTACAGTTAACCAACTTTCTGAAACTGTTCTAGAAAAGATTCTAGTTTTTTCCAATTTTTTTGTTTGGGAAAACGCTTCCTTTATGATAGACTTATAATTGTAAATGTAACAGATGACTTGTTACAGCTACTAGAATTTAAGGAGAAATCTCATTATGGCGACTGTTAAAACAAATGCAGATGTTTTTGAAAAAGCCTGGGAAGGCTTTAAAGGTACTGACTGGAAAGAAAAAGCCAGCGTTTCTCGTTTCGTACAAGCTAACTACACACCTTATGATGGTGATGAAAGCTTCTTAGCTCCAGCTACTGAACGCTCTCTTAAAATCAAAAAAATCATTGAAGATACAAAAGCTAAATACGAAGCAACTCGTTTCCCAATGGACACTCGTCCAACATCAATCGCAGATATTCCTGCCGGCTATATTTCAAAAGACGATGAATTAATCTACGGTATTCAAAATGATGAGTTGTTCAAATTGAATTTCATGCCAAAAGGTGGTATCCGTATGGCAGAAACAGCACTTAAAGAACATGGTTATGAACCAGATCCTGCTGTTCATGAAATTTTCACAAAATACACTACTACAGTAAATGACGGAATTTTCCGCGCTTATACATCTAATATCCGCCGTGCGCGTCACGCACACACTGTAACTGGTCTTCCAGATGCTTACTCTCGTGGACGTATCATCGGTGTTTACGCACGTCTAGCTCTTTATGGTGCTGACTACTTAATGCAAGAAAAAGTTAACGACTGGAACGCTATCACTGAAATCGACGAAGAATCTATCCGTCTTCGCGAAGAAGTAAACATGCAATACCAAGCTCTTGGTGAAGTTGTTAAACTTGGTGACCTTTACGGACTTGATGTTCGTAAACCAGCCATGAACGTTAAAGAAGCTATCCAATGGGTTAACATTGCTTTCATGGCAGTTTGTCGTGTTATCAATGGTGCCGCCACTTCTCTAGGACGTGTGCCAATCGTTCTTGATATCTTTGCTGAACGTGACCTTGCTCGTGGTACTTTCACAGAATCAGAAATCCAAGAATTTGTCGATGACTTTGTCTTGAAACTTCGTACTGTAAAATTTGCTCGTACTAAAGCTTACGACGAACTTTACTCTGGTGACCCAACATTCATCACTACATCTATGGCTGGTATGGGTGCTGACGGTCGTCACCGTGTTACTAAAATGGACTACCGTTTCTTGCACACACTTGATAACATCGGTAACGCTCCAGAACCAAACTTGACAGTTCTTTGGACTGATAAATTGCCATATTCATTCCGTCGCTACTGTATGAAAATGTCACACAAACACTCTTCAATCCAATACGAAGGTGTAACAACAATGGCTAAAGACGGTTATGGTGAAATGTCATGTATCTCATGTTGTGTATCACCACTTGACCCAGAAAACGAAGAACAACGTCACAACATCCAATACTTTGGTGCTCGTGTAAACGTCCTTAAAGCTCTTCTTACTGGTTTGAACGGTGGTTACGATGATGTTCACAAAGACTACAAAGTATTTGACATCGAACCAGTTCGTGACGAAATCCTTGATTTCGAAACTGTTAAAGCTAACTTTGAAAAATCTCTTGATTGGTTGACTTCAACTTACGTAGATGCTCTTAACATCATTCACTACATGACTGATAAATACAACTACGAAGCTGTTCAAATGGCATTCTTGCCAACTAAACAACGTGCCAACATGGGATTCGGTATCTGTGGTTTTGCCAATACTGTTGATACTTTGTCAGCAATCAAATATGCTACCGTTAAACCAATCCGCGACGAAGATGGCTACATTTACGATTACGAAACAACTGGTGACTTCCCTCGTTGGGGTGAAGATGACCCTCGTTCTAACGAACTTGCCGAATGGTTGGTAGAGGCTTACACTACTCGTCTTCGTAGCCATAAACTTTACAAGAACGCTGAAGCTACTGTATCACTTCTTACAATCACTTCAAACGTTGCTTACTCTAAACAAACTGGTAACTCTCCAGTTCACAAAGGTGTTTACCTTAACGAAGATGGTACCGTAAACCTTTCTAAACTTGAATTCTTCTCACCAGGTGCCAACCCATCTAACAAAGCTCGTGGTGGTTGGTTACAAAACTTGAACTCTCTTGCAAGCCTTGACTTCTCATATGCTGCAGATGGTATCTCACTTACAACTCAAGTTTCTCCACGCGCTCTCGGTAAGACATTTGATGAACAAGTTGATAACTTGGTAACTATCCTTGATGGTTACTTCGAAAACGGTGGACAACACGTTAACTTGAACGTCATGGACCTTAAAGATGTTTATGACAAGATTATGAATGGTGAAGATGTTATCGTTCGTATCTCAGGTTACTGTGTCAACACTAAATACCTTACTAAAGAACAAAAGACAGAATTGACACAACGCGTCTTCCACGAAGTTCTTTCAATGGATGATGTTGCTGAAACTGTTGCTGCTAAATAATAAATATCGAAAAAGACTTTGTCAGTTGACAGAGTCTTTTTTTGTCCTTAAAATAGAGCTATGAAAATCAAACAAACCAGAAACACACTTTCAGATACCTACTTGGATGCCATGAAAATCCGTCAAATCGTTTTTGTAAAAGGACAAGGTGTTCCTTTATCTCTTGAAATTGATAAAAACGAAGCTTATTGCCTGCATTTTGTTCTTTATAATGACTTAGGAAATGCTGTCGCTACTTGCCGTATTTTGCCAAATCAAGACCACAGCAAAGCCACCTTGCAGCGTATGGCTGTTCTTCCTGACCAACAAGGAAAGCATTTTGGAAAACACCTTCTAGAAGAGATCATCACTTTTTGTAAACAACAAGGCTTTAAAGAAATAATTCTCCATGCGCAATTAACCGCAAAAGGCTTTTACGATAAACTTGGCTTTACTCCTTTTGGTGAAGAATTTGAAGAAGCAGGCATCCAACATATCAGCATGATGAAAACTTTATAAAATAAAAAAGCACTCCTGACCAAAAGTCAAGAGTGTTTATTTTTCACTGTTTAGAGATGAATAGTATATCTGACTGCTTAGAACTATTCTTTTCCTCTTAAGCGACGGAACTTAGCCTTAATGGCTTCTGCAATATCATTTCCCTGTTCTTTTAAATGATTGACACGACGTTCATTCATGTCTTCTTGAACCTTATCATAAAGTTCATCTTGAACTTGACCTGCAAGTTCAACTTCGCGAGCAAGGGCAACAGCATCCCAACGCATAATATTAGTCTTATAAGGAGCAAAGACATGGTTCAATATACTTTCGTCCTCTTCATGCACCAAAGCAATAACAGCAACATCGCCATCAAGTAGCTTAGTTGTCACTTCTTCAATCAAGCTATTGTCAGTAGCATCTGTCATACTACCACTCGCAGCACCAGCAAGACTTCCGATACCGTAGCCGATAATAACACCAATCGGTCCGCTCAAGATACCAATCAAACCACCGACAATGCCACCAATCGTTGCATATTCATGGCTGGTATCATCAAAATCAACAGAATCTTTGATAGTGATTTTACCATTTTCATTCTTGACCAAGGCAATTTGTGCGATTTGGGTGTGGCTGTCTTGCTTGAAAGCTTTTAATTCTGAAAATGCTTGATAAGCTTCACTTTCAACATTGAAAACAACAGTAAGTACATCTGCCATAACCTTGTCCTCCTTTTCTCTGGTTACCTTCATTATAGCACTTTCACACTAAAAAAGCCGAGAAAAAGTAAAACGTTTTCACAATAATAGCAATCTTTTTAAAAATTTTCCTGAATCCAGTTAGAAATTTTCTGACGTTCTTTAATCCAAAGCGGACGATCATCGTAAGAATAGGTCCTATTAGTTAAGAAAATCGTCGCTTTTTGTTCTTTGCGATTAATAGCCACATAAGTCCCCGTATAACCTGTGTGGTCAAGCCAATCTCCCTCTTTATTCCAAGCCAGCGAGCGTTCTTTATTAGCATGACTAAAGTTTTGCCAAATATCACGCGCAAAATCATCCGTCAGATAATGCTGACACAGCTTTTCAAGGTCAGCTAGATTAGAAAATAGCCCAGCTGAGCCAGCGTGATTTTTAAGCACCCTAGCTTTAGGGTCATGGACAACTCCGTCAGAAATCCCTGCTACCGTTGGCACAGCACCTTTAACTGGTCCAAAACCTGTCTTAGTCATGTCAAAAGGTTCAAACACTTTTTCCTTGAAAATCTCATCTAAAGATTTTCCAAAAATACCTTCTAACATGAAACCAAGCAATAAAAAGTTAATATCTGTGTACAAGAAATCTTTTTTATCTTCTACCGTAATGTGATTAATAGCCTCTTTTAACTCCTTGGCGTTAAGTGCATCACGATTCGGAATAAAAGGATTAATTCCACTGCTATGTGTTAAGAGCTGGCGAAGCGTCAGTTTTTCCTCATGAAAATCAGGATAATACTGCTTAAGCGGTGCATCAATATCCAACATTCCTTCACGGACAAGTGAAATAACAACCGTTCCGACACCAACCACCTTAGATACAGAGGCCAGATCATAAACTAAACCAGAAACAACAGGAGTCTTACCATCAATCGTTCCAATATAATGCTCATTCCATTGATTGTCTTTAAAAAGAGCTAAACTAGCTCCATGATAAATATTGCGATCGATTTGATTATTGATAATGTCTAGCAAATCTGTCATTTGATAAACCAAATTTCAACTTGACTAGGATCCGAAAGAACCAAAACACTTTCTTTTTTATCTAAATAGATAGATTGTCCTTTAGCCTCTAAATAATCAGCCAAAGCTTTAAGATCGTAGTTCTTAGGAACCTTAAATTCTAGGATTTCCAAATCCCATGTTTTTTGAGGGTCAACAGTTAAATCTGCTCCATTTCCTTGTTCAAACTGAAGATCTAACGGCAATTTACCTCCGAATACGGTTTGATAAAAAGCTTGTGTGCCAGCTTTGTCAGCAACATTAAGTGTCAAACTTTCAAAATGGAACTCAGAAACTTCTTTTAAATCATCATTTTCAGGAAATGTTTTGTTCTCAATTTCTCTTAATTCATGGATGTTATCTTCTGAATGCAAGAGGAAAAGGTCACCTTCTGGAGATACTGTCTCAAAAGCATAACCACGTTTACCTTTGAAAAGTCGTTCCACATCGATGCCGTTACCTAAAATACCTTCAATTTCAGCTGCTTTAGGAATTTTAACGACAATTCTATTAATCTTTTTGTCACCTTCAACAGCACGAGTATCTGGTGCTGGTGATTCTTCAATGACGAAACGAGCATTTCGTTGTTTTGTTGAAAATACAGCAATAGCATTTTCTTCGTTCACTAACTTAAAGCCTAATTTTTGATAAAAATCAATGTTATGATCACGATTGTTGATACGTAAAACGGGATGCCTAAACGTGACTCCGTTAAATAAAGTCATAATTATCTCCTCACAGTGTTTTTTGTTAGATTATGTTGTACAAGTTCTTACAAAAATAAGGACCGGGTCTTTTCTATTTTAGAAAAAAATAGTCAGTTTGACAAGAAATTATGCTCTCCGAGCCTAATAAAAAAGAACCCGAAGGTTCTTTTCTGGTTTATTATCTGGTTATCTTATAGGTATAAGAATTTGAACAAGGCAACTGCAGCTACACCAGCAAGGATTGGAGCTACAACTGGTACCCATGAATACCACCATTTAGAATCGCCTTTGTGTTCACCAAGAATTGATTTTGGAAGCAAAGCATGGACGATACGTGGACCAAGGTCACGTGCAGGGTTAAGACCAGGACCTGTAGGACCACCAAGTGAAGTTACAAGTGTCATAACAAGGAATCCGATACCCATGTGAGCAACAGCAAGTGAACCTGTAGTGTAAGGAGCAACTTGAGTTGCAGCTGTAGAAGCATCATAACCTGCAGCAGTCAATTGAGAAATCAATTGTGCACCGAAGTAGTTTTTAGTAAGAGCCATTGCACCAAAGAAAAGTACAAATGATCCAAGGAACTCGTTCAAGAAACCATTAACCCATGCAGCTTTGTGGCTTTCTTTTGTACCATCGTCAACAGCTGAGATAGTTGAGAATGAACCAAGGATAGCATTTGGGTTTTCAGTTTGAAGGTAGTATGGTTTGTGAACCATAACAACAAGCAATTGACCAAACATTGCACCAAGTACTTGAGCGATGATGTATTGAGCAACGTGTGACCATTCAAACATACCTGAAACTGCAAGTGCAATTGTGAAAGCAGGGTTGATGTGGTTACCTGAAACGTTACCAAACATAAGAGCTGGCATCATAACACCAAAACCATAACCAAGAGCGATGATAACCCAACCTGAGTTGTGTCCTTTTGTACCTTTAAGATCAACGTTTGCAACAGCACCGTTACCAAGGATGATAAGAAGAGCTGTTCCAATAAATTCTGTGATGTATTTCACAGTCCATGAAAAGTCCATGTCTTTTTGTTTCCTCCAAAAAAAAATATAGTTTAGACAACTAACATTTTATCAAGTATAATAGATAATGTAAAGGTTATCTGTAAAATTAAAACGTTTACTTTTAGAAGGAGAAATTTTCATGAAATATAACCAATTCTCTTACATACCAAGGCCTGCCGATGCTTGTGAACAAGAATTACAAGCTCTTGGATTTGAGCTTAACAAACGTCAATCTGATAAAGAGGCACTGGAGCACTTCTGTCGTAAGATTTTCTTTAATTATAAAGACACGGATTACCCACTTCACAATCTTATCGCAGATTTCGAGACAGATTTACTGACATTTTTCCAATCTGATCGTCCGCTAACGGCAGATATTTTTTATACCGTTGCCCTTCAATTACTCGGATTCACACCACACGTTGATTTTACAGATACAACTAACTTTTTAGAGAAAATCGATTTTCCAATCAATTATCAAAAAGGACACGTTATTGAAGCCCTTTACCACCTGCTTGTTAGCCGCCAAAAAGGCGGAATGACTTTACTTGATGATTTAATCAGTAAAGGTCTGATTCCAGTTGATAATGATTACCATTTCTTCAACGGCAAATCTTTAGCAACCTTTGATACGAATGACTTGATTCGTGAAGTTGTCTACGTTCAATCTCCTCTTGATACCGATCAAGATGGACAATTGGATTTGATTAAAGTCAATATCATTCGACCAAATACCAAATATCAAGTGCCAACTATGATGACAGCAAGCCCTTATCATGAAGGAACAAATATTGTTGCTAACGACAAGAAACTTTACAAAATGGAAGGCGACTTAGCCATCAAATCTGCTGGTAAAATCAGTGTGGAGACACGTGACTTCGAGCCACTTGAAACTCCTGAGCTAGACCTTCCAGTCGGTGATGCTGAAGAAAGTTTTAGCTTTATCAATCCTTATACCTTGAATGACTATTTCTTAGCTCGTGGATTTGCTAATATCTACGTTTCTGGTGTTGGAACCGCTGGCTCAAATGGCTTTATGACAAGTGGTGACTACGCTCAAGTTGAAAGCTTTAAAGCTGTTATCGATTGGTTAAATGGCAGAGCCATTGCCTTTTCTAGCCATCGCCGTGACCAAAAAGTGCTAGCTGATTGGTCAAATGGTTTAGTTTGTACCACTGGTAAATCTTATCTCGGAACTATGTCAACTGCCCTTGCGACAACGGGTGTAGAAGGGCTAAAAGTCATCATTGCAGAATCAGCCATTTCATCTTGGTACGACTACTACCGTGAAAATGGTCTTGTCTGCAGCCCTGGTGGTTACCCTGGTGAAGACCTCGATGTCCTTACCGAATTGACTTACTCACGTAATTTGCTTTCTGGTGATTATCTCCGTAACAACGCACACTATCAAGAACTTTTAGATGAACAATCTTCAGAACTTGATCGTACTTCTGGTGATTACAACCAATTCTGGCATGACCGCAACTATCTTCCACATGCTGATAAAGTTAAAGCTACTTGTGTTTACACTCACGGTCTTCAAGACTGGAACGTTAAACCACGTCACATTTTTAACATTTTTAACGCATTGCCAAGCTCTGTTGAAAAGCATGCCTTCCTTCACAATGGAGAACATGTCTACATGCACAACTGGCAATCTATTGATTTTCGTGAAAGCATGAATGCTTTGCTCTCTCAAAAACTCTTAGGTCAAGATAATCACTTTGATTTACCAACATTGATTTGGCAAGATAATAGTCAAGAACAAACATGGACAAGTCGTTTAACACAATTTGGTAGTGTTAACCAAGAAACACTACCTCTTGGCAAAGATCGTCAAATTATTGATAACCATTATGGTAAAGATGACTTTGAACGATATAGTAAAAACTTCCATACTTTCAAGACAGATTTATTTGCTGGAAAAGCAAACAGTATCTGCGTTGATATTCCACTCCACAAAGACTATCACATCAACGGACAAATAACCCTACATTTAACACTGAAATCAAGTGAAAATAAAGGACTCTTGTCTGCACAAGTGCTTGATTACGGTCAGAAAAAACGTTTCAAAGATGTGCCAACTAATCGTGCTTTACATGCTATCGATAATGGTCGCAACTTCTCACGCGAAGCTCTTAAGGAACTCCCATTTGTCAAAACACAAGAACGTGTCATCACAAAAGGTGTCCTTAATCTGCAAAATCGAAACGATTTGCTAACTGTCGAAGATATCAAACCAAATGAGTGGATGACTCTTGATTTTACCCTTCAACCAAGTATCTACAAACTTCAAAAAGGTGATAATTTACGTGTCCTTCTCTACACTACAGACTTTGAACACACTATCCGCGACAATAGCAATTATATTTTAACCGTTGACTTAGACCAATCAAGCATTAGTCTTCCGGTAGAAAAATAATTATAAAAAGGTTGAACCCTAGGTTCAACCTTTTTTATTTATGAAATGTTAGTAACATCTGTGTTCCAATATTTTCCTGACTTCTGACTTGGATAGTAGCCTCATGAAGTTTTAAAGCATGTTTGACAATAGACAAACCAAGACCAGTTCCACCAACTTTTCTTGAGCGACTTTTATCAACACGATAGAAGCGTTCAAAAATCCGTTCTTGTTCTTCTTTTGGAATGCCAAGACCAGTATCCTTAATAGCTAAGAAAACGTATTTTTCATCCGATGTTATTGTAACTTCGACGCTTCCTTTATCACGGTTATAAGTAATAGCATTATCGCAGAGATTGTACAAAACTGAGTGAATCAAAGCAGGATTTCCTAGCATCATGGTTGGCTGACCTGTTAAGTGTAAATGGATCTGTCTCTGACTAGCTTTGGTAGACAAACTATCAAGAACATTTTTAGCAATTGCATAGATGTCCAATGTTTCCATAGGTACCTGATCAGTCTCATCCAAATGTGAAAGATTGATAATATCTTCAACTAGTTGAACCATGCGCTTAGATTCTTTGTAAATTTTGCCTGCAAAATAAGGAGCATCCTCACTTGAAACCATTCCATTAACTAGCATCTCTGAGTATCCCGAGATAACATGTAAAGGTGTCTTTAATTCATGTGAGACATTAGCCGTAAATTCATGACGCAGCTGCTCAATTTGTAATTGTTCCGTCACATCAAATAAAAGAATGACCAAACCTGTCACATGACCATCAAATAAAATCGGGCGAATCAGAACTTTATAACTCTCTTTGTCAAAATGAATAATTCCCTCTTGCTTATGACCAGCTAGACCTGATTTTAACCATTTATGAAACGACAAGTCTCTCGTAATTTGTAAGATGTCTTTTCCAAGACAAGTTTGATCTGTCTGAAAAAGTTGTTGCGCCGCGTCATTAATACTAATCACCTGACACTTAGCATCCAACAAAATAATACCTTCTTTGATTTTTGAAATGATGGTATCAAATTCTTCTTTTTTCTGGTTTAACAAGGCTTCTTGCTTACTCAACGCTTTTTGATGATGATCAATTCGTCTTAACAAAGGAGAAATTTCATCATAAGCTTCATTTTGCAGTGGCTGATCTAGATCTAAATCATTTAGAGGAGCCACAATACGTTTGGCAGTATATCGCGCAACCCAGATTGATAAAGCAATAGCTAATATGATAATCAAGGCAAATGGTTGAAACATGCGAATATACAGTAATAATAAGCTGTGCTGTGTCACTGATAATCGGATAACCGTTCCGTCATCAAGACGCTGTGCTAAATACAAGGACTTAGTTGTTAAAGTAGATGAATAGCGCGTGCTTTCTCCATAACCATCTGCCAAGGCTTCCTTGAATTCTTTCCGATTAGCATGATTATCCATCTTCTTTGCATTAGACTGACTATCATAAAGAACATCTCCTTTATGGTCAATCCAAGTCATTCGAACTCCTGATACCTTAAGGTGATTAAAATAGCTTTTTCCCTCAAGATTAACCCCTTGGGCAACTAAGGACGTCTCTGTCTGAAGTTGTTCTTTTTGTACTTGAGCAAAATAGCTATAGAGAACCCCCATAATCAGCATAATTGCTAAAAAGAGAATTCCCAAAGTTACCATAAGCGTCGAACGAAAAATCTTCTTAACCATTGTCATCCTCCAGGCGATAACCGACACCACGAATCGTTTGAATATAATGGCTAGCATCACCAAGTTTTGTTCGCAGCGTTCCAATATGGACATCCACAGTTCTCGTTTCACCTAAAAAATCATCTCCCCAGACTTGTTTAAGTAGATCTTGTCTGGTAAATACACGATTGGGATTTTTCAGCAAAAGAGCAAGAAGTTCAAACTCTTTCAGAGTTAAATGAATCACTTGATTATCTTTTTTAACAATATAATTTTCCACATCTAGTGATAAATTTCCAAGCTGTAGTTGCTTAGGAGCAGGTGCTTTTTGACTTCGACGCAAAACAGCCTTAATTCGTGAAATCATCTCCATCATGCCAAAAGGCTTAACAAGATAATCATCGGCTCCCATATCTAGCCCTTTTACCTTGTCGTATTCCGTTCCTTTGGCTGTTGCCATAATGACTGGAATATCTGTAGTCATAGGTGTTCCTTCTAGCTTTTCTAAAATGGCTAAACCATCACTTCCAGGCAACATAATATCTAATAAAACCAAATCAGGCTTTTGACTAGACACGGCTTGCCAAAAGTCATCAGCGTTTGGAAAGCCAAGAGCTTCAAAACCAGCTGTTTTTAAAGTATAGAGCATCAATTCACGGATATCATCATCGTCTTCAACACAGTAAATCATATGTCATCTCCATCTAATTGCCCAGTAATGGAAAAAATCACCCATTTGGCAATATTAACCGTATGGTCACCGATACGTTCAATGTATTTGGCTACCATCAAGACATCAATAGCATGCTCGCCATCAACATCTTTGCCTGAAAAATATGTCATCAAATTTACCTTTATTGTATCAAAATCTTGGTCAACTGTATTGTCGTAACGAACAACCTGATTTGCCATCTCTTCATTGTCGTATACAAAGGCATCAATACTGGTTGTTACCATACCTACAACATGGCCGACCATTTTTTGCAAATACTCTAACTCTGGTCCAGGTTGAATGTGACCTTGATTCACAATTTCACCAATTTCTGCAGCTTGCGCTCCAATACGTTTCATGTCATAAACCATCTTCAATGCTGCTGAAACTCGCCTTAAATCTTTAGCAACAGGCTGTTGACGTAAGAGTAATTTCAAACACTGCTCCTCAATATCACGCTCAAGCCGTTCAATTTTCTGGTAGGTTTTAACCACATTGTTAACCAAATACGAATCATCTTTCTTCAAAAATTGAACTGATTTTGAAATGACATCCTCACACAAGGCTCCCATCAGGATGACATTTTTCGTTAGCTCTTGCAGCTGATTTTCAAATGTTGAACGAATCATCCAAATCTCCCTGTAATATAATTTTCTGTTCTTTCATCTTGCGGCAGTGAAAAGAGCTGGCTTGTTTGATTACACTCAACCAACTCCCCCATGAGAAAGAAAGCTGTCTTATCTGAAATTCTCACTGCTTGTTGCATATTATGTGTTACCATAACAATGCTGTATTTATCTTTTAAAGTAACTGCCAAATCTTCAATCTTTGATGTTGATATAGGATCAAGTGCGCTAGTCGGCTCATCCATCAGCAAGACCTCTGGTTCAATAGCCAAAGCACGCGCAATACAAAGACGCTGTTGCTGTCCACCTGATAATCCCATAGCTGATTTGTTCAAACGATCTTTGACCTCATCCCAAATAGCTGCTTGTTTTAAAGAGCGTTCAACAATTTCATCCAATTGAGCTTTCGCATGAATGCCATGTGTCCTTGGACCAAAAGCGATATTGTCATAAATACTCATTGGAAATGGATTAGGTTTTTGAAACACCATTCCGACTTTCTTGCGCAGACTATTGATATCAACATCTTGGTAAATATCCTTACCGTCTAGAATGACTTTTCCAGTAATGCGGCAATCTTTAACCAAATCATTCATACGGTTCAAACTTTTTAGCAAGGTTGATTTTCCACATCCTGATGGTCCAATGAAGGCAGTAATACCATTTGCTGGAATTTCCAAATTAATCGATTTTAAGGCATGAAAATCACCATAATACAAATCTAAATTATCAACAATTAACTTACTCATCACCCATCTCACTTCCTAAACGTCTAGCCACAAAACCAGATAAAATATTAATACCAATAACCAATCCTAAAAGAACTACCGCTGTTGCATAAGTCTGATTAAGATATAACCCCTCACCAGATATTGCATACATGTGAACTGCTAAAGTTCGAGATGAACTAAAGATACTTCTTGCCACTTCTGCCACAGTCCCAGCTGTAAAAATCAAAGCTGCTGACTCTCCAATAATACGACCAATCGCTAAAATAATCCCTGAGAAAACACCTGGTATTGCACTTGGCAAAACTATCTTAAAAATTGTCCGTAATTTTCCAGCCCCTAAAGCAAATGCTCCTTCTCGATAACCATCTGGAACAGATAGCAAAGCTTCTTCTATTGTACGCATAATCAAAGGAAGAATCATAATACTTAAAGTAATCGCACCAGATAGCAAAGATAATCCAAAGTGCGCATACTTAACAAAGAAAAGCGCTCCGAATAAACCATAAATAATTGAGGGAATCCCTGACAAAGTTTCAGTAGCAACTCTAATAATTGCAACTAATGGATTGTTTCTTCTAGCGTATTCTGTCAGGTAAATAGAAGCACTGATTCCAACAGGAACAGCAATCAAAAGCGTCAATAAAGTTATCAGCAAGGTATTAATCAAAGCCGGTAACAAGGAAACATTTTTTGTCGTATAAGTTAAGGCAAATAGCCCTTTACTAAGATGAGGTGCTCCCTTGATTAGAATATAAATGACAATAAAAGCAATGACTGAAAAACTCAGAAATGCCGCTAAATACACCATGCAAAATAAAATCATTGAAAGAGGATCTTTTTTACGAGAGTTAATACTTTGTTTGATATTTCTCTGATTGATATTTTTCATTCTAATCCTCTTTCCGTAACAATGAGAAAATAATATTAACAATCAGAACAAATAGAAATAGAATGACTGCCGTTCCGATTAGAGCCTGCCTATGAAGTCCTGATGAATACCCCATTTCCATAACAATATTTGTTGTTAGTGTTCGAACCCCTGAGGTTAATGAGCTTGGTAAAATCGCCTGATTACCTGCTACCATAATAACAGCCATAGTCTCTCCAACAGCGCGACCAAGTCCGAGAATAACGGACGCCAATATGCCACGTTTGGCAGCAGGAAGTACCACAAAAAATATACTTCTTTCATGAGAAGCTCCTAAAGCTAACCCACCTTCATAGTAATGATTTGGCACTGCCCGAATAGCTGACTCCGACACACTGACAATTGTTGGCAAAATCATTATTCCCAAAAGAATCGATGCCGTTAGTACTCCCATACCATAGCCACCAATATAATTACGAACAAACGGAACAAGAACAACCAAACCAAAGAATCCATAGACAACAGACGGAATCCCAGCCATTAAATTAATAGCTGACTTCAAAGGTTTATAAAGTATAGGCGGGCAAAACTTAGCCATAAAAACTGCCGTAAAAATACCAATCGGAACCCCAATGACTAAAGCACCCAAAGTCACATAAAGTGACCCAACAATCATCGGTAGAATACCAAATTCATTACTTGACGGGCGCCAAATTTCTCCCAGAAGAAAATTTTTAATGCCAATTTCTTTAATAGCAGGCAGTCCATTTGCCAACAAGAAAATGCATATCAATAAAACTGAAACGATTGAAATACAGGCTGCTAAAAAGAAGACCCCCTGCATGATTTTTTCTTTTTTGTGATTCATGACATCCTCTTAATCAGTCAAGTCTTTCCAGGCTGTTATTTTGCCAGAAAAGATATCTTTTACCTGTTGGCTGGTCAAATTTTCTACCTCATTAGCCTTATTGACAACAAGTGCAATGCCATCCATTGCAATAACAGTTGATGAAACACCTTTTGATTTTTCACTTTTCTCTAATTCACGAGAAGCCATACCAATATCCGATGTTCCATCAATAGTGTCAGTGATACCGGTTGATGAGTCACTTTGTTGAATATCGACTTTAACACCTGGATTAACTTTGCCATAAGCTTCTTTCAATTTTTCCATAACTGGAGTTACCGAACTTGAACCAGAAACCACCACTTTTCCAGTTGACACACTTGTTTGATAGGACTCTTGCTGCTCAAGAGGAATGTAGCCACTATCCTTAACAATCTTTTGACCATCACTACTTAAGATATAAGCAATAAAATCTTTTGCTGGCTTACTGATTTCTGATTTTGTCACAATATTAAATGGACGAGAAATTTTATAAGAACCATCCTTAATCGTCTCAACACTAGCCTTTTGACCATCAATATTCAAAACTTTGACATTGTCATTAAGAGCTCCTAATGAAGCGTAGCCAATTGCTGACTTATCACCAGAGACAGTTGTTAGAGTTACTGAAGTTGAGTTTGTTACGATAGCATTTGATGTGGTCATATCAACCGCATCACCTTTACTGTTTTCACCCTTTAGACCAAAAAGTTCAACAAATGCGCCACGTGTACCTGAACCTTCTTCACGAGATACAACATTAATCTGTCCCATTCCTGAATCGGTTTTCGCTGATTTTTCACAAGCAGATAACACTGCACCTGCTCCCAAACCAAGAAGGGCTAAACCGGCTAACATTTTCCATTTTTTCATGACATTCTCCTTTAACATCTTTATAGTCGTCATTATATGCCGTTAATATCAAATCCGTTACCTGTTTTTTGTAAAGTTTTTGTAAAATCCTTTCTTACCCAAAAGCAATAAGGACATGCTCAACTCCAAACTTTAAGTTCTGTAGGAAAGATGCTATAATATTAATATCTTTTTCAAGATAAATTTCCAAATTAATAAAGGATTAAACCCTTGCTCTGAAAGGAATCTCGTTAATTATGATGAACATGCAAAACATGATGCGTCAAGCTCAAAAACTTCAAAAACAAATGGAGAAAAAACAAGCTGAGCTTGCTAGCACAACTTTCACTGGAAAATCAGCTCAAGAATTAGTTGTTGCTGAATTCACAGGTGACAAAAAATTGGTTAACATCTCATTCAAAGATGCTATCGTTGACCCAGATGATATCGAAACTCTTCAAGATATGACAACACAAGCTATCAACGATGCTCTTTCTCAAGTTGATGCTGCCACTCAAAAAACACTTGGTGCTTTCGCAGGTAAATTGCCATTCTAAAGTAAACATCAAAAAAGCTCGAACCATTTGGTTCGAGCTTTTTATTTACTTGCAACTTCTAAACAATAAGATTTTTCATGACAATGCGGGCAAGTGAGTTTTCGTGTTTTTGGCGTATGAGGTGCAAAGAAGAATGTCTTAAAATTTGGTTGAAATCGGTGATGACAATTTGGGCAAACGTAAGCAACATTTTGAGCATATACCTTTGAAAACCAGATTGCAAAAGGTAGTATGATGATTTCAGCAAGCAGATAAATCCAAAAATTCCTTGCCACAATTGCCCATACTATGCTTCCCACTTGAAGGATAATTAAAGGCAAAAAGATGAAAAACATCTTCCGATGGACCTTTTTCAAAGATAATTGATTTTTCATGGTAAGAGAAATGTCTGATAAAAAGTCTAGTGATTGTCCTGACTGGCTCTTAACTCTGTCAAGTAAGTTTACAGCAGTGTCAAGTTTCGCCTTCTTTTCTGCAAGTTGCTCTTTAGTTTCTTTGATATGTTCTACAAGAAGAAGTTCTAAAACCTGCTTGGCATTTTTTTCAGCAAAAAGACGCTTAATCTACTCAATCGAAAAATCCAATTCTCGTAAAAAACATATCAAATGTAGCCGTTCCAAATCACTCTCGGTATAGATACGACGACCACCTTCTGTCAATTGTGACGGTAGCAAAATACCACGCTTATCGTAGTACTGCACTGTGCGAACCGAAACACCAGCCAATTTAGCCAAATCACCAGTTGTGTAAGTCTGAGACATTTCCTTCACCTCCTTTCTGCCCTCATTATAGGACATGACCTAAGGTCACAAGCAAGAGGTTACCCTAGATGATTTTTCCTTCTTTGAAAAATAGCTAAGCTCTTAATCGAAAAAGCCACCCAAAGCAGCAAATGGATTGTCACCATGCTCTTCTTCTTGTTGAGTCAAGTAAGATTTATTCTCATCAAATTCCATGAATTTCTCATAAACTAGTGCTGTCATGCGAGCATCTTCCAAAGAATTATGCCCGTGACCAGATATTCCTAAAAAGTCAGCAACACTTGTTAATTTAAGATTAGCAATACCATTTAAATCTGAGCTACGACGTTCATAAGCTTCATCATAAAGATCAACCTTGTAAAGATCTGTCAAGTCTAAATCATTTTCAGCTAACAAAGGAAGGTCTGATTTCAAGGCATTGTAGCCAACGAGAGCTGTTTTCCCAACAAAATCTTTAAAATCAGCCAAGACTTTATCTAATTTTGGCGCCTTAGCAATTTTTTCAGATGTAATACCTGTTAAGCCATTAATAAAAGATTGTAAAGGAACATCTGTGTAAACGTAAGTGTCAAAGTTGTCAACTTCTACACCATCTCGAAATTTTACAGCAGAAACCTGAATGATGTGACTGATCTCAGCAACAGTATTAAATTCCAAGTCAAAGGAAATATACTCAGATAGCTTTTCCATAATTCCTCCCTAAAAACATCATCATTTCTTTATAAAACAAGCTGGAACTTTCGTCCCAGCTCCGCCTAATAAGCCTATTTTTTACCAAAGAGACGAGCAAATAATCCTTTCGGAGTGGCTGCTTGTTCTTCTTGCTCTTGAATAGCTTCTTCTGTTTTTGTTTGAATTTCTTCAAACTCAGCCTTAGCTTCATTAAGTTCAAGTTGAAGACGTTTGCTATCTTCCATAGCAGCTAGTGTCAATTGTTGTTGTTGATCTAGTTGCTTGTCTTTCTCACCGATTTGAACATCTTTCACTCGAAGTTGTTCATCTTTTGAAGCCAATTGTTTGTCCTTAGCTTTTAGCTGTTCATAGAGACGTGTAATCTCTGTATTTTTTTCATCAACTAAAATTTCCAAAAGTTCACGTTGTTTTGTTTCTTCGTCAATTGGATCATCTTCAAAAATAGTTTTTTTATAGATTTCCTCTAATTTGATCAAGCCGCTACGATTAACTACTGTAACACCTTTTTCATTTTTATCTACATCTTCTTCTGGGAGATTCTTAACACGATTATTAACCGCTTGGCGGCTAACTCCTAGAATCTCAGCAATTTCACTAACTGTTTTCTCGATTGCCATAATATCCTCTTTTACATTGAAATACTTATGAAAAGGATAACACATGAACACTTGATTGTCAATTTTTAGCCAGTTACTTGACTGCTTAAAGCTTGAATTGATAGGCTTTTTTTGCAATCGTGTCAACTTTCTGTCATTTTCTGTAAACTCGCTACTCTATTTCAAAAATATCTATTAGCATTTGACTACGGGATAGAAATATTTTATGCTACAATGATTATATGAAACAATACGATACAATTATCATCGGCGGGGGACCTGCTGGAATGATGGCTGCTATTTCCAGCAGCTATTATGGCTACAAAACATTACTGATTGAAAAAAATAAACGCCTCGGCAAAAAATTAGCTGGTACAGGTGGCGGTCGTTGTAACGTCACAAATAACGGTACTATCGATGACCTGATGGAAGGCATCCCTGGCAATGGACGTTTTCTTTACAGTGTCTTTTCTCAATTTGATAACCATGATATTATGCGCTTCTTTGAAGAAAATGGCGTTGCTTTAAAAGTTGAAGACCATGGGCGCGTCTTCCCAAAAACTGATAAATCCAAAACAATCATCGATGCTCTAGCACGTAAAATTAGCGAACTCGGTGGTACAGTCTTAACAAATACCGAAGTCGTTTCTGTGAAAAAAATCGATAACCTTTTCCACATCAAATCTGCTTCAGATGAGTTTGTCTGTGAAAAACTCATTGTCACAACTGGTGGGAAAGCTTATCCATCAACTGGTTCGACTGGATTTGGCTATGAAATTGCTCGTCACTTCAAGTTAAACTTAACCGAACTTGAAGCAGCAGAAAGTCCTTTATTAACAGATTTTCCACACAAGGAACTTCAGGGAATTTCTCTGAGCGATATCAGCCTATCTTATGGGAAACATCACATTACACACGATTTACTCTTTACCCACTTTGGACTATCTGGACCCGCTGCGCTTCGCATGTCTAGTTTTATTAAAGGTGGAGAAACTATCACACTCGATGTTATCCCCAATATATCCACAGAAGATCTTCTTGCATTTTTAGAAGAACATCGTGAAAAATCACTTAAGAATACTCTTAAAATGCTTGTCCCTGAGCGCTTAGCAAACTTTTTTGCTCAGCCATTTCCTGAAAAAGTCAAACAACTGACCCCAAATCAAGAAAAAGAGCTTGTGGATAAGATAAAAGCTTTACCAATCAAGGTCACTGGAAAAATGTCTCTCGCAAAATCCTTTGTAACCAAAGGCGGCGTTGACTTAAAAGAAATCAATCCTAAAACTCTTGAAAGCAAGCAAGTTCCAGGCTTGCACTTTGCTGGCGAAGTCCTTGATATCAATGCCCACACAGGTGGTTTTAATATCACGGTTGCCTTGTGCACAGGCTGGGTTGCTGGAAGTTTACATTATTAACAATTGTTGAGAAATCCAATTTTGGATTTCTTTTTTATATTTTTAAAAAAATATTTAACTAGTTAAGGTTTTTTGCTTGATTCTTGACCTAAAAGTGTTATAATTAATTTTGTTAACCAGTTAACTAAAAGGAGATATTATGGCTAAAAAATCAAAAATTGCTAGATACAATAAACAATTAAAACTCATTGAACAATACGCAGACTTGCGTCGCGAACTAAAAGCTAAAGGTGATTACGAAGCCCTTCGTAAATTACCACGCGACTCAAATCCAAATCGCTTGAAAAACCGTGACCGCATTGACGGTCGTCCTCATGCTTACATGCGAAAATTTGGCATGAGCCGTATCAACTTCCGTAATCTTGCTCACGAAGGAAAAATCCCAGGGGTCACAAAAGCCAGCTGGTAATATATCTAGAAAGAAAAAAGTTTTTATCACCAAAAAAGCAGACTACGTCTGCTTTTTTAGTTAATGTAATAAGTGTAATAACGGTTATCCACAGTTAAACGTGGAAAATCTTCAGGTAAATCTGCCGAAGTAATTTCTTTAAATCCAGATTTTTGATAAAAATATTGAGCAGCTTCAAAATCTGATGTTGTTCCAAGAAATATCGCCTTTTTACTATTTTCATAACAATAAGTAATAAATTCTTCTAATAACTTTTTCCCTAAACCTAATTTTCGATAAGGTTTTGCAACAAACATTTTCTTTAAAGCAACATTCCCATCTCTAAGTGCAACTAAACCAAGACATCCAATTAAATGACCACTGCTGCTATCCACAGCCACCCAAAACTGTCCACCTTTATTTTGGTATGAACGTTCAATATCCAATAAATCAGGTTGATCAGATAGCGTGATTGGAAGTAGAAATTCATTTTGTTGAATATCTAAAATCATCTCTTTTACTGACTGATTAAATTTTGGCTCAAAAATTCTGATTTCCATAAACTCTCCCCTTTTATTTAATTGTATTTGCAATAATATTTCTCATATTATAGCACATTTTATTGTAAATGCAATATTTTTTTGATAAAATTTATTCGAGGAGATAAGATGTTTAAAATCATTCGTACTATTGGTGCCATTACGCGTACTATTCAAATAGATTCTAACAATCACTTTAAAGAATTTGGCTTAAATAATAACCTTTATATCTATATCATTCGTATCTGTGAACAACCTGGTATGTTTTTAGGGGAATTAGCTGATAATGTCCAAATTGATCGCACAACAGCCTTTAGAACCATCAAAAAAATTGTTAAGCTTGGCTATTTTGAATTAAAGAAAGATGCTGTTAACCAGAAAATCAAACGTGTTTATCCAACAGAAAAAGCCATGGACATTTATCCACAGCTTCATGAATATGAACAGCAACAATCTGATTTGCTATTATCAAACTTATCCACAGATGAAGTTGCTCAGCTCGAAAAACTCATGGCAAAATTAAACTACTAAGATTGTTAATAAGTCAAAAGCCCCTGAAATTTTCAGGAGCTTATTTATATTTAATCCAATGTATCAAAGGCAAGACTTGGTTTAGCATTTAAATCAAGTCCAGCAAAATGTCCTTTATCGTATTCGATAGCTGCAGCTAGTGAAACCATTCCCGCATTATCACCACATAGACGTAGTGGGGGAATGACAACTTCTGCTTCTGTGATTTCATCTGCTAAACGTTCACGAAGGCCTTGGTTTGCCGCCACACCACCTGCTACTACAAGGGTTTTAACTGGATATTTCTCCAAAGCTTTTTTGGTTTTAGCCATTAAAACATCTAAGACAGCTGCTTGGAATGATGCTGACAAATCTTCATTTGAAAGAGTTTCACCTTTTTGAGCCGCATTATGATGGAGATTGATAAAGGCTGATTTCAGCCCTGAGAATGAAAACTCAAGATTGTCTTCTTTAATCATCGCACGTGGGAAATCATAGATATCTTTTCCTTTATGTGCCAATTGGTCTATTTCACGTCCCGCTGGGTAAGTCAAGCCCATCACACGACCAACTTTGTCATAAGCTTCACCTACAGCATCATCACGTGTTTCACCAACAATCTTATAATTACCTGGTTCAGACACATAAACAAGTTCTGTGTGACCACCAGAAACCAATAAAGCCATCAATGGGTATTGAAGTTCTTTTACTTCACGCGCCGCCATTAAGTGTCCTGCCATGTGGTTGACTGGAATCAATGGCAAATTGTTAGCCCAAGCAAAAGCTTTAGCAGCCGCCATTCCAACCAGAATCGCACCAACCAAACCAGGTCCGTAAGTGACCGCAACCGCATCTAAGTCGCTAACTTCAATGCCTGCAGCTTCCAAAGCATCCTTAAAGCAAGTTGTAATTACTTCAACATGGTGACGACTAGCAACTTCAGGCACAACACCACCAAAACGCTTATGACTTTCGATTTGGCTTGCGATGACGTTACTTAAAATCTCACTTTCATTCTTCAAAACCGCAATACTTGTTTCATCACAAGAACTCTCCACGGCTAAAATATATCTATCTTTCATCGATTAATTACCTCGTATTTACCTTCGCGCTTCATGATAATCGCATCTTCTACTGGTTCATGATAATATTGCTTACGCTTGCCAATAATGTCAAAACCAAATTTCTTGTATAAAGCTTGAGCTGGAGCGTTCGATGCTCTAACCTCTAAAAAGATCGGATAGTCCATCTGGTCTAGATTGGCTAGCAATTGACTTCCAAGACCGTGTCCTTGATAAGCTTTTTTAATAGCAATATTTGTGATTTCTAATTCCCCAGCCAATTGTGAAATGGCTAAAAATCCTACATCTTTTTCATCTTTTTTGACAAAAAAGTAATCAACATTATCCTGTTGCATGTCTGATAAAATCTGCTTTTCAGACCACGGAGATACTGGGTAAACATCTGACAATATCTCATAAACAGCAGTAACACTTGCTTGTAAATCTTTCATATTAGATGCGATTGACATAATTTGCACTTGGATTTTCTGTGTGTGTTTTAAGCCAATTTTCTTCTGCTTCGACACGTTTTAGATAACTTGGCACAAAGCTATCCACATCAACTGGTTGTAGCTCTTGACCACGTTTACCAATAGCATAAGCTGACGGCAAAACAGAAAGAACCTTAGCTTGCGGAAGACTCTCAGCAATTTGATTGCTGAAATTAGCCACTTCACCAACAAACATAACAGATTCTTCGTCCTTAACTGCTTCAAGAACATCGGCAAAGTTCATGTGTTGGTCGTCTTTAAGAGATTGACCATCTTTGTAAAAACCAGCATACACATTATTACGACGAGCATCAATCACTGGGACAACTAAGCCATCAAAATCAGCTGCAGCAGCAAGCGCGTAAAGACTAGAAACACCTACCAACTCAATATTTAAAGTGTATGCCAGTGTTTTTGCAGTCGCAACTGCCACACGTAGCCCAGTGTATGAGCCAGGACCTTGAGCTACTGAAATTCTATCCAAATCAGTTGGTTTTAAATCAACTGCTTTCATCAAAAAATCAATCGCAGGCATCAAATTAATGCTGTGATTTTTCTTAATATTGACCGTTACATCGGCTAGTAAATTTTCACCATCCAAGATGGCAACAGACAAAGCCTTACTTGAAGTATCAAAGGCTAAAACTTTCATCATTTAAATTCCCTCACTTGATTATACTTCTTATTTTATGATATAATTTTAATAATTGCAACGAATCAAGGTTAAATCAATTACTCAGAAAAAATTTAATAAGAACTGGTCAAGTAGCAAGTATGAACAAGCTAGTTGACGTGTTTTGTGTAGTTTGATTAACCACAGGTATATCAAGAAAGGAAAAAACTATGATTTATAAAGTTTTTTATCAAGAAACAAAAGAACGTAACCCACGCCGCGAACAAACTAAAGCTCTTTATTTAGAAATTGACGCAGCTAACGAACTTGAAGGACGTATCAAAACTCGTGAACTTGTAGAGGCAAAAACACCTTACAACGTTGAATACATTGAACTTCTTTCAGAAAAACACCTAGCCTACGAAAAAGAAACAGGTGCCTTTAAATTAACGGAGTTATAACATGTCACAAATCAATTTAAAACCCGAAGAAGTTGGGGTTTATGCGATTGGTGGTCTCGGAGAAATTGGTAAAAACACTTACGGTATTGAATATCAAGATGAAATCATTATCGTAGATGCTGGTATCAAATTCCCAGAAGACGATTTGCTCGGTATTGACTACGTCATTCCAGACTATTCATATATCGTTGACAATATCGATCGCATTAAAGGCCTTGTGATTACTCACGGGCACGAAGACCACATTGGTGGGATTCCATTTCTTTTGAAACAAGCCAATATTCCAATTTATGCTGGACCACTTGCGCTTTCACTTATCAAAGGAAAATTGGAAGAACACGGACTTTTACGTGACGCTAAACTTTATGAAATCAACGCCAATACAGAGTTGACTTTTAAAAACCTTAGCGTTACATTCTTCCGTACAACCCACTCAATTCCGGAACCTCTAGGAATCGTTATCCACACACCACAAGGTAAAATTGTCTGCACAGGGGATTTCAAATTTGACTGGACACCAGTTGGTGAACCAGCAGATATCCACCGCATGGCTGCACTTGGTGAGGATGGCGTCCTATGTTTGCTATCTGATTCTACTAACGCAGAAATTCCAACCTTTACAAACTCAGAAAAAGTTGTTGGACAATCTATTATGAAGATTATTGAAGGTATCCACGGACGTATTATCTTTGCGTCATTTGCCTCAAACATCTTCCGTCTCCAACAAGCTGCCGAAGCAGCTGTTAAAACTGGACGTAAAATCGTAGTCTTCGGACGTTCAATGGAAAAAGCCATTGTAAACGGTATTGAACTTGGTTACATCAAAGTTCCAAAAGGAACATTTATCGAACCAAGCGAAATCAAAGACTACCACGCTAGTGAAATCTTGATTATGTGTACAGGTAGCCAAGGTGAATCAATGGCTGCGCTAGCACGTATTGCTAATGGTACACACCGTCAAGTTACACTACAACCTGGCGATACTGTCATCTTCTCTTCTAGCCCAATTCCTGGTAATACAACAAGTGTTAACAAACTTATCAACACTATCCAAGAGGCTGGTGTAGAAGTTATCCACGGAAAAGTTAACAATATCCACACATCTGGTCACGGTGGACAACAAGAGCAAAAACTTATGCTCCGCTTGATGAAACCAAAATTCTTCATGCCAGTTCACGGTGAATACCGTATGCTTAAAATCCACGCTGGTTTAGCGATGGACACAGGTGTGCCAAAAGACAATATCTTCATCATGGAAAACGGTGATGTGCTAGCTCTTACAGCTAACTCAGCTCGTCGTGCTGGACACTTTAACGCCCAAGACATCTATGTTGATGGTAATGGTATCGGAGATATCGGTGCTGCCGTACTTCGTGACCGCCGTGATTTGTCTGAAGACGGTGTTGTTCTTGCCGTTGCTACTGTTGACTTTGATAGCCAAATGATTTTGGCAGGTCCAGACATTCTTAGTCGTGGATTTATCTACATGCGTGAATCTGGTGACCTTATTCGTGAAAGTCAACGTGTTCTCTTCAATGCTATCCGTATTGCTTTGAAGAACAAAGACGCAAGTATCCAATCTGTAAATGGTGCTATCGTTAACGCACTTCGTCCATTCCTATACGAAAAAACTGAACGTGAACCAATCATTATTCCAATGATTCTCACACCAGATGATAAATAACCAAAAAGTCTAGTTGACTGAGTCAACTAGACTTTTTTATTAACAACTTATCCACAGAAACTTAAAAAGCCTGGAATTTTTCCAGACTTATTCTATCTTGTTAATAACTTTCTGGATAGATATAGCTGACAGCTCCAGCAGTATTACTCTTTGTTGGATCAAACCAGCCACGATAATTATCAATCCATTGCTTATTGCCATAATTAGATTCTAAAACTTGAATTTGCCCACTAGCATTTACAGCTGTCACGTAAGCCACGTGCCCATAACTATCAGGATCAGTCCAGCAGACAATAGCTCCTACTTCAGCTTGTGTCCCAACCACATAACCTTGTGAAGCGGCATTGGCTGCCCAGTCGCCAGCATTTCCCCACCAATTACTTGCCCATGTAGCTACCTGCTTAACACCCCAAGTGCATTGCCCAACAGGGTAAGTATTAGTTGGATTTTCTGACTTTACCGCCGGTACATCAGCTTGAGCTAACTCAGAATTCCTACTTGATGTTAACAAATTAGTCACAAATGGATCAATTGGTGTCTTATCAGGTATCTGTAACACTTGCCCAGGAACAATAGTGTCATAAATCGACATCCCATTTAAGGCTGCTAAGTCATAAACACTCAGTCCATACATTTGCGCCACACTATAAAATGAGTCACCACTTTGCAAGGTATAAGTATCTGCCTTTACATTTACTTGTGAAAATAGCAAAGCACCGGACAATGTTGCGGTTGCTATAACTAATTTTGTTTTGTAATTCATAAAAATCTTCCTCCCTTTATGAACACTAGTATAGCAAGCCAATATTACAAATTATATAAGGGAATGTAAGCGTTACATTTCACGAAATCTCAATTTGCAAAATGAACGTTACAAAAAAACTGCCCAATGGACAGTTTTTTTTATGATTGAAAAACAAGAAAGTGTGTTAAACGCTTAGATTAATTTATTATTGAGCTACCATAACACGAAGGCCTTGGTCGATTTGTTCAGCAGCCTTACGTCCTTCACGGATTCCCCAAATAACAAGACTTGGACCACGACGAGCATCACCAGCAACAAAGACACGATCGTTGTTAGTTGAATAATCATCGTAAACACTTTGGACACCAAATTGTTCAAAGAGTGATTTTTCAGCGCCAGTGAATCCCATTGCTAACAAGACAAGGTCAGCTTTAATCGTTTCTTCAGTACCTTCGATTGGTTTGAAACCAGGACCAACTTTGATAGTTTTCGCAGCAATAACTTGACCACGATCAGCACCAATAAATTCTGTTGTTGATGTTGCATAAGTTGTCAATTCTGTATCTTGTACGAAATTAGCTTCTTCTTGTCCATATCCAACACGTTTAATCATTGGATATTGTGGCCATGGATTAGTTGGCAAGCGTTTTTCTGGTGGTTCTGGAGTGATTTCAAGCTGTTTAACGCTTGCTGCACCTAAACGAACAGCTGTACCGATACAGTCATTACCAGTATCACCACCACCGATAACAAGAACATGTTTTCCTTCAAGTGTTGGACCAAGTTTTTTGTTATCAGATGCAAGAACGTTTTTAGTTGTTTCAGTTAAAAAATCAACTGCAAATCGAATACCAGTCAAGTGACGACCAGGAACATCCAAATCACGTGGCACGCTAGCACCAGTGGCAAGAACAACACGGTCATATTGTTTCAACAATTCATCTGCAGTAATATCACGTCCAACTTCTGTATTGGCAACAAAATTGATACCAAGTTTTTCCATAAGATCGATACGACGTTGAACAACTTCTTTATCCAACTTCATATTTGGAATACCATACATCAAAAGTCCACCAAAGCGGTCACTACGTTCATAAACTGTGACACTGTGACCAAGTTTGTTAAGACGCCATGCCGTTGAAAGACCTGCAGGACCTGAACCAATAACGGCAATTTTAAATCCTGTACGGAAAGCTGGGCGACCTGATTCTTCTACCCAACCATTTTCAAAGGCTGTATCAATGATAAAGCGTTCGTTATCATGGATAGTAACACCAGAGCCATTGAGACCCTCTGTACAGCCTTTTTCACATGGAGCTGGGCAAACACGTCCAGTCATCTCTGGAAACGGATTAGTGCGTGATAAACGCTCAAATGCACGCTTATAGTCACCTTTGTATAGCAAATCATTCCACTCAGGAATCAAGTTGTCATTTGGACAACCTGAAACTGCACGTCCGCCACCGTAAAATTGTCCTGAGTGACAGAAAGGAATCCCACAAGACATACAACGCGCAGCTTGTTTTTGACGTTCTTCTGCTGTTAACGGAACTTGTAGTTCTTCAAAGTCCAAGATGCGTTCAGCAACAGGACGAAACGGATTGTCTTTTCGATCATATTTCAAAAATCCAAACGGATTAGCCATTTTATTTACCCCCTGTTACTTGTGCGAGAAGCTCTTCTTTTTCTGCTGCTGTTTCTGCACCACCAGTTGCAATTTCGAAAGTACGCAATTCAAGTTCGTCACCTTCTAGACCAGTGTTAGCAAGAGCATACTCAATGTTATTGATTTCGTGGAACTCAGTTGGGTAAACTTTGACAAATTTATCAACTTCTTGTGCCCAGTTATCAAGTAAACGTTTAGCTTTGGCACTACCAGTGTATTCGTAGTGTTTTTGAATCATATCTACCAAAACATCGTCACCACGTGTTTCACCAACTTTGTAAAGGTCAACCATTTGACGGTTAACTTTTTCAGCGAAATCGCCATCAGCATCGTAAACGTAAGCAACACCACCACTCATACCAGCAGCGAAGTTACGACCTGTTGTACCAAGGATAACCGCAACACCACCTGTCATGTATTCACAACCGTGAG
Source organism: Streptococcus ruminicola (assembly GCF_011387195.1). Taxonomy (NCBI): domain Bacteria; kingdom Bacillati; phylum Bacillota; class Bacilli; order Lactobacillales; family Streptococcaceae; genus Streptococcus; species Streptococcus ruminicola. The sequence goes on from NZ_CP046919.1 coordinate 617,569, forward strand.
CTCCAACACCTTCAACAACAACTTTCGCACCTGAGTTACGAACACAGAAACGTTCACCAGCACGACCAGCGAAGTAAGCTTCACCTTTGACCGCACCAAAGAGGGCAACATTACCAACAATTGGTGAATTTTCAATATCATAAGCAGCATCATGTGGTGGTTTCACAATTAAACGTCCACCTGACATAGATTTAGCAATGTAATCATTGGCTTCACCGACCAACGTCAATTCCATACCTTGAGTAATAAAGCTTGCAAATGATTGACCAGCAATACCAGTGTATTCGTACTTAATCAAACCAGGTTCAACTGAGTAGTTACCATAACGTTCAGCCATCCAACCTGCCATACGAGCTCCGACAGCACGTTGAACATTGTTGATTGTTTCTTTAACAGTTACGCTTGTACCACTATCGACAGCCGCTTTAGCAAATCCATCCAATTCTTTCCATTGACGTGCTTCAGCAAATGGGTCTTCTGTCTTACGTTCAATTGGATAAGCTGTTCCAAGCATACGAGAGAAATCAAGTGATTTAGCTTTACCTTTTGGAACAAATTTAGCTTTCAAGATTTCTGAGTGTCCAACCATTTCGTCAACAGAACGGAAACCAAGTTCAGCCATGTATTCACGCAATTCTTCTGCCATAAACATCATCATGTTGATAACATGTTCAGGTTTACCAGCAAAGTGTTTACGAAGTTCTGGATTTTGAGTAGCAACACCAACTGGACAAGTATTAAGTGAACATACACGCATCATGACACAACCAATTGAAATCAATGTCAAACTTGCAAATGAATATTCTTCTGCACCAAGAAGTGTAGCAATAGCAACATCACGACCTGTCATCAATTTACCATCTGTTTCAAGCGTCATACGTTGACGAAGACGGTTAAGTGACAATGTTTGGTGAGCTTCAGCCAATCCCATTTCCCATGGAAGACCAGCATCACGAACAGAGTTACGAGGAGAAGCTCCTGTACCACCATCATAACCAGAAATAACAACCTTATCAGCACCAGCTTTTACACAACCTGTAGCGATTGTACCAACACCAGTACTTGAAACCAATTTAACATTGATTTTAGCATAAGGATTGATAGCCTTAAGGTCATAAATCAATTGAGCCAAATCTTCGATTGAGTAGATATCATGGTGAGGTGGTGGTGAAATCAAACGAACACCAGGCGTTGCACCACGAATTTCAGCAACCCATGGGAAGACTTTTTGACCAGGCAACTGACCACCTTCACCAGGTTTTGCACCTTGTGCCAACTTGATTTGGATTTCTTCAGCAGACATAAGGTATTCAGCATTGACACCAAAACGTCCTGAAGCGACTTGTTTAATTTTAGAGTTCAAGTTACGACCATCTGGTTGCACTTTGAAACGATTATGGTTTTCGCCACCTTCACCAGAGTTTGACTTAGCTCCGATTGAGTTCATTGCTTCGGCGATTGTTTCGTGCGCTTCTTTAGAAAGTGAACCAAAACTCATGGCACCAACTTTGAAACGTTTAACGATTGCTTCAGCTGGTTCAACCTCAGAAAGGTCAACTTTTGGACGATCTGATTTAAATTCCCAGATTGAACGAAGTGTCGTCGGAGTTGACAAGGCTTCTTTATCCAATTCAGCAGTGTATTCTTTGAAGAGTTTGTAATCTCCTTTACGAACAGCTTGTTGGAAATTATAAATTGTATGTGGATTGAAGAGGTGATATTCACCATCAGCTTTAAATTGGTAAATACCGCCACTTTGCAAATAGTCTCCACGACGGGGACCAAAGGCATCTTCCATACGTTGAAGATATTCTTTTTCAATTTGGTCAAGAGACAATCCACCGATACGTGTTACTGTACCTGTAAAGTATTTGTTAACAACTGAGTCTGAAAGACCAACTGCTTCAAACAATTGAGCTCCTTTGTAACCTAGGATTGTAGAAATCCCCATACGACTCATAACTTTAACGATACCTTTTTCAGCTGCTTTACGGTATTTCTCAAATGCAGTTGCATCTTTACCATATTCTTTCAATGTTGCATAAGCACCATAAGGGTGAACGGCTGCAGCACCATAACCAACCAAAGTTGCAAAATGGTGAACTTCAATTGCTTCTGCCGTATCAACAACGATTGAGAATTGGCTAGCTTTACCTTTAACAACCATGTAGTTATTCAAACCAGAAACAGCCAAAAGCATTGGGATTGTTGTTTGGTTTTCTTTTACATTGCGGTCTGAAAGAATGATAATCTTGCTACCATTATCAACAGCTTTTTCAGCTGCTTTGAAAAGATTCTCCAAAGCACGTTGCAAACGATTATGTGATGGTTCAACAACATCGTAAACTGTTGAGAGAGTTGTTGCACGGTAACGTTCGTCTTGCAAGTTAGCGATTTTGGCAAAATCTTCGCTTGAAAGAACTGGACTATCAATTTTAACTTTGACACAGTTATCAGCACCATCAGCTTTGAAGTTACCATCACCACCTAGGTAAACACTTGTTGAAACGACAATTTGTTCACGAATCGCATCGATTGGTGGGTTTGTAACTTGGGCGAATTGTTGTTTAAAGAAAGTGAAAAGAGATTGACTCTTATTAGAAAGAACTGCTAGTGGGCTATCAAATCCCATAGAAATAACAGGTTCTTCACCTTTTTCAGACATTGGGAGGATAACTGTACGAATAACTTCTTCATTATAGCCGTAAGCTTTCCACATTGTTTCAATGTCATTTGTTTCTTGATTTAATTCTGAAGCTTCAAAATCATTAAGATGTGCAATGTTTTCTTCTACCCACTCTTTATATGGGTGTTGTGCAGCATAATAAGCTTTCACTTCTTCATTACGCATCAATTTACCAGAAGTTGTGTCAATCAACATCATGTTACCAGGTCCAAGCACACCTTTTTCGATAACGCGACTTGGTTCAAGGTCAACAACACCAGATTCACTTGAACAGATTAAGAAATTATCTTTTGTCAATGAGTAGCGGCTAGGACGCAAACCATTACGGTCCAAACGAGCACCAACCATGTCACCATCTGTAAAGACAAGAGCAGCCGGACCATCCCATGGAGCCACAAAACTTGATGCATATTCATAAAATGCTTTAAGGTCATCAGGAAGACCTGACTCGTCACCCCAAGCTTCTGGTACCATCATCAATAGACTTTGTGGAATATCACGACCATTACGATAAAGGTACTCTAAACAGTTTTCCAATTTGGCAGAATCTGAGTTTTCTTCATTATAAACTTCAATCTGGTGGCTGTGCATCCAGTTTTCTGCACCACGAAGGGTATTGATTTCACCATTGTGAGCCAAGAAACGGAATGGTTGTGCACGATCCCAAGATGGGAAAGTATTTGTAGAGAAACGAGAGTGTGTCAATGCAATGTGTGATTTAAAATGTTCATCTTGCAAGTCAGGATAAAAAAGACCAACTTGGAAGGCATGAAGCATCCCTTTGTACACAATTGTTTTGCTTGAAAGAGAACAGATGAAAAATTCATCAGATGAAAAGCTCTTTTCAAGTTGACGACGCAAGCGGAACAATTTGTCTTCAAAATCACGACCAGCTTTAGTATCATCAGGTTTTTTAACAAAAACTTGAACAAAGCTTGGCATAATTTCTTGTGCCGCTGGGCCACAATTATCATAATTAAATGGCACATCACGAGTCATCAAGACATGGAAACCAGCTGATTTAATTTCTGCTTTAACTGCTTCTAGAAGGCTATCTTTAGCCTCAGTATCTTGAGGTAAAAATAGTTGTGCAACAGCGTAGTCACCTTTTTTAGGTAAATCATAACCTGCTTCTTTTGCTTTTACTTGGAAAAATTCATCTGGCAAAGCAAGCAACATTCCGGCACCATCACCAGTATCAGGCTCTGCACCTGTACCACCACGGTGATTCATACGTGTCAACATTGTCAAGGCATAATCAATCAAAGTATGACTTGCTTCACCATCGAGTTGTGCAACAAACCCCATCCCACAGGCATCTGATTCAAAAGATGGATCCCAAAGCGTTGTCTGCTGCGCCCTCAAAGCACTTTCATTCATAGCTCTTACTCCTATCATTAATACAAATAGTCTAAAATAGACTAAAATAGTCTAATTATTCAGAATATTTACTTCAATTATACCACATTCTCTCTAATTAGAATAGCTCTTATTTAAACTTTCTATTTAGAATGTGGTATTTTTTGGAAAAAAAAAGACAGCTAGAAGCTGTCTTACTTACTACTACTTCTTAGTAAAGATCTAGATAGTTGTCAATTTCCCATTGTGAAACAAAGGCCGCATAGCTTGACCATTCAATTTTCTTAGCTTCCACAAAGTTTGTAAAGATGTGATTTCCAAGAGCAGCTTTAACCACTTCATCATCTTGCAATGCTTTAACGGCATTGTGCAATGTTGATGGAAGATCACGAATTCCAGCTTCTTTACGCTCTTCTTGAGTCATGATGTAGATATTTGATTCAACTGGAGCTGGTGCTTCAATTTTGTTTTCAATACCATCAAGACCTGCTTCAAGAAGGACAGCAAGAGCAAGATATGGGTTAGCAGTTGGGTCAACTGAACGAAGTTCCAAACGAGTACCCATTCCACGTGATGCAGGTACGCGGATAAGTGGTGAACGGTTACGTCCAGCCCATGCGATGTAAACTGGTGCTTCATAACCAGGAACCAAACGTTTGTATGAGTTTACAGTTGGGTTCATGATTGCAGTGTAGTTATAAGCGTGTTTCATCAAACCGCCAAGGAAGTAGTATGCTGTTTCAGACAATTGCATACCTTTTGGATCTTCAGTATCGAAGAATGCATTATTTCCATCGTAGTCAAACAATGACATGTTACAGTGCATACCTGAACCGTTGATACCGAATTTAGGTTTAGCCATGAATGTAGCGTAAAGACCATGTTTACGAGCAATTGTTTTAACAACAAGTTTGAAAATTTGAATGTTATCACATGCTTTCAAAACATCAGCATATTTAAAGTCGATTTCGTGTTGACCGATTGCAACTTCGTGGTGACTTGCTTCAACTTCAAATCCCATTTCAGTCAAAACATTAACGATTTCACGACGAGTGTTATCTGCAAGGTCAGTTGGTGCAAGGTCGAAGTAACCACCGCGGTCATTTACTTCAAGAGTTGGTTCACCTTTTTCATCCAATTTGAACAAGAAGAATTCTGGTTCGGGACCAAGGTTAAATGATTTGAAACCAACTTTTTCCATGTGACGAAGTGCACGTTTCAAGTTACCACGTGGGTCACCTGCAAATGGTTCACCTTCAGCAGTGTAGATATCACAGATCAAACCTGCAACAGCACCATTTTCACCACCCCAAGGGAACACTGTCCATGTATCAAGATCTGGGTGTAAGAACATATCAGATTCGTTGATACGTACAAAACCTTCGATTGAAGATCCATCAAACATTGCTTTGTTTGACAATACTTTGTCAAGTTGTTCGTCAGTTGCTGGGATTTCTACGTTTTTCAATGTTCCAGCGATATCTGAGAACATCAAGCGTAAAAATGTAACATTTTTTTCTTTGACTTCGCGACGGATGTCAGCTGCTGTAATAGTCATGAATTTAGGTCTCCTTTTAAAACCGAAATAACCGAGCGGCGCTTATTTAGATGCGCCAATTGCTAATGTACTGTGATGGGGCCGAAAAACGACCTTGGTTTCGGAGTTCATCTTGTAAGATTCGACGAACATCAGCATCAGTTAAAGACTTCTGCTTTTGAAGTGCTTTATCTTGTCTATCCGCGTATTCACGCTTGATAGCCGCAATATTAAGCCCCTCGTCAAGGAAATCTTTAATTTCAAGCAATCGATCCATATCGTTTAATGAAAACATACGACGGTTACCTGAAGTACGTTCTGGGGTTATTAACCCTTGATCCTCATAATAACGAATCTGACGTGCTGTTAAATCGGTCAATTTCATTACTGTCCCAATGGGAAAAACCGCCATGGAACGTCTGAGTTCTTTTTCTTTCATGATGACCTCCTTCCGATAATTATTATAGTCTGAAAATTCTAAACTGTCAACCCTATATGTCAGAAAATATGACATTAAGAATCAATTTTTTTCATTTTTATTTTTCAACCACTCGCGAACCATGTCTACATCAGAATTAACGAGTATAGCAACAAAGACTCCGCAGAATGTTTCAAACACCCTTGCAAAGACGTACAAAATCGTATCCCCAGCAGGGATTGATAGCGTAATAATTAAAAGTGCCGATGTTCCACCAATAATCCCTGCTTTATTATTAATCGAAACATTGATCATAATGCCAAGCATGGTAAATACTGGGACAAAAAACAGAGTCACCCAAAATTCGTTGTGAAAAAATTGATTAATTAAAAAGAAGAGCAAAGATAAAAAACCACCGACACTATTTCCAACAATACGTGAAAAACCAAAGTGAACACTTTTATCCAAACTTTCACGTAAACTGAAAACAGCCGTCAGCGTTCCAATCTGCAGCCCTTCCCAACCAAATAAATGAAATAATAAAAGAACCAAAAAGACAGACAAACCTGTCTTCAGCGTTCGCATCCCTAACTTAAACTTACTCGGATCAAATTTATAATTTGATAAAAGATCTTTCAAATACTTCATAACCCACAACCCAATATATTTTCTTTATTTTAACACATTTTAAATCGTTTTCGCTAGACTGGAATGCGTTTACTTTTTCAAGTGTAAATAAAAGAAGAGCCCCAAAGGGCTCTTCTATTCTCAAAGTTGAGAATTATTTGTCAGTCAATGCAGCAAGACCTGGAAGTACTTTACCTTCAAGAAGTTCCATAGAAGCTCCACCACCAGTAGAGATCCATGAGAATTTGTCTGCACGGCCAAGGTTGATAGCTGCGGCAGCTGAGTCACCACCACCGATGATTGATTTAACGCCTGGTTGTTTAACAATAGCGTCCATTACACCGATTGTACCAGCTTGGAAGTCAGGGTTTTCAAATACACCCATAGGTCCGTTCCAAACAACAGTTTTAGCACCAGTCAATTCTTCGTCGAATTTAGCGATTGATTTAGGACCGATATCAAGACCAAGGAATCCAGCATCTACAGCTGCACCTTCAGTATCTTTAACTTCAGTGTAGTCAGCAAAAGCGTTAGCTTCTTTTGAGTCAACTGGCAAGATCAATTTACCGTTAGCTTTAGCCAAAAGTTCTTTAGCAACGTCAAGTTTGTCTTCTTCAACAAGTGAGTTACCGATTTCGATACCTTGTGCTTTAAGGAATGTGTAAGTCATACCACCACCGATAAGAACTTTATCAGCTTTTTTCAACAAGTTTTCGATAACACCGATTTTATCTGAAACTTTTGAACCACCAAGGATTGCGATAAATGGACGAACTGGGTTTTCAACAGCTTCTTGGATGTAAGCAATTTCGTTTTCAAGAAGGAAACCTGCAACAGCTTTTTCAACGTTTGCAGAGATACCTACGTTAGATGCGTGTGAACGGTGTGCAGTACCGAATGCATCGTTAACGAAGATTCCGTCACCAAGTGAAGCCCAGTATTTACCAAGTTCTGGATCGTTTTTAGATTCTTTTTTACCGTCAACATCTTCAAAACGAGTGTTTTCAACAAGAAGAACTTCACCATCTTTAAGGTTGTTGATAGCTTCTTCAAGTTCAGCACCACGTGTAACACCAGGGAAGACAACTTCTTGACCAAGTTTAGCTGCCAAATCAGCTGCTACTGGAGCAAGAGATTTACCTTCTTTATCAGCTTCTTCTTTAACACGTCCAAGGTGAGAGAAAAGAATTGCACGACCACCTTGTTCGATGATGTACTTGATTGTTGGAAGAGCCGCAGAAATACGGTTGTCATTAGTGATAACGCCATCTTTCAAAGGTACATTAAAGTCAACACGGACAAGGACTTTTTTACCTTTCAAATCAACGTCTTTAACAGTCAATTTAGCCATTGATAGGACTCCTTATAATTTTTTATACATGCTAATTATATCACAAAACCTGTAAAAGAGGTAGTTAAATCAATAGAATTTGTCCTTCAGCTCCCCTACTACTATGTCTTAAGTAATTCAGCATATTTAAGAGAAATAAAAAAAGAGAGGAATAAATCCTCTCTTTAACTGATCAACTCAATGATTATTTAGCAATTTTTGCGAAGTATTCAAGAGTACGAACAAGTTGTGAAGTGTATGACATTTCGTTGTCGTACCATGAAACAGTTTTAACCAATTGAGTACCGTCAGCAGCTTCAGTTACTTCAGTTTGAGTTGCGTCAAACAATGAACCGAATGAGATACCTACGATATCGCTTGAAACTACTTGGTCAGTGTTGTAACCGAATGATTCAGTTGCAGCAGCTTGCATAGCAGCGTTAACTTCTTCAGCAGTTACTTTTTTGTCAAGAACTGAAACAAGTTCAGTAAGTGATCCAGTTGGAACTGGTACACGTTGTGCATGACCTTGAAGTTTACCGTTCAATTCAGGGATAACAAGACCGATAGCTTTAGCAGCACCAGTTGAGTTAGGAACGATGTTTTCAGCAGCAGCACGTGCGCGACGGAAGTCACCTTTACGGTGTGGTCCATCAAGAGTCATTTGGTCACCAGTGTAACCGTGAACTGTAGTCATTGTACCAACTTTAAGACCGAAGTTTTTGTTCAAAGCGTCAGCCATTGGTGCAAGACAGTTAGTTGTACATGAACCAGCTGAGATAACTGTTTCAGTACCATCTAGGATTTCGTGGTTAGTGTTAAATACGATTGTTTTAACATCTGATCCACCAGGAGCAGTGATAACAACTTTTTTAGCTCCACCTTCGTGCAAGTGTTTTTCAGCAGCAGCTTTAGTTGCAAAGAAACCAGTTGCTTCAAGAACGATTTCTACACCGTCGTTAGCCCAGTCGATTTGTTCTGGGTCACGTTCAGCAGAAACTTTAACGAATTGACCGTTAACTTCAAAACCACCATCTTTAACAACAACATCACCGTTGAAACGACCTTGAGTTGTATCGTATTTCAACAAGTGAGCAAGCATAGCTGGGTCAGTAAGGTCGTTAATACGAGCTACTTCAACACCTTCAACGTTTTGGATACGACGGAATGCAAGACGACCGATACGACCGAAACCGTTAATACCAACTTTAACTACCATTAGTGATTTCCTCCTTATGAAAATCAAAAAAAAATTTTTTATTTTAAAAGGTTTCCCTTTTAGACAATTGTGAAAAGATTAACTTACGTAGGCACAAATCAACCTTTCAACGCTATTATTATATAACTATTTCGCTAAAATTGCAAATATTATTACCGTTTTCATTACAAAAAAGGACGCTCATTTGAGCATCCTTTTTATCAGTAATTATTCACCAGAATTTTTCTTGATGATTTCTTCTTGAACTGATTTAGGAACATCTTCATAGTGGTCAAATACCATCATGAATGTACCACGTCCTTGAGTTGCAGAACGAAGAACTGTTGCGTAACCGAACATTTCAGCAAGTGGAACGAAGGCACGAACGATTTGGCTGTTACCGTGAGCTTCCATACCATCAACACGTCCACGACGAGCTGTAACGTGACCCATAACGTCACCAAGGTTTTCTTCTGGAGCTGTGATTGTAACAAGCATCATTGGTTCAAGAATAACTGGGTGTGCAGTTTTAGCAGCTTCTTTAAGTGCAAGTGATGCAGCGATCTTGAAGGCTGTTTCAGATGAATCGACATCGTGGTATGAACCATCGTAAAGTTTAGCTTTAACGTCAACCATTGGGTAACCAGCAAGAACACCGTTAGCCATAGATTCTTGAAGACCTTTTTCTACTGCAGGGATGAATTCACGAGGAACCACACCACCGACGATAGCATTTTCGAATTCGAATCCTTTACCTTCTTCATTTGGAGTAAATTCAATCCAAACATCACCGAATTGACCTTTACCACCAGATTGGCGTTTGAAGAATCCACGTGCTTGAGTAGCTTGACGGAATGTTTCACGGTATGATACTTGTGGAGCACCTACGTTAGCTTCAACTTTGAATTCACGTTTCATACGGTCAACAAGGACGTCAAGGTGAAGTTCACCCATACCAGAGATAACTGTTTCACCAGTTTCAACGTTAGTTTCAACACGGAATGTTGGATCTTCTTCAGCAAGTTTTTGAAGAGCGATACCCATTTTATCTTGGTCAGCTTTAGATTTAGGTTCAACCATCAATTGGATAACTGGTTCTGGAACATCGATTGATTCAAGAATAACTTTAGCTTTTTCATCAGTCAATGAGTCACCAGTTGTAGTATCTTTCAAACCAACAGCAGCGGCGATATCACCAGCGTAAACTGTTTCGATTTCGTTACGGTGGTTAGCGTGCATTTGAAGGATACGTCCGATACGTTCACGTTTACCTTTAGAAGTGTTAAGAACGTAAGAACCGCTGTTCAATACACCTGAGTAAACACGGAAGAATGTCAAACGACCTACGAATGGGTCAGTCATGATCTTGAACGCAAGGGCTGCAAATGGTTCGTCATCTGAAGCTGGGCGTTCTTCTTCTTCATCTGTATCTGGGTTAACACCTTTGATTGCAGGGATGTCAAGTGGGCTTGGAAGGTAGTCGATAACCGCATCAAGCATCATTTGAACACCTTTGTTTTTGAAGGCAGAACCACAAAGAACTGGGAAGAATTCAACGTTGATAGTTGCTTTACGGATAGCAGCTTTCAATTCAGCTTCAGTGATTTCTTCACCTTCAAGGTATTTCATCATCAATTCTTCATCAGTTTCAGCAACTGCTTCGATCAATTTTTCACGGTATTCGTTAGCTTGATCTACGTATTCTGCTGGGATGTCTTCTTCAAGAATATCTGTACCAAGGTCGTTAGTGTAGATTTCAGCTTTCATACGAACCAAGTCAATGATACCACGGAAGCTATCTTCAGAACCGATTGGCAATTGAATTGGGTGAGCGTTAGCTTGAAGACGATCGTGAAGTGTGCTTACTGAGTAAAGGAAGTCAGCACCGATTTTATCCATTTTGTTTGAGAATACGATACGAGGAACACCGTATTCAGTAGCTTGACGCCAAACTGTTTCTGTTTGAGGTTCTACACCTGATTGTGAGTCAAGAACTGTAACCGCACCATCAAGAACACGAAGTGAACGTTGTACTTCGATTGTGAAGTCCACGTGCCCTGGTGTGTCGATAATGTTTACGCGGTAGTCTTTCCATTGTGCAGTTGTAGCGGCAGAAGTGATTGTGATACCACGTTCTTGCTCTTGTTCCATCCAGTCCATTTGTGAAGCACCTTCGTGTGTTTCACCGATTTTATGGATTTTACCAGTATAGTAAAGAATACGCTCAGTTGTTGTTGTTTTACCAGCATCGACGTGAGCCATGATACCGATGTTACGAGTTTTTTCAAGTGAAAATTCGCGAGCCATTTTTTTCTCCTATTATAAATTTAGTTTACTACTTTATTATAACATACTTTTAGAACGGATAGGCAGGACCTACCCGTTCTAAAGATGTTTTATTAAATTTGATACAACTTAAGCAGAAATAAATTCTGATTAAGCAAATTTCGAATGCCAGTAGTAAAACAAATTAAATGCATTCGAAGTGACGTATCATTATCTTGCAGATTACCAGCGGAAGTGTGCGAATGCACGGTTTGCTTCTGCCATACGGTGTGTATCTTCGCGTTTTTTAACTGAAGCACCAGTGTTGTTAGCAGCATCAAGGATTTCTTTTGCAAGACGATCTTTCATAGTGTGTTCACCACGATCACGTGATGCGTTTACCAACCAACGAAGTCCAAGAGTTGTACGACGTTCTGGACGAACTTCAACTGGGACTTGGTAGTTAGAACCACCGACACGACGAGCACGTACTTCAAGAACAGGCATGATGTTTTCCATAGCTGTTTCGAATACTTCAAGTGCATCGTTTCCAGTAGCTTCTTTAATTTGTTCAAATGCATCATATACGATTGATGCAGCAGTACCACGTTTACCATCAAGCATAACACGGTTGATAAGACGTGTTACAAGTTGTGAATTGTATAATGGATCTGGCAATACTTCGCGTTTTGGCGCTCTATTTTTACGACTCATTCTTTCTTATCTCCCTTCTTATTATCCTTTAGGACGTTTAGCACCGTATTTAGAACGGCTTTGTTTACGGTCAGCAACACCTGCAGTATCAAGTGCACCACGAACGATGTGGTAACGTACCCCTGGAAGGTCTTTTACACGTCCACCACGGATAAGAACAACACTGTGTTCTTGAAGGTTGTGTCCGATACCTGGGATGTATGCAGTAACTTCGATAAGGTTGCTCAAACGTACACGAGCGAATTTACGAAGGGCTGAGTTAGGTTTTTTAGGTGTCATTGTTCCAACACGTGTTGCAACACCACGTTTTTGTGGTGAAGATACGTTAGTTTGAACTTTTTTGTGGCTGTTGTAACCAACGTTAAGAGCTGGTGATTTAGATTTTTCAACTTTAGATTTACGTGGTTTACGTACCAACTGGTTGATTGTAGGCATCTACTTTTCTCCTGTAAGATTTTTATTTTGGTTGATAGGGCGCTTGGTGACAGTCCCTATCTAAAATGTGTACTTTGCAACATTTGTCAGCACGTCTCTGTACACTCTGGAGAGACCAAAAGTAAAAAGTACCGTTCATAATAATACCATAAGACTGGCAACATGTCAACTGATTTTGCTTGTTTTTCCTGTTTTGAAACATTATTTTCAGTGATACAAAAAAAGAGGCAATCGCCTCTTTCTGATTATTTGTCAAAGATATTACCAAGTTCTACTTTAACGTGGTTATTTTTAACGTCAATTTCTGAAACTTTTAGCAATGATTTGTAGTTCATGCGGTCACGTTTTTCTTGTGCATTTTCAGCAAAGACAGCAACACCAACTAATGTACTATCAAATTCTGTCAAAAGGCTAACCATACCAGAAATTGTACCACCACCTTTAAGGAAATCATCGACAATCAATACTCGGCTATTTGGTTTCAAGCTACGTTTTGACAAGAACATCTTTTCAATACGATCACTTGATCCGCTTGCGTAATTGACTGAAACCGTAGAACCTTCAGTGATTTTAAGATCTCGGCGAACAATAACAAAAGGTACATTTAAAATATTAGCTACAGCATTAGCTAATGGCACACCTTTTGTGGCAACTGTCATAACAGCATCAATCTTGTGTCCTTTAAAGGCATTAGCAATAATACGCCCTACACTTTGTAGAATACGTGGGGTACTTAGCAAGTCTGATAAATAAATATAACCACCTGGGAGGATACGATTACTTTCTGACATACTATCACGTAAGTCTTCAATAACCGCTCTCGCTTCTTCTTCAGAGATTCCTGGTGTAAAAATGACACCTCCACTTGCCCCTGTGACTGTTTCAATTTCGCCAATTCCAGATTCTTCAAAAGCTTTTTTGATGATGGCGATATCTTCAGAAATCGAAGATTTTGCTGCTTCATATTTTTCAGCAAAAGTGTTTAAACTTGTCAACTTATAAGGGTTGTTAATCAAATAGTTGGAGATGACAACCATGCGTTCACTACGTCGTAATTTCATAATTTCTCCATTTTTAGTATCTGTTTTTGTTATTATAACATAAGAAGACGAAAAAAACGAACATTTTAATAAAAAATGTACGTTTTTTATGTTTTTTCCTAATGTAAAGGGATTCTTGAGAGCGTAATATTAAAATGTTGTGTTATTTAACGCACTTTATAACTTTAATAAACTCTCTTAAAATGTGGAAAAAAGCTATCATAGAAACATAGTAAGCGCTATCCTTTGACAGTAAAAAATCTTCAATAATATAACATCAGCGAGAAGAGACAGCTATAAATGATAAACCATAGATGATAAAGCAATTGATAATCTCGATTTGATACCGTAAAGTGAAATAATATTGTTTCTTGTTTAATTAATGGTCCTTAGTCTATTTGCACAACGATGCAATCAATGAAAAACGGAGGTCTAATTATGGAAAAAACTGTTCAAATCAGCTGGTTTGATGCTAGCAACGATTTTTAGGAGCTTGTCGAGCGCAAAATAACGCTACTGCTTCAAATCAAACCGAAACAACTAGCTCTAGTTATTCTAGCTCAGACATTTTTAATGTAGCACCTCAACTTTTTTTGGATGGAACTTATGTTTTAGAAAGATTTGATGAAGTTAAAACTTTAACCATCAAGGATGGAACTGACCAACTAGAAACTAAGAAATACGACGAAAAAATTGATATTGATTCAGTAAAAGTCAATGTTGACAAACAGATTATCCTAATCGGTGATGATATGAAAACCTATCAATTAGACGGTAATCAACTTACTTTGACTGAAGGTGATGGAAGCCAAGATATCTATACGAAGCAATAAATAATACAACTGTGCATCATTCAAAGGTATCCGTCTGGATACCTTTTTTATATTAAAAAACCGTGGGCGAACCACGATTAGAATTTCTTAAATCGATTAATTATAGCTTTGGTTTATAGAAAGAACGGTTGTCCATAGCAAAGATACGATTTGTCATTTCACCTTCATCGATACGGCTTAGGGCCGTTGTCATCATCATCATTTCAGCATCGATATTATCAATCATGTGAATAATTTCTGCTTCCATGACACGTGGACGGACTGGACTACCGTATTCCAGTAAACCATGGTGACTTAAAACAACGTGTCGAAGAATGATAACATCTTCTTTCGTATCATCGATATTTAACTCTGTCAGAACTTTTGTAATTTCTTCATCAATCAAAGCAATGTGACCGATTAGATTACCACGAACTGTATACTCTGTATTGTCTGGCCCTGTCAATTCAATAACTTTAGCCAAGTCATGAAGCATAATACCAGCGTAAAGCAAACTCTTATTAAGCTGCGGATAAACATTACCAATTGCATCTGCCAAACGAACCATAGTTGCTGTATGGTAGGCTAGACCTGATTCAAAAGCATGGTGGTTGGTTTTAGCAGCTGGATATGTAAAGAATTCTTTGTCGTATTTGCGATAAAGTGCACGGACCACACGTTGCCAAACCGCATTTTCAATTTTAAACATCATCTGTTCAAGATATTCTTTAACATCAAGCACATCAACAGGTGATTTTTCTTTGAAATCACGTGGGTCATTTGGCTCACCTTCTCGTGTATTACGTAGCGTAATTTGGTTCACTTGAGGTGTGCCGTTATAGACCTCACGACGTCCCTTCATATAAATAACTTTACCTGCAGTGTATTCTTCAACGTTATAAGGCTGAGCATCCCAAAGATTTCCTGAGATTTCACCACTATCATCTTGGAAGGTGAAGGCGATGTAATCTTTACCAGCTCTTGTCTTACGAAGTTCTGCAGATTTTATCAAGTAGAACCCTTCAAAGAGTTCATCTTTTTTCATTTGACTAATTTTCATGATTGTCCTCTTCTTCTAATGGTGGGAGGTTAAGCAAGCTTTTCGTTGCTTGATCTTGGTAAGATTCTACTGTATTCAACGCACGGATAATTGCATTTGTTCGTGTGGAAATCAGGCTATCCAAGGTATTATTTGCAGTGTTAATTTGTTTTTGAGCTTTAACAAGCATGTTGCCAAATTTCTCAAATTCCACCTTAACATTCCCTAGAATCTTGCTGATATCGTTCGCATTTTTCTGAATATTAAGAGTTTTGAATCCGACAGCAAGCGAATTTAATAGAGCTGATAGCGTTGATGGACCTGCCACAACAATATTCTCATCACGTCGCAAGCTATCAAAGAAGCTAGCATTACGAACCACTTCTGAATACAAGCCTTCTGTCGGTAAAAACATGATACCGAAATTAGTTGTCTCAGGTGGATTTAAGTATTTTTTATTGATATCTTTAGCAAAGCGTTTGATACTATTTAGAAGTGACTTACGATAAAGTTCAACTTGTTCCTTATCACCACTTTCATAAGCATCTTCTAAACGATAATAATCTTCCAACGGGAATTTTGAATCGATTGGCAAATAAACATAGCCATCATCTTCAACTCCTGGGAGTTTGATGGCATATTCCACGCGTTCGCTTGAGCCAGAAACGGTCGGAACTTCACGTTCGTACTGACTTGGCGTCATGATATCTTCGATAATTTGCCCTAATTGCAATTCACCGAGAATACCACGCGTTTTCGTATTAGAAAGCACTTTGTTCAAGGTACCAACATCCTGAGCGACTGTTTTCATCTCACCCAAACCTTGATTAACAGATTCTAATTGTTTTGAAACTGTCTCAAATGAGGCTTTCAAACGATTCTGCAAAGTCTGCTCTAGCTTTTCTTCAACGGTCTGACGCATTTCTTCTAAGCGTTTTTCATTAGATGCTTGCATTTCTTTGACAGAATTTGTCAAATTACGATTAATGATTTCTAGGCGTTGGTCAGAGCGGTCGCGGTTCTCACTTAGACTTTTATGAAGAACATCGCGGATATCATTTAATTGTGTGTATAAATCATTTTGCAGACGATTAAGCTGATTATTCAAAGCCAAGACCTGATCTTTTTGAGCTAAATCAAGTTGATAAGAGACTTGGTCAGATAAATTATCTGCATTATCGTCCATTTTTTGTGATAAATCATCAGTTAGCTTTGCGATTTTTGATAAAAGGTATACCAACAAAGCAACTCCGATGACTCCTAACAATAAAGTTATTACTAACATATTACCTATCCTTACTCTGAATAACGATAAGATAACCCGATGCTAAGGTAACTGTAATAGGCTGCTGGTCTAGAAATTCGTTGCTAGAATAAATTTTCTTTTTGAAAAAATTTTTAGCATTCAAATTATATTTAGCTCCTTCAATGGTTAAATCCGAATCCCCATCAGCCATGAAAGACACATAGGTCATTTCGGCTTCTGGCAAAACTTGGCAAGTCCCCGCTGGATAAAACTGAATGCTGTTTTGCTTGTCTCGCAAAGTTATCTGACGCATAAATGGTGCTAAATCAGGATCCCCAGGCAAGAAGAGATTGGACATCATATGATCAATTCGACCACCAAAAGCTCCGAAAATAGTCACTTGGGCTTTCGGATACTGCTCAAAAACAGTTTTTAGAGCTAGTTCTGTGTCAGTGTCATCCTTTTCAGGATTAGCTTTTATAAAAACACCTGCCTCATGCTGAATCCCTTGCAGTTCATCTTGACTAACTGAGTCAAAATCACCAACTGCAATATCCAGCGGGAGCTTATTTTCTAATAAAAACAAACTGCCTCGATCCACACCAACAAAGACATCAAAACCAGTGGAAAAATCTGATAATTGACCACCAGCAAATACAGCTACCTTAGTCATCTAAAGCCACGCGCAATGTTTCTACTTGTGCAGTCAAATCGCTTGCTTTAAAGAGATATGATCCTGCAACAAAGACGTTAGCTCCGGCTTGATAGCATGCTTTAATAGTCTTGTTATCTACACCACCGTCAACTTCAATATCAAAATCGTAACCTTTTTCGTCACGAATTTTAGCAACTTTTTGAACCTTTTCAAGCATTTCAGGAATGAAAGCTTGACCACCAAATCCTGGGTTAACTGTCATGATAAGCACTTGGTCAACCAAGCTCAAAACAGGTTCAATAGCTGAAACAGGTGTTCCTGGGTTGATAACAACACCAGCTTTCATGCCAGCTTTTTTAATTTTTTGAAGGGCACCATGAATGTGAAGGGTTGATTCTGCATGAATTGTCATGATATCAGCACCAGCTTGTGCAAAAGCATCAACAAAGCGTTCGGGATTGACAACCATCAAGTGGCAATCAAAAACAAGTTTACTGTGTTTACGCATGCTAGCCACAACATCTGCACCAAAAGTAATGTTAGGTACAAATTGGCCATCCATAATATCGATGTGCACATATTCAGCACTTGTTTCTTCAATACGTTTTAATTCTGAAGCAAAGTTAGCATAATCAGCAGCTAAAATTGATGGAGCGATTTTATTGTTTGACATAAGTACCTACTTTCTTTTTACAACTTTCTTATATGTTTCGCGACGATTCTCAATTTCACTGAGAAATTGAAGATAGTTATCATAACGTGACTGCCAAAGTTCTCCAGACTCAACGGCGTCTTTGACCGCACACGATGGTTCATGAGTATGCGTACATGAACGGAATTTACACAAACGACTTAAACGACGGAGCTCTGGAAAAGCTTTGTTCAGGTCTTCTGCATTAGTTATTTCGTAATCCAGTGATGAAAATCCTGGCGTGTCAGCGATTTTACCACCGTTGACATTATAAAAACTAACAGCTCGTGTCGTGTGTCGACCACGCCCAAGACTATCTGAAATTTCACCTGTTTCTAGTTTCAAATCAGGAGCAATCTTGTTTAGCAATGTTGATTTTCCAACACCTGTCTGTCCCATAAAGACGGTTACTTTGTCCGTCAAGAGCGGAAGCAATTCGTCTAAAGATGTGCAAAATTGATAACCAATTTCTTGGTATTGTTTTTGAATCGCTGCAATCTCATCAGGACTTGTCAATAAATCCATTTTTGAAATATAAACAATTGGTTCAATCGCCTTATGCTCTAATAAAACCAAGAAACGATCTAACAAATTAGCATTAAAATCAGGCTCCTTAGCTGACATGATGACCACCGCTTGGTCGATGTTGACAATTGGTGGGCGAACAAGACTGTTTTTTCTGTCATGAATTGCTAAAATATAACCTTCTGAATGGTCTTCTGCTGAAAAATCAACAAAATCACCGACGTAAGGTGTTTGACCTTTTTTTCTAAAATTTCCACGCGCACGTGTTTGATAAACAACTCCATCAGATTCTACATAATAGAAACCTGCTAGAGACTTGATAATTCTACCTTGCAAATGTATTTCCTTTTTTTGATTGATAGTCCCATTATAGCAAAAAATGGGCGTTTATTCAGTAATCAAGCCAAAAGATTTCACTTGATTGGCTTTTTTACTCCAAAGGAGTATAATGGCATTGTCTTTTAGAAATAGTGATTTAGCTAGTGTTTTTGATTAAGCACACTTCACATCACTATTAAAGTTTGGAAAGGTGGCCCAGCTTGGTACGGCACCAGACTCGAAATCTGGCAAGTGGAATCCTTTCACACGCGGGTTCAAATCCCGTCCTTTCCTTTTTAAAGCACAAAACGCCAACTAACAAGCTGGCGTTTTTTTCTATTTCAGATTTTCCATTTTTGACCTTAAGTCTTTGATATATTTTCTAGAAACATAACAGGCTTTATCATCGTCAAAATAAACCAAACCTTCTTTTTTATCTAACCTAACAATATTATTTAAGTTAATCAGATATGATTTATGACATCTAAATAATTTCTGATTAGCTTGCATCACTTCTTTGATTGAACCATAAAAGTGACGTTGCCCAGTTTTTGTAATCAACTTCAGGCGATGACTTTCTGCGGTTTCAAAATAAAGGATATCTTCCAAGGGAATGCGGATTTTCGTTTTGTTATTTTCAAAAACAAATATTTCCTTAGGAATGTTAAAACCTTGGTCCTCAAAGACCTTTTGCAAGCATTTTTTTAAGTTATCTTTTATCGCATCATCTTTATCTGTTTTATCAATAAAATCAAGTGCACTAACTTGCGCTCGATAAGTTAATAACATGAATTCAGAGTGAGTCGTCACAAAAACAATTGTCGCTGTGCGTGATTTTTCCCTTATCGCCTTAGCCACTTCAATTCCTTTG
Organism: Streptococcus ruminicola; assembly: GCF_011387195.1. NCBI lineage: Bacteria > Bacillati > Bacillota > Bacilli > Lactobacillales > Streptococcaceae > Streptococcus > Streptococcus ruminicola. The sequence continues at coordinate 637,335 of NZ_CP046919.1, forward strand.
GTATTATCTCCATGAATATCAATATCCAGGAAAAAAATTTGAGGAAAAGACTCCTCAACTAGGTTAGTTAAACAATCAGGTTCACTAAATAAATCAAAATGACGAGTTTCCCACTGATTTGTCTCGAGTAAATCTCCAATCATTTTTTCAATACGGAACTGCTGATTTACATTATCTTCTAATACATAGATATCAATCATTGTTTTCTCCCTTAAACAATAACATCATTGATCATCTATTATTGTAACATATAAAAAATCCCTATCGACCGACAGGGACTAAAAAACTATTAGTTGCAAACAAAAACGTCTTATCTTCTAAAATCAACACTCATGACTCGATGTGTAGAAAGGGTTGGTGTGCGGTCGATGAAGGATACTAGTGCTCCGCTCGTCTTGCTCTCTACAATCTCATCAAACTATTCCCTTTTAATATCAAGTAGTTCTTTTTATGGATGGATTTTTCTCCCAGAAAAACACTAATACTAGCGCATAAATCACCTTTATCTTCCCCAGAAATGATTTTAAAAGTATTGTAAGTATTCTCTGAAAAAACAGATGTCAAAAGTTAAACTAATACTTGACAATAATGTTAGCTATTATTTCCCCCTAATCTCCAATAATAACTAACCTGAAATAGCAGGGTGATTGATCAATAAAACTCTTAAGATTTCTAAACTCATTTGCCACTAACCCAAAAAGCAAAAGCGATAAGAAATCTAATCTATCAATGCTCCAACTAAGAAGTTATCCTCTGATAACCATGTCTATCATACCTTTTTTTCGTGCCAATTTGACGCCCAATTCCTAAAAGGACAAAAAACATTCCTAAGAGGACAAAAATTAGCTTTTTAGGAATAATTATGCCTCAAAAATTCGGACAACTTGTGTAAATGTATAATCTGAACTGCGGGTTTCAACCGACAAATTTTCGTAGTCATCTTGAAAATCCATTAGTGTGGCTAGACCAAGTCCACGATTGTCTCCCTTGGTTGAGTAGCCACGCTCAAAAATCTTAGTTAAATCCACCGATTTTTCTTTGGTTGAATTCTCAATCATGAAAACAAAGTCACCATCTTGGTAAAAGTTAGCAACTGAGATTTTTGGCTCCGCAGATTCCAAAGCTCCTTCTATAGCATTATCAAACAGAATCGATAGGATTCGGATATAGGAAATCAATGGAATCTTTGGAGTTCCCATTTTTTCTGATACTTCTAAGCTAATCTCAATGCCCTGATTTTCAGCTTGCAAAAACTTGGCAGACATGAGACTTTTGACGCCGCTATCTGTGATGTTAGCCAGGCGAGTCAGATCAAATTTATTATTCTTGACTAGCTTCGTCGAATCAGCCGTGATTTCCTCATAAATTTTCTTGATATCATCCAGATTGCCTTGATCAATCCCCATTTTTAAACTCATCAGGACGTTAGCGTAATCATGCCTGAAGCTTCTAACTTCCTGATACAAACTTTCCACATGCTTGCTATAATTTTCAAGCGCTGTCAGCTCCATTTCCTGATTACGCAACAGTTCTTCTTTTTGCTCCTGACCATGGCGGAAGTTGAGGTAAAAGAGGAAAATGAAAAGAAGGATGAAGTAGATAAAAATAACAGCCCTATAAATATTTCTATTCATCGACATTTTCTCAAAAGGGGCTATGGCACCAAAACATTCCATTCCTGGATAGAAAAGTAGTAATAATACATTAACAAATCTAAGCGCTCTTGCACTAAGATAATTCTTGAGCGTTTTTCTGACATTTGAAATATCAATGTTAAGCCACTTTGATATTAGATAGTAAAAAATTGGTGGAATAATAACTGCAGTTATCATACCAATCATTTTTCCTACTGATGGTGAAGTCATTGTAAGTGAGGTCAATTGTATTGAAAAAATTGCAAATATAATATAACAATAAACTTCGTGTAGAATCATATAAAGATTAATTGGATACAAGGCATAAAAAATGTGATATCTTATTCCTATTTTGGGATTATGATGAAAAGAAACTGATAGTAAACAAAAAATCACTGAAATATCTTTCATTAGTACTAAAGCAACCATTGAATATTTCTGAGGATTCATAAAAAAAGAAACTGCTTGAAGAAATATGATTATCAATACCCATTCTAAAAACGTTAATTTAACCTTTGTTATTTGTTGAAATAGAATCCCTACTATAACGAATCCCACAAAATTCAAAAGCATTGTAATAATAAATACAACAATCTCAATCATCTACTATCTCCCTCATATATTCTCACCACTTGTGTGAATGTGTAATCTGAACTGTGAGTTTCAACCGACAGATTTTCGTAGTCATCTTGGAAATCCATTAGTGTTGCCAGACCAAGGCCACGATTTTCACCCTTGGTTGAGTAACCTCGCTCAAAAATCTTGCCTAAATCCACTGATTTTTCCTTACTTGAATTTTCAATCATGAAAACAAAATCACCATCTTGGTAGAAATTAGCCACGGAAATTTTGGGAGTTTCAGACTCCAAAGCTGCTTCAATAGCATTGTCGAAAAGGATTGACAAGATGCGGATATAAGAAATCAAAGGAATTTTGGGAGTTTCCATTCTTTCTGAAACTTCCAAACTAATCGCAATCCCTTGATTTTCAGCCTGCAAGAATTTAGCTGACATAAGACTTTTAACACCACTGTCTGTGATGTTAGCCAGACGAGTCAAATCAAATTTATTATTCTTGACTAGTTTCGTCGAATCGGCTGTGATTTCGTCGTAAATTTTCTTGATGTCATCCAGATTGCCTTGGTCAATCCCAACTTTCAAACTCATTAAGACATTAGCGTAGTCATGACGAAAACTGCGAACTTCTTGATATAAACTTTCCACGTGCTTGCTATAATTTTCCAAGGCCGCCAATTCCATCTCCTGATTGCGAAGCAATTCATTTTTTTGCTCTTGCCCATGACGGAAATTAAGGTAAAAGAGGAAGATAAAGAGAAAAATAAAGTAGACGAAGATAACTGCTCTATAAATATTTCTATTCGTTGACATATCCTCAAAAGGCGTTAGTGCTGCAAAACATTCCATTCCTGGATAAAAAATCAACAAAGCAACATTAACAAGCCTAAGTGCTCTTGCACTAAGGTAATTTTTAAGCGTTTTTCGAACATTTGAAATATCAATGTTCAACCATTTTGAAACTAAATAGTAAAAAATTGGTGGAATAATAACCTCAGTCATCATGACAATCAGAATTCCTAACGATGGTGAAGTCATTGCAAGTGGATTTAATTTTATTGAAAAGATTGCTAATATGCCATAACCATAAACTCCCTGTAAAATCATATAAAGATTAATCGGATACAAAGCATAAAAAATGTGATATCTTATTCCTATTTTAGGATTATGGTGAAAGGAAACTGATATTAAACCAAAAATCACTGAAATATCTTTTATTAGCACTAAAACAACTGGTGAACATTTCTGTGGGTCCATTAAAAATGAACCAGTTTGAACAAATATTATTATCAATACCCACTCTAAAAACGTTATTTTAACCTTTGTTATCTGTTGAAATAAAATTCCTAATATAATAAAACCTATAAAATTAACCAAAAGGCCAAAAATAATTATTAAATTATCCAATATTTTTACCTTCTCTATCGTATATTCTCACTACTTGTGTGAATGTGCAATCTGAACTGTGGGTTTCAACCGACAGATTTTCGTAGTCATCTTGGAAATCCATCAGCGTTGCCAGACCAATTCCGCGATTATCTCCTTTGGTTGAGTAGCCACGCTCAAAAATCTTAGTTAAATCCACCGATTTTTCCTTACTTGAATTTTCAATCATGAAAACAAAGTCACCATCTTGGTAAAAATTAGCGACTGAGATTTTTGGCTCCGCAGATTCCAAAGCTCCTTCTATGGCATTATCAAACAGAATCGACAAAATTCGGATATAGGAAATCAATGGAATCTTTGGAGTTCCCATTTCTTCAGCAACTTCCAAGCTAATCGCAATCCCTTGATTTTCAGCTTGCAAGAATTTGGCTGACACCAGGCTTTTGACGCCGCTGTCTGTGATGTTAGCCAAGCGAGTCAAGTCAAACTTATTATTCTTGACCAGTTTCGTTGAATCGGCTGTGATTTCGTCGTAAATTTTCTTGATGTCATCAAGATTGCCTTGATCAATCCCCATTTTTAAGGTCATCAAAACATTAGCGTAGTCATGCCTGAAACTGCGCACTTCTTGATAAAGGCTTTCCACGTGTTTGCTATAATTTTCCAAGGCCGCCAATTCCATCTCCTGATTGCGAAGCAATTCATTTTTCTGCTCCTGCCCATGACGAAAATTGAGGTAAAAGAGGAAGATAAAAAGAAGGATGAGATAAATGAAAGCAACAATTCCCCTTATTACATCGTTATCAGCATTATGAAAAGGTTTTACAATAGCAACAGCATCCATGAATAAAAAATAAGAGACCATCAAGATATTAATAATATTAAAAATTTTTGGCTCGATGTGTTTTTTTAAACTTTGACTTACATTTGAAATATCAATATTTAACCATCGTGAAACCAGATAATACACAATAAATGGTTCAGCTCCCGATAATATGACTACCAATGATGGATTTGTAGGGTTTATCTTTATTGAAAAAATAGATTGGCAAATAATGAAGAAAGAATTATGCAAAACAATATAGAATGCAATAGGATATAAGCCGTAAAAGAAATGGTATCTAAATTCTATTTTAGAATCACGCTTATAAGAAATAATAATAAGATATAATACAACTAAATAAATAGTAACTTCTTTAACCAGATAAGGATTTAAATTTAGTGTACTGAGAAAAATACCATTCACTATCGGTAATAAGACTTCGACCTCAAACAAAAAGAAAATCCATTCTTTTAAAGATAATTTATATTTAGTAATTTGTTGAAATAATAATCCTAGTAGAACAAAACTTATAAAATTAACAATAAAAGCAAAAAATAGCGTTAAATTACCCAACATTTTGACCTTCCTTCTTCATAAATGCTAACAACTTGTGTAAATGTGTAGACTGTTTTAAACGATAATTTACATAACCATATATCACACTCAATTTATTCTTGGTGATTTGTTGAAATAGTATTCCAAATATTATTAGACTTAACAAGTTTCCTAAGAAGGCGGCTAGTTCCGGTAAAATGCTCACTTAAATCTCCCTTTTCTCATTTATCGTTTACTATCTAACGATTTTAATCTTAAAAATTGTGACTTTTTTAATTGTATCACGTTGTAATAATATTGGGTATAGTTATTTTTACAACAAATAAAAAGGCCCTAAAGCCTTTTATTTGTTGTATTAATTGATTTTACCTAATAGATTCTAATTTCCATTAATTTTCTAAGTTCTTTAAATTTTTCAGATTGTTTTGGTGTAAAGGAAACTTTGCTATGTAAAACGACATCTGTTAATTCTAAACTCATGCGATTCATAAGAAAAGGAAATGATGTTCCGTTTGTTTTAAATTCATTAAGATAATGTGTCAATGTTTTTTTCACACTTGTAGCAGAATCATTTATTTGTAAATCAAGAAGCAACTCCTCAATAATTCTGATAGCTTCCTCTCTTCTTTCTTTTCCACCTGAAAACCATTTTAATTTTGCCATCTAAAATTCTCCTTTTCCCACTCAATTTCAATGAAAAATAACCCCAGTTGCAGCTAATCCAAGCGCAAGATTTCCTTCAAACAATCCATGACTAGAGATTTTTTTGTAAAAGTCGTTGACACTTGAAGACATTTTTTCTTTTTTAGCAATATTTGCAATGCCAATCTGGCGTAAATCAGAAGCAAGACTCACAACAGCTTTGTCAAAGTCTTTGCCATTTTCGACAGCATTTTTAAACTTCAGTAAAACTTGACGCTCTTCTTCTTTGATATCAACAGATAAAACAAGGTTATAAACGTCATTTAACAAATCTTCCTTGACTAATTTTCCCATAAAAATTTCCTCCTATGGCATTAAAGCATTTACTAGACTACGGCCAAAATCTCGCCCAGTTGAATAGACATGTTCAAAAATGACAGGATAAGCGATGATTAATAAAGCAAATCCAATGACTGTAATTGTAATTTTGTATTTTGAAAATAACGTCTTAAGCATATCTCATTCTTTCTAGTTTTAATGATGGGCCAAAAATCTACTTGTTACCAAGCTAGATGTCGCTCTGATTTTCTTTTTCATTTTTCAGATATATTATACCCTTTTTTTCATCACTAAAACGGAGCAAGTCGCAAACAGTCGTTTTTTCGTCGTAAACGGTAAAAATCGACATTTTAGGAATGTTTTTTAACCTCTTAGGACATCAAGAAGCTATTAAAGCATTTTTCTGATAAAATAATCTTCGACTGGAGGTAAAACAGTTATGACAGAATGGAAAATGTCAGAGTTAGAATCAGTCAAAGACTTGACTGATTCTGATTTGGAGAAGACAGTTGGAGGGGATAATATCCCTCTACTTACTGGTGTTGGTGATTTATTTAAAATTTTTAAAGGAAAAAATAAAAATCACATGTAATTCCAAAAAAGCATTCGATTTTTTAATCGAATGCTTTTTTAATACGTATGGTTTGGCAAAAATGGTAATTTTTACTATTTGTTTGAACAGTAAGATTAGGATATTTTCGCATCATCTGATGAATCGTTGTAAGACCAATACCTCGTCCATGTCCTTTACTTGAATAATCTTTCTGATAAATCAAATTAACTGGGACACTTTCTTCCTTAGTTGTATTATCTACAATTAGCACATAGTCATCATCTTGATAAAAACATGCAATGGTTATCGCAGGATGCTCTGCTTCCAATGCCGCTTCGATGGCATTATCACATAAAATAGCCAGCAAACGAATATAATCTAGTAGCGGAATATCGGGCACTCCAATCTTATCCTTAACCTCTAAATTTACTTCAATATGATTGGCTTCTGCTTCTAAAAATTTAGCTGATAAAAGACTTTTTATAGCATCGTCTTTGATATTGGCTAGACGACTAATATTAAATTTACTATTTTGAATAAAATCCGCCGAATCCTCTAGAACAGAATCGTAGATTTTTCGGACTAGCCCCATATCATCTTGATCAATCCCCTCTTTTAAGCTGACCAAGATATTAGCATAATCATGACGAAAAGCCCGCAACTCCTCGTATAACCCCTCAACTTTCTTACTATAAGCTGATAAATATCTTAGCTCTTGCTCACGAGCATTAGCAATCTCTTTCTCTAACCAACTTTGTCGAGAATGATTCATGTAAATAAGCATAAGGATAAAAAATATAAAATATAGAAGAATCAACCACTGTCGGTAGATTAATGTTGGAATTAACCCTCCAAATTCCACCTCTGCTGATGTCAAGCATTCAATCGCAATGTAATAAAAAATCATCGTCAAATCTGTAAAGACTAACTTTTTACGCAGGGATTTTATTTCACTAATCTCAATAAAGGTTTGAAAATCAATTTTTGATACTTTGATACTCAAAAGGTAAACCAATAATACAGAAAATTGTACAACAACATACAATAGATTATTTTTACTTACGTCAATATAATCTAACCCGAATATTGGTAGAACAAAAAATCCAATTGTCCTAATAATAATACTGTCAATAACCCATGGAAAACTACCATTAAATATGTGTAAAGATCGTGGCAAGTCTTTCCTACTAAAATAGGATACTAAAGATAGGATTAAAATTCTTACCATAGCGGTAGGGCACCAAATAATATCAATAACAAAAAATGACAATGATATCGTTATAATTTCTCGTAAGTTTAGCTTTTCTCCTCTTACATTCGCAAAAATTGTCATGATAACAGGATAATAAATAAACTGCGGAATATAATGAACAAAATAATCCAACATCCCATCACCTCATTTCTGCCATCAGTTTTTTGACTTTGTCTCTTGAGACTTGGCAGTAAGAGCCGTTTTCGAAATAAGCTGTTCGGGTGCTTTTATCAAATTCAGTGACATTATTAACATTAATCACGAATGAGCGGTGACATTTCAACAAACGTTTATCTGATTTAGCCACCTCAGCAATTGTGCCATAAAACTCTGTTTGACCTGTTTTAGTGTGTAAAATCACACGGTGCACAGTTGGTGATGTTTCAAAATATAAAATATCATCATAAGCCACGCGGATTCTTGCTTTTGCTGTTTCAAACAGGTAAGAATTCTCGCCAAAACTACCAGTTTGATATTTCAATGCCTCTTTCAAGCACAATTCAATGCGCCCTCCAAAGGCTTCATCATTCATATTTTTATCAATAAAATCAATCGCACCAACTAGTGATTGATAAGTTAGAAGCATAAACTCAGAATGGGTTGTCACAAAGACGATAATGGCTGTCGGATCTTTTTCACGAATAGATCTAGCAACATCTAAGCCTTGCTTTTCATCCCCTTTGATTTCTAAATCAAGAAAGAAAACCTGGTAATTTCCCTGCCCATCTGCCTTTTTTATAATATCCTTAGATGCCGCAAAAGCCTCTAAACGCTGATACTCCCAGTGGTTCCTTTCCATAATCGTCTCAATCTGACGTTCGATTCGAAATTGTTGCGTGATATTATCCTCAAGGATAAAAATATCTAACATAAACCTCTCCCTACCTAAACTATTCTTTTGATTATCTTAAAGACTAACATTTTCTATTATAAAGGAAATTTTAGGAAAAAAACACCTATGTCGTAAACAGTTATTTTTTCGTCGTAAACGGCATTTAGAACTAAAAAAGCTGACAGAATAAACTATCAGCTTCACCTATCATAATAGTAATACCTAATAAATTACTTCAATTAAATTGTTATCAGTTGATATCCCTATTTTCATAATAGATCAACATCAAAACAAGTAAACAAACTATTGACAATGGAGTCGTAGTACCTTCTTTTTGAGTTAAAGAATAAAAAATCAAAAAACAAACATAAGTAGACGTTTTTCTACTCTTCTTGATACTAAAGCCATCAACAGCAATTATTGCCAAAATAACACAATATAAAATAACAAAAATAGAATAACACATAAAAACTAATTTACTTTATTAATATCATACAATATAAACATTGTGAAAAAAACGAGAACTCCTTTTACTAACATACCATCCATCGATAATACTGCCTTCACTCCCAATGCTAAAAACAGTAGATTTTTTAGAACAGTTCTCCAATTTGTCATGTTTTCTTTCCAATTTTACTTTTTATTTTGTCGTTACAACTGACAATTCTTAGTTTAGCATAAATTTTAATTGATAAACGTTAATGTCATAAACGGTTAAAATTCAGTCGCAAATGGTAAAACCGATAGAAAATTACCTTTCGTTTTAAAATAGCTGAACGACTAATACCAACTTACTTTACAACCACTTAACCATGCCATAACACTAATACTAAAATAATTAAGTTATGCATCGAGTGTAAGATAATAGAAGGGTATAATTTATTCGTTTTTAAAAAAGTAAGTCCATAAATTAATCCACCAATTAATTGAAGATTGATCACTTCATGGTAATCATATACATGAATATAACTAAAAACAAAGCTACTAACTATAACAGCCAACACCTTAGAATAATGCCTCAACCCTCCTAAAAGAATTCCTCTATACAAAAATTCTTCTAAAAATGGTTGTGTAAATCCCATAGTTAAAATACTTAAAACTAAAATCAATGGATTATCTAATAAAATTTTACATAATGTTTTATCTTCAGGCATGCCGTTAATAGCAATATATCCAGCTGTGGTAATCAAATCAACCACCGCTATCTCAATAATTACTTGAATATCTTTTTTTCTAATTGTCACATCCTGAATAGAGGAAAAAATTTCAGTCCCCTTTGAAAAATAATTAAGATAGTTTCGAAGTAGTATTGCGATGGGGATAACCGCCAATATCAATATTATCCTAATAAAAATTATTATGGCAGTATTTTTACCAAGATCTGGTATAGCTGATGCTGCTGGTACTTGAATTAATACATGTAATAGAAAAAAGGTAATACAAACAAATACTATTTTTAACCTTTCAATTAATATTTGATATATTTGTTTAATCATAGTAATCTCCTTAACAAACTAAGGAGTACTACTTGAAGTACTCCTCAATTTATTATTCTATTTCCTAATTCCCTCTATACTTTCTCCCATTTAACCCATCAAGGAAAGAATATGCCACTCGAACACTTTCATAAGCAAAACTTGAAAAAGCCTTCCCACCCGATGTATATTCGAGTTCCTCACTAGTTAAAACTTGAAATTTTTCAATATTTTTCATCTTTATCTCCTACTTAAAATTTATTTAAAAAAGCTTTTTTCACTTCACGAATTTGTCTTCCTAACAAATATGCAGCCCTAGTAAATCCATCGCCTCCATTAATTTGTGATAAAGAATCTTCATCAAGAGAGATAAATTGTTCCATTTTTTTCATACTCATAAAATCTCCTAAACCTTTATATTTGATTAACTATAGAAAAGAATATACTACTCAAATTAAAAAATATATGAAATAAAATTGAGTCTATTAAATGTCCTTTTTTCCTATATAAATAAAATGAACTTAACGCAAAAACAAAATATAAAACTACAGTTATTAGATTAACACTACCATGTAAAATGGCAAATAATAAACAACTTACAATAATATTCATTATTTCACTTTTAAAGCAGTTAGCTATAATGCCTCTAAAAAATATCTCTTCTGTTATAGGACCAATAATAATAGCCATGAGCATAGAAGCCAAATTCAATTTGAAGTCACTAATTCTTGACAATTGAATATTTGGAATTTGACTAACTGTCACATAAAAAATAATTTCATTAATAACGACTAATAGTAAAATTCTTATCCAATCACTTCTGCTAGGCAAATTTAATCTTGTAAAGTACGGTTTTACTATTACAAAAAACCATAAAAATAAAATTATTATAGAAACAATACTAAAAAAGATATTAAAATCGAAGTGCGCCAAGAAACTAACAATTGTGTTAATAGCAATAAGATTAATAACTAAAGATATATTATGATATTTAATTTTATTTGTGCTTAGATTTCCAACCATCGTATAAACCAGATACAAGATTATACACTGGGTCTACCAATGAAATCCACCCTATTTTTCCACCAGAAATATCTGACAACTGTTCGTCAGTTAAAATTACATATTCACGATTCTCTTTCATCAATTTATCCTTTCTCACAATTAACTTCTTAACATACGTCCAAGATTATTAGCTAGATTAGAAAGGCTGGCATGACTACCATACCAATATCCAAAATCATAAAAGAAACTTTTCCCGCCTTCCACAGTAGAAAGTGCTTCATCTGTCATTACATCAAATTGTTCCAAATTTTTCATGTTTTCTTCTCCATTTTCCTTTTTATTTTGTCGTTGCAACTGACAATTCTTAGTTTAGCATAGAATTTTATTTGTGAATGTAAATGTCGTAAATGGTTAAAATTCAATCGCGAACGGTAAAATCGATGTAAGCAAATGACCTTTTACGACGAAAAAACGACCGTTTATGACTTGGGGTGTTACAAGCTAGTTTTTTGTGGCATAATATTTTTTGACTCTGTTTTAGAAGGAATGGTTTTATGAGGAGATACAAATACGTTAGTCAGATTGATATGCGAGATTGTGGGGTAGCTGCTTTGGCATCAGTTGCTAAACACTACGGCTCACATTTTTCGCTTGCTCACTTGAGGGAACTGGCTAAGACGAATAAAGAAGGAACAACTGCTCTTGGAATCGTCGAGGCAGCTAAAAAGATTGGCTTTGAGACACGCGCTGTAAAAGCTGATATGGCACTTTTTGAGATGGATGATATCCCGTATCCTTGCATTGTCCATGTGAATAAGCAAGGAAAACTGCAACACTATTATGTCATCTATAAGGCTAAAAAAGATTATCTAATCATCGGTGATCCTGATCCAAGTGTCGGGGTCACTAAACTGTCTAAGGAACATTTTGCAAAAGAATGGACAGGGGTAGCTATTTTCTTAGCACCAGCTCCAACTTATAAGCCGCATAAAGATAAGAAAAATGGCTTAACAAGCTTTTTACCAATTATCTTTAAACAAAAGGCCTTATTGACTTATATCATTCTTGCTAGTTTGCTAGTGACTTTGATTAATATTGTCGGCTCTTATTATCTTCAAGGAATCTTGGACGACTATATTCCCAATCAACTCCAATCCACCCTTGGAATTGTCTCAATCGGCTTGGTCGTGACTTACATCATGCAACAGATTATGAGTTTTTCGCAACAGTATTTACTCGTCGTTCTAAGCCAACGATTAACTATTGATGTGATTTTGTCTTACGTTCGTCATATTTTTGAATTGCCCATGTCCTTTTTTGCGACAAGACGAACTGGGGAAGTAATTTCACGCTTTACCGACGCCAACTCTATCATCGATGCCCTTGCTTCAACAATCTTATCGCTTTTTCTCGATGTGAGTATCCTTTTCATCGTTGGCAGTGTTTTGATTCTGCAGAATGCTAAATTATTCTTTCTCACTCTAGTTGCTCTTCCAATCTATGCCATTATCATCTTTGCTTTTATGAAGCCGTTTGAGCGTATGAACCATGACGTCATGCAAGCAAATTCCATGGTCAGCTCTGCTATTATTGAAGATATCAACGGAATTGAAACCATCAAGTCACTCACTAGTGAAGAAACTCGCTATCGCAATATCGATAGTGAATTTGTTGGTTATTTAGACAAAAGTTTCACTCTTAGTAAATATGAAGCAATCCAAACGTCATTAAAACAGGGAGCACAGCTGATTTTAAACGTCGCTATTCTTTGGTACGGTTCACATCTAGTTATGACAGGGAAAATTTCTGTTGGGCAGTTGATTACCTACAACACTCTCTTATCTTACTTCACAAATCCGATGGAAAATATTATTAATTTACAGACTAAGTTGCAGTCAGCTAAAGTTGCCAATAATCGACTTAACGAAGTCTATCTCGTCTCTTCTGAATTTGACAATAAAGAAGTCTTTAACAACAAAGACTTTCTCAAAGGTGACCTTGTCTTTGATGATGTTTCTTATAAATACAGCTTTGGACGTGATACGCTAAGCCATATTAATCTCTCTATTACAGAAGGTGAAAAAGTTAGCCTAGTCGGCGTTAGCGGCTCAGGTAAAACCACCCTTGCAAAAATGATGGTTAATTTTTACAGCCCAAACCAAGGAAACATCACCCTAGGTGGTTATGATTATAAAACCATTGATAAAAAAATCCTTCGACAACATATCAACTATTTGCCTCAGCAATCTTATGTCTTCTCAGGAAGCATTTTAGAAAATCTAACCTTGGGAGCTTCTGACAATATCACACAGGAAGATATTATCAAAGCTTGTGAAATTGCAGAAATTCGATCAGATATCGAAACGATGCCGATGGCTTATCACACTGAACTTTCAGACGGAGCTGGTTTATCAGGTGGTCAGAAACAGCGCCTTGCTATTGCCAGAGCACTTCTGACTAAGTCACCCGTCTTAATCCTAGATGAGGCAACAAGCGGTCTTGATGTGCTGACCGAAAAACGTGTTATCCACAATTTGTTAGCTCTAAAAGACAAAACCATTATCTTTGTTGCTCACCGCTTAAGCATTGCCAAGCAAACTGACCGTGTCATCGTCCTAGATAAAGGACAAATTATCGAACAAGGTCATCACGAGCAACTCATGCAAAATCCTGGCTTTTACGCTCAGCTATTTCAAGAATAAGGAGGAATCATGAACCCTAAGTTATTTCAATCGGCTGAATTCTACCACAGACGTTACCATAATTTTGCGACACTCTTGGTTCTTCCAATGACAGCTTTCGTGCTTTTTTTATTGCTATTTTCTCTCATTGGAAAGAAAGAAATCACTGTCACTTCTGTTGGTAGCCTTCGTCCTACAAAAATTATCGATGTCGTGCAATCTACTAGCAATAACACTGTTCTTGTTAATCACTTGAGCGAAAACAAAACGGTTAAAAAAGGAGATTTGCTTATCCAGTACTCGGATAAATTAGAAGAAAGTCAAATTAAAGCTATTCAGACCCAAATCGAGCGAGATGAGCGTCAGCAAAATGCCCTAAACACACTAAAAGATAGCCTCAATCAGAATAAAAATCTTTTTTCAGGTGATGATGAATTTGGCTGTGCTGCAACTATCGATCGTTTTCTTAGCCAAAGTAAAACCATTACGGCTCAAGTTTCTCAGGCTAATGATTCGGTTGCCAAACAAGAAGCAGGGGTCAATCGAGCTAACGCTGCGGTTAACAAACAAATCAGTGAACTTCAAACACAAGCTAGCCAATACATAGAAGTCAAAGATGCCATTCAAAACAATCAAACAAGTGTTTCTGGTGGTAATCCGTACACAGCTACTCTTAACAGCTATTTAAGCCAGCTCCAAGCTCTTCCTACCGATGCCGCTACCAGCAGCAAAGAAAGCCTTAAAAATCAGTTTATAGCTGACCTCCAAGGCCAAATTGATAGCATTAATTCTTCTATTTCAAGCTTGCAAACCCAAGCTGCTTCAAATTACTCAACTGGCAGTTACGATACCAGTGCAGCTAGCCAAATTGAAAGTCTGCGCCAGCAAGAACTGACCCAAGCTGAAACACAGCTAGCTCAAGTAACTCAGGAAAAAGAAAGCTTACAAGCGCAGCTTGATCAAACAAGCCTGTCAAAATCTGATACTATCCTAAAAGCTAAAGAAAATGGGATTTTACATGTTTCTGATGAGTTTGAAGGGAAAACTCTTCTCCCTCAAGGAAGCCAAATTGCAGAAATTTATCCTGATATTGTTAAAACCAAAAAAGTTGCCATTTCATACTACGTTGATTCAACTCATGTTAGCCAACTGAAAAAAGGACAGTGTGTGCGTCTAACTCTTGAAAAGATTAGCAATCACGCCATCGTTGTTAGCGGAAAAATTAGTAAAATTGCCAGCTCTGCTACCCAAACCAAAGGTGGAAATTTCTTTAAAGTCACAGCAACTGCAGAGGTTACTGAAAAAGACAGCTCTAAGCTAAAATACGGCTTACAGGGAAAAACCATTAGTATTATCGGAAAAAAATCCTTCTTTAACTACTACAAAGACAAACTCTTAAAAGATTTTCAATAAGAATAACCAGCCAAATTGGCTGGTTTTATTTTTTTCTTGGTTTGAACACTTTAACCAAAACTAAGACTAAATAAAGAAGATAAATTCCTATATAGACAAGTTTTTCCGATAAATCGTTAGATTCTAGTATAAAATTTTTTATCCAAATCACTGAAACAGCACTTACTGCTACTAGCCAGCCAAATTTTGGCTGCGAGTTTTTCATAAAATCCTCCCATTGTCCTTAATTTTCTTTTTTAAGTGTAAAAAGAAAAGGGAAGTAAGCATCCTAACTTACTTTCCTCTAATATCATCTTGAAAACGATGAATTTTCAAAGATAGGTTTCTCCCATAATATCTCGCAAGTGCCTAAGATTCCCTTTTTACATTGCAACAACACTTCTTAGTAACACTGCGACTAAAGTCCTTATGTCATTTAAATCTCCTGGAAATGACGTGTCATGTGACTGACATATTTAATTGTAGCAGAAATTTTGCGAAATGACCGTCTATGTCGTAAACGGTCGTTTTTTCGTCGTAAACGGTAATTTTTTCATGATTTTTACTACCTTTCAAAGAAAATAAATGTAATCAGATGCCAGCTAAGATAAATATTCCACGCCATGTGAACAAGAATTGATGGATAGATTGACCGTGTTTTTCTAAAAAGAATTGCTAAAATGAAACCAAGAAAAGCATAATTTTTAAATACCTCTAAACTCAAACCATAAGAACATAGGTGAGCTACTGAGAACATCACAGCAGATAGTAAGCAATCTAAGTAAAATTTTGATTTCTCAAAAAAGCTAGTCATCAAAACACCACGATAAACTAACTCTTCTAGGATTGGTCCGATAATAAAGGGTTGTAATGCGACCAAAAACGCCAATGGGGAATCACGGAAAAATAATAAATCATTTTTTATATCTCCACCAACAAATAAAAGATTACTGAAGTAAGCGTATATCACCCCAAAAGCAAGCAAAGTTACTAAATAATCTAAAGGTTTTAGTGGTCTT